>JBCCLR010000125.1:0-11146 GCA_039026755.1 Pseudomonadota bacterium | reverse complement strand
CAGCCGTTGAGACCATTCGGCCTCCCCAAGATAAAGCGCTTCAGGCGGTAGCGGCTTGTACGGCGCAGAAAGCTGACCTTCTGCCTCCAATGCAGAGTTTCGTGCTTCATAATAGTCCGTGATCGCTGTAAAGCGGTCATTCGCCGCTTCGCTTGCCGCTTGCTCAATGGTAAGAACGGCATCGTCTGCAATGAGATCAAAAACCGTCTCCAAGGTGCTGAAAAACAGCGGCATCCAATGGTCAATGCCCGGTGCCCGGCGTGCTTCGCTTGCCGCCTGATAGATCGGGTCATCATCGATAACGGCACCAAAATGCTCAACATAAGCCATGCGAAAGCGTTTCACGGCGGCGGGAGAAAAATCGAGTTCGTTTGCGGGAATAATTTCAAGTGCGTCAACCGCATGGCTGGTGCGTTGGCTCGCAGGGTCAAATGCGCGAATGGTATCAAGCTCATCGCCAAAGAAATCCAGTCGCAGCGGTGCGTCAGCACCAGATGGCCACACGTCCAACAGTCCGCCGCGGACGGCAAAGTCGCCTGCCTCATTGACCGTTGTGGCACGCAGATATCCGCGCTCTGCTAAAAATATTGCCAGTGCCTCCATCGCCATGGCATCGCCGCGTTTCAGCGTGAGGCATGTCTCGCTGAGCCACGCCTTGGGCACAATGCGCTGTGTGGCGGCATTCAATGTCGTGAGAATAAGCTGCGGCTTATCGGGCGTCTGTAGCGCTAGGCGTGCCAGGGTTGCAACGCGCATGGCTGACAAGTCCGCATTGGGCGATACGCGGTCGTAGGGCAAACAGTCCCAAGCAGGCAGGGTGACCACGTCAATATCAGGGGCAAAAAACGCGAGCTGGTCCTTCAATTGGCTCAGCCGCGCGTCATCCAAACAGATGTGCAGCGCTTTTGGACGATGTATGACGCCGTGCTGGCGCGCATTTGCCGCCAAGAGTTGCGCATCGGCACCGTGCGGGGCGTTGCCAATGATTTTTGGTGGGTTATCGCCGGCTAAGCGGCGCAGAAGGTCGGCGGCGATGCTCAAGCGGTTACCAACCTAGTTTCATGGTCTCTGCAATGTAATCGAGCTTGCGCATGTCTTGCATCATGGGCGTGTCAAACGCGGCTGGCGGTGCCTGCTTGCCCATGATCCAGGCCATGATGTCCACATCTTGCTGCATCATCAGCGCTTCAAGCCAATCGAGGTCAGAATCGGTAAAACTCTGCGCGCGCGAGTACACATAGCCGCCAAGCATTAAGTCAGCTTCTTTTGTGCCTCGGTGGCTGGCGCGGAATTTCAAGCGGCGTATGCGGGCGCTTTCGCTCATGATGAACAGCCTTTACTGAACTCGATATTTGACGATGTATTGCGAATGGACGGCGCTGACAAGCCGATATAAAGTCCCGGTTATGCGACCAGACGTCCTTTTTCCGCTTTTCGCACCGGTCGAGACACTAAGCGGAGTTGGCCCCAACCTGAAAAAAGCACTTGAGCGGCTTAAGATTGAGCGGCCGGTGCATTTGTTATGGCATTTGCCGGTTGCTGCCATCGATCGCCAGCCCATTCGTGACTTATCGCAAGCGCAGGTTGGCAAGGTCGCGACCTTAGACGTAACCGTTGGTAGTTATGAAAAGGCGCCATCGTCAAAAGCGCCTTGGCGGATTTTTTGCCGGGATAGGACAGGTGGAGAGCTCACTCTCGTTTATTTTTCAGCGCGCGGTGATTATTTGGCGAAGCTGCTTCCGGAAGGTCAAGTGCGGCGCGTTTCTGGCGCTCTTGAAGCTTATGGCAGCGCATTGCAGATGGTGCATCCTGATTATGTGGTGCCGCTGGCCGAGGCTGAAACGCTGCCCAGGATCGAGCCCGTCTATCCGCTCACACAAGGCCTCACGTTGAAACGACTGACTGGCTTTGTCGGGCAAGCTCTGGAGCGCTTGCCGCAGCTGAGCGAGTGGATTGAACCCAGTGTAAAGCGCAAATATGATTGGCCTGACTGGGGCTTGAGCCTAGCGGCGCTGCATCAGCCTGCTGAGCCCGCTGGCCAGCTTAGAGAGCGCGCCCGGCTGGCCTATGACGAGCTCTTCGCCAATCAACTAACACTTGGAATTTTGCGCCAGAAAGCACGCGCAAAGCGCGGCCAAATCCTGACCGGCAGCGGCGCTTTGCAAAGCGCGGTAAACGCGCAGCTTTCCTTTGAGCCAACCGGCGCGCAAACGCGCGCGGTGAAAGAGATCATCGGTGATATGGCGCAGCCCACGGTGATGACGCGTCTGCTACAAGGCGATGTTGGCTCAGGCAAAACCTATGTGGCGCTGATGGCCATGCTAGCAGCTGTGGAAAGCGGCGCCCAGGCAGTGTTGCTTGCACCCACGGAAATCCTTGCGCGCCAGCATGGCCAAAGTCTTGCAGATATGTTGGGCGATACACACGTGCAGCTGGCGATCTTGACTGGCCGCGACAAAGGCAAAGCGCGGCAACAGATTTTGGCGGATTTGGCAGCTGGGGATATCGATATTCTGGTCGGCACGCATGCCGTGTTTCAACAGGCCGTAGACTATCACAATCTGGGCCTTGCGGTCATTGATGAACAGCACCGGTTTGGCGTGCATCAACGGCTGATGCTGTCGCGCAAAGGCAAACAACGGCCAGACCTCCTGGTGATGACGGCAACGCCCATTCCGCGCACGCTGACCCTGGCCGCATATGGCGAAATGGATGTCTCCCGCCTTGATGAAAAGCCGCCGGGGCGCCAGCCCATTGACACGCGCGTGATTTCACTCGCCCGCCTGGAGGATGTCATCGGCGGCTTAAAGCGTGCTATTGACGGCGGCGCACAAGTCTATTGGGTGTGCCCGCTCGTCGAAGAATCCATGCTCACGGATCAGGCGGCCGCTGAAGCGCGTCAGGCGCATCTCAATAAAATATTTCCTGGGAAGGTCGGTCTCGTGCATGGCCGCCTCAGTGGCGCCGAAAAAGAGCAGGCAATGCAGCGTTTTAGCGCTGGAGAAAGCCGCATTTTGGTGGCCACCACGGTTATTGAAGTGGGCGTTGATGTGCCCAATGCAACAATCATGGTGATCGAGCAGGCCGAACGCTTTGGCCTGGCGCAATTGCATCAATTACGCGGCCGGGTGGGGCGGGGCGCAAAGCAATCAAGCTGCCTTTTGCTGCGTGGCGACGCCCTATCACAAACCGCTGAAGCGCGGCTGAAGATCATGCGTGATACGGAAGACGGCTTTCTGATTGCTGAAGAAGATTTGCGGCTGCGCGGCAGCGGCGAAATGCTTGGCACGCGGCAATCTGGTTTACCAAATTTCCGGCTTGCCAATTTAGATGTGCACGGCAATTTGATGCAAACTGCGGATGATGACGCAAAATACCTGCTGACAAGTGACCCAAGTTTAAGCACTAAGCGCGGTACGGCCGCGCGGGTGCTGCTTTATCTGATGGAGCGAGATGCGGCAGTGCAGCTGCTGGATGCGGGTTAAAAAGAGGCCAAAATTATAATGGTTCATCAAAGGTATTGGCGTTCTCAATAGATGACGATCGCATTTATTGCCCTCGGGGCGAACAAAACGGCTTGGCACGATGGCCGAGCACTCAGCCCGCGCCAGTGTGTGGCTACAGCATTGGCAAAGATAGATGTTCTGCCGCAGTCCTATTTGCTTAGCGCATCAGGCCTGTATGTCACGTCGCCCATCGGTCCGGGCCGTCAGCGGCCTTATATAAATACAGTTGCGGCAATCGAAACACGTCTCGATCTAAACGCCTTCAACCGCGCATTACAAACCATCGAGACACACTTTCACCGTCAGCGCAGGCGCGCTTGGCAAGCTCGGTCGCTGGATTTAGATGTGCTGGATTACGGCGGAGATGTTTTGCCACATGCTGCCGCCTGGCGCAGCCTTGCACAACGACCATGGCCCAATCGGTTGCCGCTACGCTCTGCATTTCTGCACGGCGCACGCACCCCTACAGTGCCCCATGTTCGGCTGCAAGACCGTGGTTTTGTAATTTGGCCACTCGTTGAGCTTTGCCCAAACTGGCTCCATCCGGTTTATCAAAGCACCGCTCTGGGCCTGTCTCGCAGGCTTCGAAGGGGTGCAACTCGGCGCCTGGGCCCTATCTTTCTTTGACTTCTGCGGCTTGAGCGCTTATGTCGACGCTCAACACAGAATTTAAGGAATACATCGTCTATGGCACGTGTCACCGTTGAAGATTGCGTTGAAAAAGTCGATAATCGGTTTGACCTGGTTTTAATGGCCGCAGAGCGCGCCCGCGAGATTTCATCCGGCTCAAGCCTGCATGTTGACCGCGATAACGATAAAAACCCTGTTGTTGCCCTGCGCGAAATTGCCGATGATGAGTTGAAACCGGAAGATCTGCATGAGCTGCTTGTTGAATCGCATCAGCGCTTCATTGAAGTCGATCAACCGGAAGACGATGGCATGCCGATGTCAGTCCCCGCGCCGCAGCCTCAATCTCGAGATAATCGGATCGGTTAATTCCAGCGGCTGAGTTTTCGTTGCCGCCAAAAATGTCCACATGCTAACTTAATACAATCGCGGTAAAACGCGGTTTGGTTATGGCCGTGGAGAAAGCATCGCAATGCCCGTGATGCGGCAATATGAGCTGGTTGAGAAAGTCAGATCCTACGACCCAAAGGTCGATGAGGATTTGCTGAACCGCGCATATGTCTTCACCATGAAGGCGCACGGATCACAGCAGCGCCATTCCGGCGATCCCTATTGGTCGCACCCCATCGAAGTTGCTGGTATCTTGACCGACCTAAAGCTTGATGGCGACACCATCGCTACGGCCATTTTACACGACACCATTGAGGATACAGTGGCCACCAAAGGCGAAATTGAATCGCTGTTTGGCCCCGGCGTTGCACAAATGGTCGATGGGGTGACAAAGCTCAGCCAGATCGAAATTCCTGAAACCTCCTCGCGGCAGGCTGAAAACTTTCGTAAGTTTATTTTGGCGATGTCGAAAGACATCCGCATTTTGCTGGTTAAGCTGGCGGACCGGCTGCACAACATGCGCACCTTGCAATACCACCCCAAAGAGACATCACGTCGCCGCATTGCGCAAGAGACCTTGGACATTTATGCGCCGCTGGCCGAGCGTATCGGCATGTATGAAATCAAAGACGAACTGAGTTCGCTGTCCTTTCAGTACCTCTACCCCAAAGCGGAAGCGTCAATTAAAGCGCGGCTTGGATTGTTGCGGGAAAAAGGCGACGGACTGGTCAATGACGTGGTGCACACGCTCGAGCACCGGCTGTCTGAAATGGGCATTGCCGCACAGGTCATGGGGCGGGAGAAAAAGCCTTATTCGATTTATCGCAAACTCCAGGAAAAGCGCATTCAGCTAGAAGAACTTGTGGACGTGGTAGCGTTTCGAGTGCTCGTGGATACCGTGCCGCAATGCTATGAGGTGCTTGGGTTGGTGCATGATACCTGGAAATGCACGCCAGGGCGTTTTAAAGACTATATTTCGCAACCGAAGCCAAATGGCTATCGCTCACTCCACACCGCCGTTTTCGGGCCGGGCAGGCGGCCAATTGAAGTGCAAATTAGGACCCATGACATGCACGCCATCGCTGAAAATGGCGTGGCGGCGCACTGGCGCTATAAAACGGGCATGATGCAGCCGGATAGCGAGCCAACCTACCCCTGGTTGCGCGATTTGGTGGAAATTAGTGAAGCAGCGATCAACGCTGAAGAATTTTTAGAAAACACCAAGCTCGCTATGTTTGATGATCAGGTGTTTTGTTTCACGCCTAAGGGCCGCCTTGTGATGCTGCCGCGCGGCGCAACCGCAATTGATTTTGCGTATTCGGTGCACACCGATGTTGGCAATACTTGCGTCGGTGCCAAGGTAAATGGCCATATCGTGCCGCTGCGCAAGTCCCTGCGCAATGGGGATCAGGTTGAAATCCTGCGGTCAAGCGCGCAAAAGCCGGCACCGGTATGGCTTAGCTTTGCCAAGACCCCTAAAGCACGCGCAGCCGTACGCCGGGCGCTGCGCCAAAAAGATCGTGAAGACTATATGGCGCTTGGCCAATCGCTGGTGGACCATGCGCTCGATAAGCTTGGTCTTGAAGCGGGGCCAAAAGCTTGGGACCGCGTATCAGGCCTTTATGACGTAGATGAAAAAGACGATATTCTTGCCAAAATCGGTGAAGGATCGTTGTCTGAAAAGACAATCATTCTCGATCTATTTCCGCACCTGCGTGATGATAATGCGAGCACTGAGGTGCTGCCTGAGCCGGTGCGTACCGCCGCAGCGTTGCCAATTGTTGGCAGCAGTGATGACATGGCGCTGCGGCTTGGCGAATGCTGCCATCCGCTGCCTGGCGACCGTTTGGTCGGCATTCGTTTGATGGGAAGCGGCGTGGTGGCGCACCGCATTGATTGTGCGGCGCTCGAGGCGTTTTCGAGCGTGCCAGAGCGATGGCTGGATTTACAATGGTCAAAAGCAGCGCTTGAGAATACGGCAACGGCTTATGAAGGGCGCCTCGCGTTAACGCTGCATAATGACCCAGGCGCGCTCGCACAAGTGGCCAACACCATGGCGCAAGCTGGCGGCAATGTGGTGAATTTGCGAATATTAGACCGCGACCACAAGATGTATACGATGATTGTGGACATCGGCGTACGCTCACTGCAACATCTTACCGACATCCTCATTGCATTAAGCGGGCTATCTGTGGTCAACAGCGCGGAACGGGCGCAAGCATGAGGCTGCAGCGATTTGACGGAGGCAAAGCACGGTGCATACTGACGAGGTTTTAGAAGAATTTCGGGCGGCCAAAGCACTGCTAGACGGCCACTTTATTCTATCGTCTGGCCTGCACAGCCCAACTTTTCTGCAATGCGCAAAGATAATGGCGCAGCCGCCACGTGCCGCAAAACTTTGCGCGGCGCTTGCCACTAAGGTCCGAAACGCCATCGATACTGAGATTGATATTGTCGTCTCGCCCGCCATGGGCGGTGTTGTCGTTGGGTATGAAATGGGGCGTCAGCTTGGCTGCAACGCTATTTTTACCGAAAGAGTGGATGGTCGTTTCATGTTTAGGCGCGGGTTTGAATTAACAGATGGGCAGCGTGTTTTAATGGCTGAAGATGTGGTAACAACTGGCCTTTCCTCGCGCGAGTGCATAGAGACGATTGAGGCAAATGGCGGCACTGTGGTTGCTGGAAGTTGCCTGATTGATCGCTCAAATGGCACTGCCGATGTTGGAGTTCCGCTCATATCCTTGGCGCAACTTGATGTGCCGACATACCGCGCTGATGCTTTGCCGCCGGAACTAGCGAATGTTCCGGCGATCAAGCCGGGCAGTAGAGATTTAAATGCGAAAGCCAGCCCTGCAGCGCTGGTTTGAGAGTGCTGCGACAAGGGCTATGGACTGAAAGACGAGACAAAGGTGCTTTTCCGCTCAAGAAAACCACGTACCATCGTCAGCCGCCTCGCGGCCTTTGTCTGGCCGCGCGGCGGGGTCGTCAGATCAATTGAATATTTGCGCCACCGGCTTGGCCGATTGCCAGATACACCGCACCGGCTTGCCGCCGGTTTTGCATCTGGTGTTGCCTGCTCGTTTACGCCGCTGATTGGGCTCCATTTCGTGCTTGCTGCGCTGCTGGCGCTCGCCGTTCGCGGGAATTTACTGGCCTCTGCCTTTGGCACTGCGGTCGGCAATCCATGGACATTTCCGTTCATCTGGTCGACCACTTTTGTCGTTGGCTGCCGTTTTACCGACGGACCCGAACACAATCCTTTCAAAACGCTGCGTGTGTCTTCTATTATGGACGATCCGGTTGGCGCGTTTGGGCCAATTTTTAAACCAATGTTGCTCGGCGCAATACCGCTTTCGATTGTGTCGTGGACTGTTACTTATATCATCTTGGTGCGGTTTTTCCGCTTTTATCGTGCAAAACGCCTTGCCCGCATCGCACGTCGACGTAATGTCCAAGCCAGTTAAAACGACATAAGCTTGATCTGCGGAGCGCAAGGGAATGCATAAACTACGTCTCGGCGTAAATATTGATCATGTGGCAACAATTCGTAACGCGCGCGGCGGCGCTCATCCAGATCCAGTGCGCGCGGCACTGCTTGCCGCCGATGCCGGTGCTGACGGCATAACCGCCCATCTTAGGGAGGACCGGCGGCATATCTCCGACACGGACATCGAACGCCTTATTGCAGACATCAATTTGCCACTGAACCTAGAAATGGCGGCAACGCCAGAGATGCTGGCGATCGCTTTAAAACACCGACCGCATGCGGCGTGCATCGTCCCTGAAAAGCGTCAAGAGGTGACGACCGAAGGCGGCCTCGATGTGGTTGGGGCGGAAGATATGCTGGGCCAGTATATCGCACCGCTCAGCGCTGCCGACGTGCGGGTGAGCATGTTTGTTGACCCTGACGAAGCGCAGCTTGATGCCTGCGCCCGCATTGGTGCACCAGTTGTGGAGCTGCACACAGGTCAATATTGCGAGGCTGAAGGTGAGGCGCGTGCCGCTGAGCTTGAGCGGCTGCGTGACGCAGCGCGCTATGGTGCGAAGCTGGGATTAGAGGTGCATGCGGGGCATGGCCTAAGCTTTACTAGCGTTGCCCCCATTGCAGCGCTGCCAGAATTGAAAGAGCTGAACATTGGGCATTTTTTGGTTGGCGAAGCAATTATGATTGGCTTTGACGCAGCAATCTTAAAAATGCGCCGCCTTATGGATGCTGCCCGAGGAAACAGTTGATGATTGTCGTGGGTCTGGGCAATGACATGATTGATATCAATCGCATTGAAGCCAGTATCGAGCGCTTTGGCGCGCGCTTTATAAATCGGATTTTCACGCCCATTGAGCAGGCTAAATCAGATCGCCGGTCGAAACGTGCGGCCAGCTATGCCAAGCGCTTTGCGGCAAAGGAAGCCTGTTCTAAGGCGCTCGGCACAGGCTTTAAGAATGGCGTGTTTTGGCGCGATTTGGGCGTCGTGAACTTGCCCAGTGGGAAGCCGACCATGCAGCTTACAGGCGGTGCGCGCGAGCGACTTAAAGTGATTACGCCAGAGGGCTGTGTGGCGCAGATTTCGCTCACCATTACAGATGATGACCCTTGGGCGCAGGCGCAGGTGCTGATTACAGCTGTGCCGCTCGCCTATGCACATCTTCTGGATACGCTTTGAGCAACCTTATATCCGCACATAAACAGGTGCACAGAATGCCGGGTGAACGTTTGACACTGTGCGCACTTCATGTCATCCCAGCGCCGTATTGCTTTGGCCATGGTCTAGCAAACACAAAAACTCCGTAACGTTCGGCTGATTAAGGGTGTGAATTTTAATGTCTGACGCGCCAATTGGCACCAATGCAAAAGCGGTCAAGCCGAGCGAAGAGGAAAGCTGGACGGACATCCTCAAAACCCTCATTTATGCCGTGCTCATAGCAGTTTTTTTGCGGACCGTCTTTTTCAAGCCATTTTCGATCCCGTCTGAATCCATGGTGCCAAATTTGCTTGTGGGCGACTATTTGTTTGTGTCGCAGTATTCCTATGGCTACAGCCGTTTTAGTCTACCGTTCGGGCCACCCCTGTTTTCCGGCAGGGTTTTTGATACACCGCCAAAGCGCGGCGATATTGCCGTCTTCAAGCTGCCGCGTGACGACCAGACCGATTACATCAAGCGGGTTATCGGTCTGCCGGGCGATAAAGTGCAGATGGTGCGCGGTGTATTGATCGTGAATGATAAGCCGGTCAAAAAACAGCGTATTGACGATTTTATTGTGCCGGTATCCGGCAATACCGATTGCAAAAAACGCCCACGCTATCGCGTGCGGCTGGAAGATGGAACGCTGGTCTGCAAGTACCCCCGCTACCGTGAAACACTCGATAACGGCCGTACCTATGAGGTGCTTGATTTGGACCGCGATGGACCAGGTGACACAACTCAGCCATGGGTTGTTCCGGAAGGCCATTATTTCATGATGGGGGATAACCGCGACGCCTCGTCCGATAGCCGGCGGCCAAAATCTATCGGTGTCGGCTTTGTGCCATATGAAAACCTGGTCGGCCGGGCGGAAATCATTTTCTTTTCAACCAATGGTGATGCACGGCTGTGGACGCCGTGGCGCTGGTTTACGGCGGCCCGGTATAGCCGGTTTCTTAACTCGTTACGTCCGGACGATGGTGACTAAGCGTCAAACGCTGGCAGAGTGGGCGGCGCTGACGCTCGGGCACGAATTTCGCAACACGCAGCGCCTTAAAGAAGCCGTCACCCACCCCTCGCTCTCACAGCGAAATTCCTATCAGAGGCTTGAGTTTCTGGGGGACCGGGTGCTTGGCCTGGTGGTTGCCGACCAGTTGCTGAAGCATTTTGCCGATGAGCAGGAAGGTGTGATCGCCCGCCGGTTTACAAAACTGGTGCGCAAGGAAACCCTTGCCGATGTGGCACGCGCCATTGGGATCCCCGCGCAAATTGAGCTCGAAAATTCAGCACGACACGCCAAGGTGCATTTGCAAGACGGCGTCTGCTCGGACGTAATGGAGGCGCTGATTGGCGCGCTCTATTTAGATGCAGGGTTGCCGGCGGTCGATCGGTTTATTGAGCGTCACTGGCAGACGTTGTTGGAGGCGGAAACCGGGGCCAGCAAAGACCCCAAGACCCGTTTGCAGGAGTGGGCACAAGGCCGCAGCCTGCGTCTGCCGGAATATGTGGTCACTGCGCGGCATGGGCCAGACCATGCGCCAGTGTTTGAAATTGAAGTGCGGGTTGAAGGATTTACGCCCGTGCGTGCTGAAGCAGGCTCAAAACGCGACGCAGAGAAACGCGCTGCAACCGCCATTTGGGACCAAGCCATTGCGCCGCGCGCTTAACGTTGTGTGAGTTTCGCCGTGACCGCGCCATGCGATATCAGCCCGTTGGTGCGCGTTCCATCAAAACAGTGATAAGCGACCGTGCTGCTGCGATAACGGTGCGGCGCATGGCAACATCTCTTTTGCCAAACTCGCGGTCCTCAGGTTTATCACTTTGTTCTGCCACCCGCTGCCAATCGGGCAAGAGAACGTTCTCCCAATAGTCTGCCATTTCGCGCAGCACTGTGAGCGTCTCTGCCGCGGTCTTGCGATCATATCCACCGGCATCGATAAGCTT
>JBCCLR010000124.1:0-11244 GCA_039026755.1 Pseudomonadota bacterium | reverse complement strand
TGATAGAGCAGTAGGCAGCAGCTCAATTGAATCGTATTGTAACCAAGGACCAGGCGTCCCGCGCAAGAGTTCGTGCGGTTAAACCCTGGACTGCCGCATATACCTTGTATGGGTGTTACGTGGCGCCCGGGGCAGGCAAGTGTGAACCAATTGGTTGGATTTAAATGGGATAGGGAAGCAGAAGCCTACATCTCATGCCGTGTCATATCCCAGTTGGCGCTCTGCTTATTTTACGCGCGAATTCGATAGGCTATAGTAGCGCGTGGGTGATTGGGTCGGTGTGCAAACAAACTGAGACTTTTGCTAAAGGGTGCATGATGGTTTTGAGATCAATTGCCAAGTCTTTGACGCTGATTGCAGTCTTTGCTGCAGTTGCCGCGCCTGGTTCACTGCAGGCCCAGACCTTCAACCTTGATAAAAAAAAGCAAGAACTGTCTGGTGGCCCACAGCCTAAAAGTACGCTGCCGAGCACCGCGCATTTGCCAAAGTTTGATGTCATCGTCCCAGTTTTCGACCCCAATATCCCGAAGAAAGACAAAGACGACGTTTGGCTAGAAGTCCGGCGCGTGGAAGCCAATCGGTTTGCGGTTTTGACCAAACGGGCTCTGCAAGCAACCGGCGCGTTTGGCGCGGTGCGCGTGACACCCGATGATTCCGGCTTTGGCGAACTCTATGTCCATGGCACGATTTTGAAGGCTAACACTGAAGACGTTAAGGTGAAAATTGAGGTCAATGATATTCGTGGCCGGAGCACCAGACGCGAGTGGCTGAGCAAGACTTTTTCGTACCGAGTGCCTGCCCAGTTTCATCAAAGTGTGCGCAAACAAGGCGGCGATGCCTACGCACCTTTGTTTGATGCGATCGCGGCCGAAATTGTTAAAAAACTGGCGCGTAAAAAGGCCAAAAAGGTCAAAGATCTCAAAGCGATTACGGAGATGCGTTTTGCCAATATGTTTGGTCCGGAATATTTCGGTCAGTACCTGAAAAGCTGTAAGCGCAAGTGTAAGCTTAAAAGCCTGCCGGCGACCAATGACCCGCTGTATCAAAAGATTCAAACCATGCGTATTCGTGAGCAGTTGTTTGTTGATGGCTTTCAACAGCCCTATGATGGTTTTTATGCCGATGCCGATTCGGCCTACCTCGACTGGCAGAAGTATGGCTACCCAATTGCCGTCGAGCGGCGTAAAGAACGCGCGCGGGGCGCAACGCGGCTGCTACTTGGTGCCGCTGCGGTGGCGGGCGCGATTGCAACGGATAATCCCAACGTCGCGGTTGTCGGCGGCGTTGCCGGCGTGGTTCTTTTCGCTGATGCGATTAATAAATATCGCTCTGCGGGCGCGAGTGGCGAGACGCTGGATCAAATGGGCCAAAGTGTGAACTTGGACTTAAGCCCGCAGGTGGTGCAGTTTGAGAATGTGAGCACACAGCTGCAAGGGGACGCGGTTGATCAATTCATCACCTATCGTGGCCATCTGCAAAAAATCTATGAAAAAGAACAAACGCCAACAACCGACTTGTTGGCATTAGAGTAGCTGCGACATGCACACGGGGGTGGGGCGGCTTAGATGAGTAGCGCTGAGCAAAACACAGATGACCAGACTGCGCAGAGTGCCGGTGATGTGGCCGGTGCGTCTGCGGCGGGCAAAGGTCGGTTTAGCGGGCTAGAAGAGGACCGGCTACGCCGTGAGGCAGCGCGGGCGAAACTCTTAAAAATAAGCGCAGGCGTTGCCGGAACCGTCGTAGTGATCGCGGCAGTTGCTGCCGCTGTCATCCCCCGCTTGTCAGGCCCAAAAGACGACGTGTCGCAGGAAATAGCCCAAGACACAGCGCAAACAGGGCCGCAGATGAATCCAGAAGAGCTTAACTGCGACGCCTTCCTCACCGCCCCGCCGCCGCCAACGCATCCCTGTGCCCAGCGTGACCGCTTTCAAGAGCTGTACCGTGTTTTAACCACCGAAAAAGTACCAGCCATCCAATCCTCGGCTGGCGTTGATTTTGTGCAGCTCGCGCTCGATGAAATGCTCGCGCTGGAAGATGCTGGGATTTCAGCCTTTGAACGGTCAAACTTTGCGCTGGCGATTGAGAAAGTGACCGCTGCGATTGAACAAGCTGACCGTACGCAAGCTCAAATTTCTGATGAATTTGCCAGCGCTTTTAACAATGCGCTGTCCGCATTTCGCGCCAATGATACAAATGCTGCCGAGCAATGGATTGACCGTGCAGTGCGCCTCAATGGTCAAAGCCCCGATGCGCAATATCTAGCGCAGCGGATTGCCGTGTTGCCTGATGTTCTGGCCCAACTGCAGCTTGCTGATGACTTTGCGGTGCAAAATCGGCGCGAAGAAGAACTGGCAGCTTTGCAAAACGTTTTGCTGTTGGATGGTGACCGTCCGGACATTGCGGCGCGTTTAGAAAGCGTAAGCCAAAAACTTGCTGAGCAACGCTATTCCAGTGCATTGCGCCGAGCCACGGCGGCGGTTGATGCTGGCGACATGCGCGGCGCGCGCCGCGCGGTTGGCCAGGCGCAGGCGATTTATCCAGAACGGCAAGATGCCAGTGCGTTGCTCAGCCAAATCGCCGGAATTGAAAAGCGCCAGCGTATTAACGCCCAGCTGCGCAAAGCGCAGCAATTCGAGCAGCAGGACAATTGGCCAGCGGCGCTGAATGCTTATCAGCAGGCGCTGAAGGACAACAGTTCCTATGCGCAGGCCATTGCGGGCCGTGATTTTGCTCAAAAGGTGGTTTCTGCCCAATCGCAACTGGGTAAAATCCTCAGCATTCAAGACCGATTTTCTGATGTTGGCATTCGCCAAAAAGCCAAGAGTTATGTGGATAGCGTTCGCTCATACCAGCAAGACAGTCCGCGCATTGGCACGCAAATCGACGCTATCGAAAAGCTCTTGGTGACATGGGAAAAAGATGTCATCGTCACAGTCATATCAGATGGAAAATCACAAGTGATCGTGCGCCGTGTGGGGCAAGTGGGGGCGGTTTCGCGGGCCGAGATTAAGCTCAAGCCCGGGACCTACGATTTTGAATGCAGCCGGCCTGGCTATCGTTCTAAAATCGTTCAGCACTTTGTAGCGCCGCAGCAAAATAGCAGTGTCGTTACTATTTCTTGTGATATTAAAATATAGCCGCGCAGCGCGTTGCGCTGGCGTGTGAGTATAAAAGAAAGCATGCGCAAAAAACCAACCTCTCTCGCGGACCTAAAGGCTGCAAACAAAAAGAAGACAGCGGAAAAGCCCAGCAGCGAAGCAGGAGCTGCCCAGCAAATTGATCGGCAAATCGGCGCGGCGCAAGGCGCGCAGGTCAAGCGACTGATAATCGGCGTTATCAGTGTCGTCACGTTGCTGCTTGTCGGCGGAGTTTTTTATATCCTGTCAAATGGGGTTGCCATTAAAATTGCCCCTGACGATGCAGCGCTCAGCGGCCGTGTCGCGCTGGTCTCTGGCCTGGGCTATGTCTCTGATGATAATACGGTTTATGTGCTGGGGTCGCGCTATTCCCTAGAGGTGAGCGCGGATGATTTCATTACAGAGACGGTTTCTATTACGCCGCAAAACGCCAGCAGCTTTTTAGAAGTGACGCTGCGGCCCAAACCGGCACAAATCCTATTGTCCACGGACCCCGCGCAAGATGGCACGAAGTGGTACCTTGACGCCAAACTGGTGTCGACGCGGGCGCGCTATGAGGCCGAGCTTGAACCTGGAAAATATGATTTGCGCATTGACCATCCGCATTTTGAACCGCTGCCCGAAACGCTGTCTTTAACGCGGGCGCAGCAGCTTGAAGAGATGTATCTGCTCAGCCGTGTGCAAGGGCAGATCGCGCTCCAAGCCTCGCAGAATTTGGCGACCGCCTCAATTGATGGCGGGCCGCCCATCCAATTGCCCTACGCTGGTCCGCTCAGCGGCGGTAAGCACCTTATTCAAGTGCAGGCGCCCGGCTTCGTGCCGATTTCTGATCAGGTTGAAGTCACCAACACCCAGCGCAGCTTGCAGCGCAGTTATCGGCTGCTGCCGCAGCAGTCCGGCATCGTGGTCAATGTATCGCCCGCCTCCGCGCGCATCACGGTTGATGGGCAATACTTGGCATCTGGCGCGCTGCGCCAGGTCAATGCCAATCAGTCCTACATCGTACAGGCCTCTAAAGCGGGCTATATCAGCCAAAAGAAAACGGTGAGCGCGGCGCCTGGTCAAACCCAGGATGTGCGGATCACCTTGCAGCGCGCTTACGGAAATGTCGCATTTGTTTCAACGCCGCCTGGCGCAGACTTGTTTATCAATGGTCAACCGCGCGGCACGACGCCGCTGGATCTGTCGCTACAGGTTTTGCCCACGAAAGTTGAAGTGCGCCTCGAGGGTTATCGCGCGGGGCGCAAAACCGTCACCCCAACCAGGGCGAAGTCCACCACCGTTCGGCTAAATCTACTGACCGAGCTTGATGCACGGCTGCGTGAACTGCCGCCGGTGATGACGGATAGTTCAGGCATTCAACTGGTGCGGTTTAAGCCGGATGCCAAAGCTTTTAAAATCGGCGCATCGCGGCAGGACGATCCAAACCAACAAGCCGATGAAGTGCTGCGCAATGTGCAGCTGACCAAGCACTTTTATGCAGCGCGCTATGAGGTCACGGTGGGTCAATTTCGCAAATTCCGCCCCGGCTTTGCGCCTGGCAAAGCCAATAAACTTCCAGCTACAGGTATGACATGGGGAGATGCGGCAGCCTTTACCAATTGGGCCAGTGCACGCGAAGGCTTGCGGTCGTTTTATCAAATCTCCCAAGGTCAAGTGGTCGGCTATGACCCCTATGCGGATGGATACCGGTTGCCTACGGAAGCGGAGTGGGAATGGTTGGCGCGTAAGGCTGGCCGGGACCGGCCAACGCGCTATCCATGGGGTAATTCAGCCCAGCGTATTGGCGCAGCAGCAGGCAATCTGGCTGATGAAAGCGCGAAGGGAACTGTGCCCAGCTACATCCCAGGATATCAAGATGGCTATGGCGGCCTTGCGCCAGTTGGCAGTTTCCCGCCGGAGAGATCGGGCCTGCATGATCTATCGGGCAATGCCCGCGAATGGGTGAACGATCGCTACATACTGTTGGCACAGGCTGCTGGAAGCGTTGACGTAAACCCGTTTGGCTCAAGTCTTGGCGAAGGCAATATTGCCAAAGGATCAAGCTTTAAATCTGCATCAGCGGTCGATTTGCGGGTTGCGCGAAAGTACCAGCAATTTGGCCCAAGTGATGATTTAGGATTTCGCATCGTGCGCTATGTGTATGGCGCAGAGGACCGCTAGTAACGTATTATGATGGCAGAGGAGAACAGGCGAATGGCTTTAAAAAACAAAGGCTGGCGCATCGCAGCGCTCGCATTGGCACTATTTGCGGTATTCGCAGCGCTCTTCCCGGGCAGCCCGTTTGCCTTGCAAAGCGGCGCACCGCGCATCTCAATTACCGCCGATTCTGATTTTCCCAGCGATATTTAGCGGTTAGAACCGCAGTTTAGGATCACGTCCATGAAACAATCGCTCATCCCAATTGCAGTGTTCGTCGGCATCGCCGTTTTTGTCCATCTTCTCTATATTGGTGCAATCCTGCCGCAAGCTGAGCAGTCCATGCAGGCCGCACTTGCACAAGGCCAATCAGTGTCCCGCAGCGTCTGGGTGATTTTAAAGGATACCGAACAAGAAGTCTGTTTCATCCTGATGCTGTTCGGTGCGTATCTGATGGGTGTGAGCATGTATCGGCTGTGGTCTGATGATTATTTGTTTGATGTGGATTTGCTCGAACAAGCCGATAGCGAAAATCACAGTCTCACCGAGATCATGGATGACTTGGATGGCCTGGATCATAAAATCCGCACAACGCCGCTGGTACAAACGCTTATTGCGAGTTTGCGCCGCTATCTGATCACCAGCAATGTGCAAAATGCCTCTGATGCCGTCACCACCAGCGTTGAAGCGCTTGCCGTGCGCATTGAAGCCGGTAATTCGATGATCCGTTATTTGATTTGGGCTATTCCCTCGATCGGTTTTATTGGCACCGTGCGCGGCATTGGGGTTGCGCTTGCAAAAGCGGATGAAGCGCTTGCGGGCGATATTGTAGGCATGACCGGATCGCTTGGTGTGGCGTTTAATTCAACGCTGATCGCGCTCTTCATCAGCATCATTTTGATGTTCCTGCTACATACTCTGCAAAAAATGCAGGATGATGTTTTGGTCAAGACCCAAGCCTATTGTGAAGACGTGCTGCTCGCGCGCATAAGCCGAACGGCGTAACCGCGGCCGGTCCCATGGTCGTTCGGCGCAAAACCGAAAGCTCGACGCTGGCCTTTCTCGATATTATTTCGTGCGGACTTGGCGCGGTGATATTGATCTTCCTGATTATCAAGCACAATGTAGATATCGGCTCTGAACAAGAAGACGATATGCAAGCCCGGCTGGCCGCAGCGGTTGAGAGCAACCAAAAGATCAGTGAAGAGGTTGAAGCGCTGCGGCGGCAAAATGCTGCCGAGGCGCAGGCTGGCAAGTCTTTAGAAGACAACCTTGCAAACGCCAAAGGCAAGCTTGCCGCGCTCGCCCAGCAGAACAATTCCGCTGTGAAAAACAATAAGGTGCTTGAAGGCAAGCGCGATGCCATCGAAGTGGCGGTGCCGGTTGACGTGGTTGATGTGACTGGGACGGGTCAAGCCAATTTTATCGTTGGGCTGAAGGTCGAGGGCGAGCGTATCGGCGTGCTGATCGATCACAGCACGTCGATGACCCATGCCACCCTCGACGCCGCAATTCTGGCAAAATTTGACACGCCCGCTCAGCGGCGCAACGCGCCAAAATGGAAGCGCACTGTGCGCGTTGCAAAATGGTTGATGGCCCGGCTCCCAAGGCAATCGCAATTTGCCTTTGTGGGCTTTAATGACAAAGCCGCTTTCCTATCGCCGGGGTCCTCTTGGTCACAAGTGTCAGATACCGCTGCTATCCAGCAAACAGTGCAAAACATCGCTGTGCTTGACCCTTTCAAGGGCACCAATTTAGAGGCGGGCATCAAGCTGTTGGCGTCCATGCGGCCAGCACCGACAAATATTTATATCGTCACCGATGGCCTGCCGACCCAAGGCAGCCCCAACCAGTCGTGCGCCAAAGGCAGCAAGGTCACGGCGGCGTGCCGTGGCCAGTTGATGCAGCGCGCCACCAAAAGTTTGATGAAGATCGCCTCGGTACGCGGCCGACCGGTGGTTAACACCATCCTCTTGCCGATGACGGGCGATTCCGGCGCCTTGTCACACTTCTGGGGCATTTCGCGCTCCTCTAATGGGCTTGTTTTATCACCGCCGGAGCAATGGCCATGAAAGTCAGAGACCGTGAAACTGATATCTTCAGCCTGTCGTTTCTCGACATTGTCTCCTGCGCGTTTGGCGCGGTTGTTCTGCTCTTAATCATTTCGCGGCCAGAGATGGGGGAAGAGGGCGGTGCGTCGGACAGTAAGGACTTGTTTAAACAGCTGTTTCGCGCTGAGGCGCAAAATGTACAAATCGCCAAGCTGCTTGAGCAAGAGGAGCTGGCGCTGGACGGCACCAAAAATAAGAACGAGGGGCTGGCCAATCAAATCCAGGACGTTAAGCGCCAAACCCGCGACTTAGAATACAAAGCCGCGCAACTGGCACAGGACAAATCTCGCGTTGAGCGGGAAATCAAAGCCCGGCAAGAGCTTGCACAAGTGGTTGATAGTACACCTGACCCTGAGCCGCAGGAGGAAGTCGGCGGCATCCCCGTTGATAGCGAGTATGTGATTTTCGTGATCGATACATCCGGCAGCATGCGCAACAAATGGAACCGCGTGAAAACCGTGCTCGACGGTGTTCTTGATAATCACCCCAAGGTGAAAGGCTTTCAAATCATCAATGATGAAGGGGTGTACCTGAAAAATCGCCGCAGTTGGATAAAGGATAGCGTGAGTGAGCGCCAGCAAGCAATCAGGCAAACGAATGGCTGGTCGCCGCGCTCAGATAGTAATCCCTTTGATGGTATTGCCGAAGCGCTCAAAACCTACGGCCAAGATGGCCGCAAGCTGGCGATTTACGTGTTTGGCGATGACTTTGCGACCAATAATTTCGATCCGACGGCGGCAGCCATACGCGCCTTAAATACCTCGCCGAAAACTGGCCGTAAATATGCGCGGATCCACGGCATTGGCTTTACTGACCCCTATGCGACCTACGCGCCGGTGCGCAGTGATGGGCTCAGTTTTGGGCTTTTAATGCGCGCGGTGGCGGGTGAAAACAACGGCGCCTATGTGAGCTTGCCGCAATAGCCCTCACCCCCAGTTTTGTGTGTAACAAAAATCGAATTCTCAGCAGCTACGCTTTGACGTGGCCTGTCACAGCGCAGTCTTGCTAGATTGGGCGCTGCACGGTTGCCCACTGCACCGTTGCGAAACCATGACAGTCTTTTTAAGCTGGTGTGAAAATCTGGTCACATTGCGCCCCTATGTGACGGATTTCTGAACTCTTTGCGAAATCACTGTCACATAACATTGCTGTCATAAACGCCTGCGCACCTGGCACCGCGCGCTCTGCGCAACCTATAAAAAATGCGGGCCACTCCTATGACAATTCCATTCCAAAGCCGATGTATATTGGCTGCTCTTCTTGCAACAACTGCACTTTCACAGCCTGTTGTTGCCCAAGAATCTACCGATATCGATACCGCTGACGCATTTGATGATGTTGATGAAATTGTCGTGTCCGGATCGCCTATTCGCGACAGCCAAGCCGCAGCGATTGAGCGCAAGCGTAACGCTGTGAACGTGGTTGATATTATAAATGCTGATTTTATTGGCCGCTTTCCTGATCAAAACTTAGCCGACAGCTTGGGCCGGGTGCCTGGCCTTGCCATTGAGCGCGACCAGGGCCAAGCGCGTTTCATCAACTTCCGCGGCGCACCCTTTCGCTTCACCTCCATCGCCTTTGACGGCATTGACGTGCCAGGCGCTGAAAATGGGCGCGTGCCACGATTTGATTCTTTTCCTGCAGCAATCACCAGCGCCATTGCAGTCAACAAGGCTGTCACGCCAAACATGCCCGGCGAAGCGGTTGCCGGCTTTATCAATATCGAAACCTTTAAACCCTTTGATTTAGCGGGCCTGCATTTCTCCCTTGAAGGGGGATATGGCGAGCAAGCGCTCGGCGGCGTTGGCATTGAGCGCTATAATGGGCGCGTGTCCTACTCAAATGATGTGTTCGGCATTTTAGCATTCGGGTCGTACAACAAACGCGGGCGGATTACCGACAACCGGGAATATGAGCTGCAGCAAACCGCTGATGGCGGCATTATTCCCAACAACCTCGATTTTCGGTCCTATCGCGGCGAGCGCGAAGACACCGCCTATGGCGGCTCTTTAGAATTTCGCCCGACCGACGACACACGGATTTTCATCTCAACAATTTACAGTGAGTTCCTCGACCGCGAGGAACGTAACCAATTCGACTTCGATTTTGCCGATGATACGCCAGGCGTAAGCCAGATCGGCACGCCCATTACCCCTGATACAGGGTTTCAGCCAGTCGTCGTCGTCCAACGGCTGCTCGAAGACGGTAATTACGACAACTCCACCTGGACCAGCACCATTGGCTTTGGCACCAGCATCGCCGATTGGGAGGTCGATGGCCGGCTTGCCTATATCGAAACCCAAAACGACACCTTTCTGCCCATCCCGTTCAGCGCTGGCGGCGTAGTCGCTGCGTCTTATGATGTCACGGATGTGCTTAATCCGCAGGTCAGCGTGTTTGATTCAGGCGCGGCGCTTGCGGATGGCTCGATGGTGCCAATTGATATCAACTCGCTCACCTATCCGGCGAATTTCGGGCTTATCTTTGCCAATTCCTTGGAAACGGAAAACTACAAGCTGAAATTGGATGCCGCGCGCGACATGGACCTGTTCGATCGGGAAACCAGGGTGCAAGCGGGCATTCAAATTGATCTGCGCGATGCCACCGGTGGTGACACTTTGGATTTTGGCGGTTTCCCATCGTCGGTTGATATCAATAGCTTTGTGACCACCGATCCGTGGGACAGCGATTTTGATAACACCATCAATGCAACCAACTATGACAACATTGGCCTTATTGATGCATGGGAAGCGGCTGTTGGCGGCTTTGATGTGCCTTTTGACCCGGAATCTCTGGTCGGCATCGATGAAAATATTTTTGCCATTTATGCCATGGCCACAACCCAGTTCGAATGGGGCAACATCGTCTATGGTGCACGCATAGAGCATACCGACTTTTCTACGAACGGCACGCAGCTGATTAATGGCGTGGAAAGCGCCATTACCGGTGAAAAGTCATACACCAATGTGCTGCCAAGCCTGCATGTGAATATTGATCTGCGCGAGGACCTGAAACTGCGCGTATCAGCAACCACCGGCGTCAGCCGCCCCACCTATATTGAGGCACGCGCGTCGGTCACGGTGGATGCGATCGAGCTGGAAGCAACCGGCGGTAACCCTGATCTTGATGCGGAATATGCCTATGGCGGCGATGTGTCGCTGGAATACTATTTTGCGGAAGCAAGCCTGCTGTCGATTGGCGGTTTTGTGCGCTTCGTTGACAATGTGCTCTATGCTGACGGCGTGACGCTCGATGATGGGTCCTTCTTGGCGCCAGGCCTCATCGCGCCCGGCACACCGACTGTGTTCAACTCGTTCTTTAACGGTGAAGATGGCAGCCTCTATGGACTTGAGCTTAACTTTGTTGGCCAAGCGACGTTCTTGCCCGAACCCTTTGATGGCTTTGGCGCCAGCGGAAACATCACCTTTCTTGACAGTGAGTTTACCGCGCCAACGCAAAACAATGCGAAATTCAGCCTGCCGGGTACATCTGATTTGGTGTTCAACGCATCGCTGTTCTACGAAAAATTCGGATTTTCTGCACGAGTGAACTACCAATACCGGGATGACTGGCTTTCAACCACAGAGAATGACGGGTTGAATGAATTCTGGGGCGCCACAACCCGCGTCGACGCGTCCATCCGCTATACCATCCCAAGCAAGGTCTTTGGCGCCACATTCACATTGTTTGCTGACGGCAATAACCTGACTGATGAACGCGATCTGCGCTATCAGGACACCTCTGCCACACCAAACCAGTTTGAAGGTTTTGGGCGGCGCTTCGTGCTTGGCGCTCGGGTCGATTATTAGGCCATGGCACGGTCTTTCACACACTCTTTACCTTCACATATGGAGCCT
>JBCCLR010000123.1:0-11292 GCA_039026755.1 Pseudomonadota bacterium | reverse complement strand
GGTTCGAAAGGTCATAGATCAAACTGGAACCCAGGTGGTTAAATAGAAAAACAGCGCCGAAGTAGATAAATAATGCTGGAGCGGAACAAAGCTTCAGCAAACCCATTGGGTTCGCAAGCACGACCGCGCGCCGGGCGGTCACCCCGCCCCATCGGAGATGTAAGTGCAGCTGGCTATCGTAAGATATGGAAAATGGTGGAGCTAAAAGAAGTTTCATCGAACCAAGATAAGAGTGCTCAAGTAGCGCGACGGCGCGTTAGCACAAAAAATGGTGGAGCCGAGCAGAATCGAACTGCCGACCTCGTCATTGCGAACGACGCGCTCTCCCAACTGAGCTACGGCCCCATGCACGCGCCTTTTAGCGCACCGCATTTAAACTTGCAAAAGTTCAGAGCGGCGCTGATTGCCAGCATTGATCGCGACGTAGGAACACAAAGACGCGCCGATAATGCAGGCCGCGTAGGGTAACACAAAGCCGAGCAAACTTGGGCCCATCACCAGGTTGGTTAATACGGAAAAAGCGACCGCCATGCCCATGCTGAGGACGCCGATTAAGGCAGAGGCAGTCCCTGCAATATCTGGCCGTACAGCCAATGCGCCTGCCATCGCCGCAGGATTGTAAAGGCCGCCGCCGAACGCGACCAGCGCCGCCGGTACAAAGATAAGCAGCATCGATGGCGTCGCCAAATTGAACATAAAGACCACGCCTGCAAGCAGCGATACACCATGACCAATGCGCATCATAAGCGGCAAACCAAGTCGAACCGAAAAGCGTCCAGCGGTAAAATTGCCGGCCATATAGCCTGCTGACAAAATTAAGAAGTAAAGGCTGTATTCTTTGCCGCTGCCGCCGAGCACCTCAACTGTCGCGTAAGGTGCGCCGGCGAGAAAGCAAAAGAAACTTGCGGTGCCAAAACCGAGCGTTCCGCAATATGCAATAAATGGCCGATTGAGCAGCAAATCACTTGAGCCTTGCACATAACCCTTCAAGCTAAGCTGGTGCAGCGGGCTTAAGTTGGTTTCAGGAACGAAGCGCCAAACCGTGACGCCGACCCAGGTACCAAAGGCCACCAGAAACCAAAAACCATAGCGCCAGCTGCCGAGATATTCGAGGCCGTAGCCTAGAGATGGTGCGATGGCTGGCACTGCAACCATTGCGGTCGTTACATAGCCAAGTGCACTGGCTGATTTTTCTGTTGGGTAACAGTCGCGCACAATCGCTCTCGTTAGCACCATTCCGGAGCTAGCGGCCATCGCTTGCAGACCGCGTCCTAAAAGCAGGCTGGTAAAATCATTGGTCAACGCAAGCCAAGTGTTGGCAAAAATAAAACCAAATAGACCGAGTAAAATCAGCGGGCGGCGTCCAAATCGATCTGACAGCGGCCCATAAATAAATTGGCCGATCATCAATCCGACCAAATAAACCGTTAAGGACCACTGCACTTGCGAGGATGGAACCGCAAAATCGCTCGCTATGGCGCCAATGGAGGGCTGGAAGATATTGAGCGCCAGCGGCCCGACGCTGGACAGGCCGACAAGTAGCCAAAGCGCTGGCACTTTCGAAACCCTGTCAGGCCCAGTGGCCTGCGCAGTTGAAACATTAAAGTCTGTCATACACGCTCATATAGTGCTGCATGTCTCCAAAACGATGCGGCAATTACGCAAAAACCACATGTCAACCAAATTGGTTAATGCTTGGTTTTCCGTGCGCTTGGATGTGGCAGCGGCGTTATGCTCGCGTCACCGGGCCGTGCCGTTGCTTCAAACAGCAAATCACGATTTTCCGCCGGTTGGCGGGCATCGGTCTCAATAATGGGAAGCTCGGGCAGTGGTTCGCCGGTACCTTCAATTTCGAGGTCGCGGAACTTACGCGCTTGCGGCAAGACCGACCCTTCGATTGATCCTACGAGGTCATTAAACGAACCGACAGCTTTATCGAGGTTCTTGCCAGTTGCGGCAACTTTATTCCCAAGCACTGACATGCGTTTATAGAGCTCTTGGCCGAGCTCTGCGATGGTCTTGGCATTTTGCGCCATGTTTTCTTGTCGCCAGCCATAAGCTACGGATTTTGCAAGCGCCATGAACGTCGTAGGTGTTGCGATCAACACTTTCTTTTTAAGGCCGAAATCAAGCAAGTCTGGATCTTTATCGAGCGCCGCGCTGAACAAATTTTCATTGGGCAAAAACATCACCACAAAGTCCGGGGCCGTCTCTAACGCCTCCCAATACCGCTTGCCCGAAAGCTGTTTGATATGCTCTTTCACCTGGCGTGCGTGCGTCGTCAGCAACGCATCACGCGCGCCATCATCTGGCGCGTCAAGAGCATCTAAATAGGCGTTCATCGAGGCTTTTGCATCAACCACGATGGTCCGGTCACCGGGCAAATACAAAGTTGCGTCCGGAAGCAGCCACGTGTCGACGCCATCGGATTTTACCTGCGTAGCAAAATCGACGTATTCCGCCATGCCAGAGAGTTCCATAATGCGCTGTAATTGATGCTCGCCCCATTTGCCGCGTGCTTTTGGGCTCGCGCGCATGGCCATGGAAAGTTTGGCCGCTTCTTGGCGCACATCATTCTGCGCGGCGGCGACATTTTTCAGCTCGCTGGTCAACGCGCCATAAGCTTCTTGGCGGGCTTGCTCGACCTTGCCAAGGCCCTCTTCATAGCGCTTCAGCGTCTCTTTGACTGGGCTGAGCATTTGCGCGATAGATTCTCTACGCGCCTCCAGATCAGCATTTGCGGTTGAGGAATGCTTGGCAAACGTTTCATTGGCGAGATCGAGAAAGGCTTTGCGGTTGGTGTGCAGGGCCTCATTGGCCGAGGCTGCAAAGGCCCGCTGCATCTCGGTACGTAGCTTTTCGATATTTTGCAGTTCTTTTTGCACAGCTGCTTCGCGCTCGGCCATACGCGCTTCCAGAGCGGCGCGCCCTGCCCGCTCTTCGCTGAGCGCGTCGGCCTGTTGCTGCGTGAGCAGGCGCAGTCTATCGGCGTCTTCCGCCTTTGCTGCTTGCGTGTGCAGCGCAGCCAACGCATCATCGAGCCGGTCGCGCGAGAGCGCCGCCTGTGCTTCCGCGTATTGGCGTTTGTTCTGCACGTCCTCCAAAGCCTTGCCACGATAAAAAAACGCCACGCCGCCAGCCACCAGCGCGCTCAGCGCCATAAGCAGCATACCCACGAGATATGGTAGATAAGGCGTCAAGGACCGCGATATGTCGGCATCTAGCATAGAACTTAAAGTGAACGGTTTTTGTCGCGGACGCAAGCGCGTTTTACGGTTATCATAGAAGCCGCCGCGTTTGAGGACAGCGACACAGCGGGGACATATGACAGATCAAGCCTTACCCAAGCCCCAGCCGAAAGACTATTTTAGTCTCGGGATCTTTGTTGTGGCGATTTTCGGCGTCGGCAGCTTTATCGGCGCGACCTCCGGCAGCGGCCCTGGCATTTGGTATGATACGCTCAACAAGCCAATCATTCAGCCGCCCAATGCTGCCTTTGGCATCGTCTGGCCGATTTTGTACGTCATGATCGCGGTTGCCGCATGGCGCATTTGGCAGCGGCCATCCTCGCCACTGCGCTCTACCGCGCTTACGCTGTTTGCAGTTCAGCTTGGCTTTAACTTTGCCTGGTCGCCGATCTTTTTTACGCTGCACCAGATCGGCCTTGCCGCGATTTGGATCGCCATCATGGTCGTTTTGGCGGTTTGGGCGGCGCGGCGGTTTTATAAGCTGGATCGATTGGCAGCCGCGCTGATGCTGCCCTATTTGGTATGGATCAGCTTTGCCAGCGTACTCAACGGCTGGACCTGGGTACTGAACCACTGACAAATAGACTATATTATCTGTGAGGCCATGCTGTAAAACCGAGCTGCTAACGTCGTCAAATTGACAAATCGCAATATTTCACAGTGTCAATTGGGGAGATGAGACGCATGGGTGAAGTCGAACGTAAGAACGTCATTTGCCGGTCCTGCCACGCCCATTGCGGGCTGATCGTCGATTTTGAAGATGGTATCCCGGTGAAGACGGTGGGCGATAAGAACAATCCAGCCTTTGAGGGCTATTCCTGCATTCGCGGGCGCCGGCTCGCTGACCAACACAGTATGAATACGCGGCTGCTGCACTCTAAAAAACGTAAGCCCGATGGCACGCATGCCGACATCTCCTGGGAGACGGCAGCGCAAGAAACGGCGCTGAAGATCCAAGCGATCCAGGATAAGCACGGCCCAAATTCTGTTGCCATTTATATCGGCACATTTGGGTATACCAACCTGGTTAGCCATGCGTTTGGGCTTGCCTTCATGCAAGCCATCGAAAGCCCGATGGTATTCACCTCGGTGACTATTGACCAGCCGGGCAAAGGCATTTCTGTTGCCAACCATGGCATGTGGCTTGGCGGTGGCTATCGACATGAAGATTGGGACGGCCTGATGCTCGTTGGCACCAACCCGATCGTATCCATGAACGGTGGGCTTGGGTCCAACCCTGCGCTCAATTTAAACCGCGCGAAAAAGCGCGGAATGAAGCTGATCGTTATAGACCCGCGCGTTACGGACTGTGCACGCAAAGCGGATATTCATATTCAATGCCGGCCTGGCGAAGATCCGGTGATCCTCGCGGCCATTGCCCGGCAGATCATTGAAGACGAACTTTACGACAAAGCGTTTGTGGAGGCTGAAACCGAGGGCTTTGAAAGGCTAAAGGCTGAAGTTGCGCCGTTTACGCCGGAATTGGCCGCCGCGCGTGCTGGCGTGACTGCAGAGGAAATTGTTGCCGCCGCACGGATGTATGGTGCGTGTAAAAAAGGCAGCGTATCGGTCGGCACCGGACCCAACATGTCTGGCTATGGCAACGTTACCGAATATCTAAATCTGGCAATCACATCCCTGATGGGTCATTGGCGCCGGGCGGGTGATGCCAAGCGCAACGCTGGCGTGTTTATCAAGCCGCTACCAGAGATCGCCGCATCGCCGGGGCCTTTCCCGGATATTGGCTTTGGCCAGAAATTGCGCACGCGCGGGCTCGAAGAGTGTGCGTCTGGTCTGCCGACGGCGGCGCTTGCGGATGAAATTCTCACGCCGGGCGAAGGCCAAATTAAAGCTCTGATTTGCTTGGGCGGGAACCCCATGCTCGCTTGGCCGGACCAAATCAAAGCCGCTGAAGCCATGAAGGCGCTTGATTTGTTGGTTTGTTTTGATGTGCGCATGTCAAAAACCGCTGAAATGGCGGATTATGTGATCGTGCCGAAGCTGCACTATGAAATCCATGGAACGACCGCAGCAACAGAATACTTCGGTGCCTTTGGTGCAGGTTGGGGTTTTGAGGAGAGCTACGGCCAGGTCAGCAAGCCAATCATGGACACGCCTGAAGGCTCTGATCTGTGCGAGGAGTTTGAAGCCTTCCATCTAATGGCAGCAACGCTTGGTAAGCCTCTGGAAGTAAAGTCTTTTGCGCTTCTTGACCCTGACGAGAAGGCCGCCAAAGCGACTCACCTGCCTTCGCAGAAACGTCCGACGCCGATCGAGGCTTGGGAGGCCACCTTGAGAGGCTCACCCATTTCTGTACGTGAGGCCTTTGAAGATCCGGAAACGCAGCGCGGTAAAGTATATGACCGCACGTCATCAATTTCCGCAAAACCCGCCGAATGGCAGGGCAAGTTGCAAATTGGGTCCGAGCCAATACTCGCGGAACTTCGCGAATGTGCGGAGCGCTTGGGCAAAGACGCTGACTTCAATACATTCCCGTACCGCGTTATTAGCCGGCGCCTGAGTGATATGCACAACTCCAATTGGCAGGAAGATCCTGTACAGCGCACACGCATTCCGCACCATCCGGCATATATGAACCCGGAAGACCTGGACAGCTTGCGCCTCGCTGATGGCGACGCCATTCGTATTGAATCAGAACGGGCCAGCATCACCTGTGTAGCGAAATCAGCGCCAGATGTTCGTCCCGGGTGTTTGTCCGTCCCTCATGCGTGGGGTACGGTGCCGGATGAACCGGATGATCCAATGTCTGCTGGTGGAAATACGGGCCGGCTGTCTTTCGCGGATCGCCATTTTGATAAAAAAACTGGCATTCCCTTGATGAGCTCCATCCCGGTGCGTGTGGCTGCGCTTGAACAGTAGCGCGCTTAAGCGTCTGTTTTGGCGAGTGCAGCCTATGCGCCTGGCCTGCATTGCCTGTCTATTGTGCGTTGGCCTCAATGTTGCTGCCAACGCGCAGGGCACTGCTGATATTCTCATTAAAAATGCCCGCATCATTACGATGGATGCGGACTTTACCGCTTATGAAGGCGGTGTGCTTACGATCACAGGCGATAAAATAAGCGCTGTTGGTGGCCCTGAGCTCTTGGAGGCCGTATCCGCCGCAAAGGTGATTGACGCAGCTGGCGGCATTGTGATGCCTGGCATGATCAATCTGCACAATCATATTCCCATGGTCGCATTTCGCGGTATTGGCGAATACAACGTCGATAATCTGCTGTTCGAAGTGATGTTCCCGCTCGAAAAAGAGCTGCTCAACCGCGTGCTCATTTATGTAGCCTCCCGGCACGCGGCGCTCGAGCTGGCGCTTGGCGGCGTAACGCTCGTCACCGACATGTATTACCATGAGGATGAGGTGGCAAAAGCTGTCAAAGAGGTCGGCATTCGCGGTGTGCTTGGCGAAACTGTAATAGGCTTTCCCGTAGTTGATGCGCCTGAGCCGTTTGGCGGCCTCGCTTATGCAGAAAACTATATTAAAGAATACAAAGATGACGCTTTGATCATCCCCGCCGTCGCACCGCATGCGCCTTACACGGTGTCGCCAGAAATGATGCGCAAGTCGCGTGCTCTGGCGGAAAAATACGACGTGCCCATGGTCATGCATATGGCTGAATTTGGCGATGAAAAAGACTTGATTAATGAGCGTTTTGACACGCTGAGATCCGATGAGAGCATCGTGCAGTATCTCGACCGCATTGGCGCGCTTTATGATGGCCTGCTTGGCGCGCACGTGATTGAAATGGAGCCAGGCGACATCGCATTGTTAAAAGCGCGCGGCGTTGGCGTTGGCCATAACCCAAAAGCCAATATCAAAGGTGGGCAGAATTTGGCGCCCGCATGGGACATGTTTAAAGCCGGTGTTGATATTGGCCTCGGCACTGACGGCCCAATGTCATCCAACCAAATGGACACGATAAACGTTATGGGCTATGCCGCGCGCATTGCGCGGGTCAAGTATCATGATACGAAGGCCTTTACGCCGCGCGATTTAGTTGAGATGGCCACCATCGGCGGTGCACGCGCACTCGATCTAGAGGATCAGATTGGCAGTCTCGAAGTTGGCAAGAAGGCTGATGTCGTCATCATCAGCGTCGCGGCCCCAAATATGCAGCCTGCCTACGATGTGTATGCGACCGTGGCGCACCAAGCCTATCCGAGTGATGTGCACACAGTGATTGTGAATGGCGCGATGGTGGTGGAAAACCGCAAGATTATCAATGTCGATATAGCTGCCCATGAAGATCAATGGAACGCCGTTCTGGCCAAAGTAGCTGCATTTCGGCAAACGCTTGAAGTTGAGCCGATTGCGCGTAAATAGCAGGTCTGAGCGCATTGACGCTCAATAGATTTTTTAGCATTTCCACATATAGCATCAGCCTGGTAACGAGCCTTCGGAGCAGGAAATATGAGTTCAGGTCAAGCGCACAAGTTGCGGGTCTTGATTTTAGCGGACCAATGCAACCCCGAATGGCCTTCACTTCCCATTGTGGGCTATAAATACGCTCTTGCACTGGCGGACTTATGCGACGCGACGATCGTAACGCATGAACGCAACCGGCAAAATATTCTCAAGGCAGGCCGGATGGTTGAACTCTTTGATTTCATCGATACCGAATACGTCGCGCGGCCGCTTTACAAGCTATCGACGTTTTTACGCGGTGGGGACCAAGTCGCTTGGTCGACCGGAATGATCATGAATTATCTGCCTTATGTGGAGTTTGAGCGCCAGGCCCTAAAACGCTACAAAAGTAATATAAAAAACGGCGAATACGATATCATTCATAGAATTACGCCAATGTCGCCCACACTGCCTAGCTACATCTCAGGCCGCACAAATGTACCCTTTGTCATTGGACCTTTGAACGGGAACCTTGACTGGCCTGACCAGTACAAAAAAGAGCAAGTTCGCGAAAAAGAGCGCGCGCGTATGCTTCGCAATTTATACAAGCTTCTACCGTTTTCATCATCAACGTATAAGCATGCGGATGCCATCATTACGTCGTTCAGCCATACCAAAGCGGATATTGCTGAGGCAAATCACGAGCGCATCGTTTCAATGCCCGAAATAGGGTTTGACCCAGAAATTTTTCACGCAACCGGTCGCAACTCTGCCTTCTCAAGCGCGGGCGCTAAAGAGTTTTTGTATGTCGGGCGACTGGTGCCTTACAAAATACCCGAAGCAGCAGTGACCGCATTTGCGCGATCAGAAAAAATGGCGGGGCATGTCATGCGGATCATTGGCACAGGCCCTGAGGAACAGCGGTTGCGCGACATTGTTGAACGCTATGGCGCGTCGGAGCGGGTGATTTTTGATGGCTGGAAGTCGCAGGCCGAAGTGGCTGATGCAATGCGCAAGGCGGATTGTTTTGTGTTCCCGTCCATTCGAGAGCTGGGTGCGGGTGTTGTCATTGAAGCCATGGCCTGCGGGATCATGCCCCTGGTTGTCAATTATGGCGCACCCGGCGATCTTGTGGGTGAAGATCGCGGTATTGCTGTTTCGTTAGGCACGCTTGAAGAGGTTACCGATCGGCTGGAAGAAGCGATGCATGACTGCGTTGATGACCCCGAAAGCGCTATGCAAAAAGCCAAAGCTGCTCAGGACTATGCGGAGCAGAATTTTAAATGGTCTTCCAAGGCATCTTTTTCGGTCGAAATTTACAATGCTATTCGAAACAAACGCCCTTACAGCGAATTGACTGCTTATGCTTGATGCTTAGGTGCGTGGCGCTAAGCACTGAATTGAAGAGCTTTTTTAAAGTACGCTGCGCCGGCTTAGTAAAACCCAAGGCGGGCATTTACGTCATGAGGGCGGCTATCGCTCCAAAATTCGCTCGCCGGGTGTGCATGTGAAATTGTATACTCCTAGCTTGCATGAAAATCGAAAAGTATACATTATAACTGAATTGCCAAATCATATTCATATCGCACATACGCGCTGATAGGGACACTAAGGCGATATGTCTAAAGCCAAAGAAAAAGCCTATTCACGTATTCGCGCTGGTATTGTGTCAGGCGAGCTTGCGCCGGGCCAGCACCTGAAGGAAGAAGAGCTGGCGGAGCTGTGCGACGTCAGCCGCACGCCGGTACGTGAGGCCCTGCGCCAATTAGAATCTGACGATTTCGTCGAGCGCCGCGATAACCAGCGGGTGTTTGTCGCCAATTGGACGGATGCGGAGATTGATGACGTATTTGTGCTGCGCGCCATGCTTGAAGGCTATGCGGCAGGCCGCGCGGCGCAATCGATAAGCGCAGACGCGCTGGCGGCCCTCACGACACATCACCTGTCAATTGTCGATGCTGTCGGGCCCAATGGCCGCATCGATCATGATGTGTTCATGCAGCACAATCGCGCGTTTCATAACATCATCATCGAAGCGGCAGGCAGCCAGCGCCTGGCCATCATGCTGCAGCGCCTTGTCGAGCAGCCGGTCGTGCTGCGCACACTCGTCTCCTACAGCGCACGCGACCTGCACCGATCTATTGAGCAGCACGCTGAAATCATCGACGCGCTCGAGGCAGGCGATGCCGTCTGGGCGACGGCGGCCATGACAGGGCATATCCACCACGCCCAGCGCGTGTTTCACCGCGCGCAAGCCGCGGATGCGAGCCAGATCGCGGCGCAGTAGCGCGGCGGGGCATGCGGCACGCAGCTGGTTGCGCCATAGTGACCAAAAGAGCCCTAACCGGTCATTGCTGCGCTGCCATTGAAAGTCAGCTATATGTTGACCGGAAAGAGGTGACAACCGGAGTTCAGGCAGATGTCCACATTCAAAGGTATAATCTATACGCCTGAAGATGAGCCTTATTTGGGAATGCTGGAGATAAAGGTACTGGATGATCTGATTGTAAACATGGTGGGCGAGCTGAAGCGCGCAAAACCGTTCACGGAATCGGATCAAATTTCAGCACACCAAAAGGCTGCGATCCTTTTAATACCAAGTGCCGTATCTCTCTGCTTGTCTGTAAGGGAACTTATCCGGCAAGCTTACCTTCATGGTGCATTAACTCTTCTTCGACCGATCTTGGAGAGAACGATAACGATACAGTATCTGCGGTTAAACCCTGAGGCATTGGTGATTTGGGAAAACGGCTGGGAATACCTTGCACGCCCAAAACTCTACGAAATGACAGAGAGTCTTTTCGCAGGGCGCCTTGATGATGAACTTCGTGAACTACTTTCAAAACACGATGTCAGCATTCACCAGGTACTTACAAAAGAAGGAAACGATATGGTGCATGGAGGCATTGATAGCCTCCTCAAAAACGTAAGTTTAGGCGAAAAGGGTTTAGTCAGTAGCCATGGGAAGGTTTTGAAGCGCCCAGACTTAGCGAAAAAAGCGGCTCTTGAATGCACCGCGTGGCTAACAATCCTTATGGTTGAGAGTTCAGCTGCGTTTCCTGAAAGCTGACAATTGACGCAACCGCGAACAATTTCAGCAATGTCCCAAACCTCGACGCTATGAAGCTACACTGAGCAAGAACAAATCGCTACTGCGCACAAGAGTGGCGCCATATCCGCGCGAGCAGATTTTTGTTTGCATTTTAGCGGCGCGTGTGAGCGTCCGCCCGGGCGGTGCAGCACCCTGGCCGCAACAATGCATCCCTTTTTATAGCCTAGGCGGCCGGCTTCATCCAATGTTTCTTAAATAATCCCCTCAGCCTCCAGGCTTGCCATTTCAGATGTGCTCATGCCGAGGATTTCGCCATAGACTTGCTCATTATGCTGACCGAGCGTTGGACCTGCCCACTCGACCTTGCCTGGCGTTTCGGACAGTTTTGGGAAGGTGTTTTGCATTTTTAGGTTTGGAAACATATCGTGCGCGACATCAATCACGGCGTCGCGCGCTGCAAAGTGCGGGTCTTCCAGCATGTCTGGCGCTTTGAAGATTTTGCCTGCCGGCACGCCGGAGTTGTCCATAAGCTCGAGCAGCTCTGCCGACGTCATGGTCTTGGTCCATTCCGCAATAAAAATATCCATTTCCTCTTGGTGCTCGCCGCGCGCGGTGTGCGTTGCATAGCGTGGGTC
>JBCCLR010000122.1:0-11319 GCA_039026755.1 Pseudomonadota bacterium | reverse complement strand
GCGCCGGTTCAAGACTTGCAGCGCAAACTTGAAAAAGCGCTTGTCTCGCAGTCCGATCTGGCGACCGCTCCTTATGATCAAGGGGCTAATCTGTTCAGCTATGCCAAGCAAAAGATGCGCCAGCGCGCGCTTGATAAACAGGCCAAACAGCTGCGCGCGGAATATCATGATATGGTCCGTGAAATGCTCGAAAAAGCCTTTAAACGCGATGGTGATATTGCCGCTGAACTTGACCGTATTCGGGTTGCCGAAGGCCGCCATGATGCGACATTGGCCAGCCTGATTGAGCATAGTCAAGCGATGAGCGTGCAGCAGCGTACGCTTTCCAGTCAGCTTGCGGGCCTGGCGGAACTCATGGCCGAGGATCGCGGCGATACACTCGTCATGGACGAAATTCGGCGCAGCCGTTTAGGGATGGATTTAGCACTACGGCAAATCGCAGCGCAGCTTTCGCAAACCCGAGATGCTATGGAAACGCAGGCCATCGTTGAGGCAAGCCGCGCTCTACCTGAGCAGCAGAAGGCAGGATAACGCACCGTGGCTTATTTTAAACAAGGTCTTACTCTTACCAGTGGTGTGTTTGATCCTGCACGCGCCAAATGGTTGGCGCTTAAAGAGCGCTTTACCGGTGGGACCGATCAACGAAAGCTAACGCGCTACCGCGTGGCGATTGAGGCGGAATTGGTCAGTGGCCGACTATCGCACCTCAATGGCCGCGTGAAGGATATGTCCATCGGCGGCTGCCTTTTTCGTCCAGCAAGTTTCTATCTGGTTGACCGCGCGGGCGAAGAGGTGACGGTGGCGTTTGGCGAAATTACGTTGCATGGCAAAATCGTCCGCACGTTGCCAATTGGCTATGCGGTTCAGTTTAAAACGCGATTGTCTGACGCGCTGTTTGAGAAAGTGCTGACGTTCTCCAAAGATGAGGCGTCACTGTTTGACAAAAGCTTGGAAGATGAAACCAAAGCAACCGCGAAAAAAGCCAAAGCCTAGGCCTTGGGTTACAGCGTTAATGCGTCATTGGATAGTCTTGCGCACGCATCATCTCTTTGGCCCACATTTTTAACAATTTCCGCCATGGCGTGGCTTGGTGGGGGCGTTGGCGGTTAGCGGCGCCGATTTCAAAGGCCAGTCGCCATTGCCGCATCAGCACGCGGTAGGCCTCTAAAAAGCGCATATCGCAGTCCCAGATATGGGTGGCTTCTGCGCCAACGCCATTGACTTCAACAATGTCAAAGGCGCCGCCTTGCTTGAGCTTTTCGAGCGTCTCAAAGCGCACATCAAACCGCGCGAAGTGAAGGTCTGGAAAGTCCTTTGCCACCGTGTCAAAAGCATGCGTCATGGCTGGCGTGATGTGTTTTGCGCCATCGCGAAAAATCGCACCTTTTGCATGATTGCCCGCAAAGTTGATGGCCCGTTCTTCGCCTTTGGGGAGCACATGGTCGAGAACCGCGTGGTGGCGTGTGCGGTAGAGATCGCGCAGCTTAAAAGATCGCGGGCAGGCATCGATAAGGTCGCCAATTGTGCGTGTGCCATCCCCGGTAATTGTCGCTGTGTATTTGAGCGTTAAAGAGAAAATCTCCCCAGTGGGTTGTTTTGGGCGACGTATATAAAAGACGCCTGCTTCAGCGCTATGCTCGACTTTCTTTTGCAGCATGATCGTGCGCTGGGCGGGAAAATCCTCTATGTAAGCGCGTAGCTCAGCGGCCGTGTTAATCGGCCTCACACCAGCGCCGCGCAGCCCAGTGTCAGGTTTTGCCACGATTGGAAATGCTATTTCAGATGCTGATAAGGCGGCCATGGCGTTTTCAAAGGTTGCTTGCGCGGCGCCCTTATCGACCACCACAAACGGCGCAATGTGCGTTTTCGCATAGTTTCCAGCCAGGTTAAGCACATCGGATTTGCGCTCGCCAATCGCACCGCCCGCAAAAATTGCGGGATTTGCCAGCGTCGGCACCGTAATCGAGCGATGCTTCAGCATGAGATACAGCGCATAGCCAACCACCGGAATGTAGAACAGCTTTGGCGACATAAATTCAAAAGGAGACATCGCGCTCGCGCCGGGGTCGAGCGGCGGCAGTCCCGCATTAGGTTTGCTGAAATGTTGCGGTGCTTGGTCCATTTATCCCCGCGCCCTCCGGCGCTTAATAAACGCCCGTTCCGCAATAATAACAACAGCAATTATTGCTGCAATGACAGCCCATTTCCATGCGCCTGCTGCAGCAAGTACGTTGCTGCCAAGCTGCAAAACTATCCAATAGAGTGCAATGGTCCATAGACTAACCGCGCACAAAACAGCCATGGCAAAGCGCCAAAATGGTGCACCGACATACCCTAAACCTGAATATGTGGGCAGCCGCATCCCAGGCACAAAGCGGGTTGAAAAAACCACCGAGAAAATGCGCTGCGTCCCTGCATTGCGCAAGCTGTGCGCCAGTTTTGTATCAACATATTTGCGCAGGCCCGGAGTTGATGCAGCCGCTCTGCCAATCGCAAATAGTCCAAAATCGCCAAGCACAATGCCTGCTAACAGCGCCGCTCCGCCAAGCGCCGGGTTGAGCATGCCGGTGCTCGCCAGCAGGCCCGCGGCGATGATTGCAACATCTTCAAGCACAAACGTCGCGGCGACGATTGCTAAGAAAGCGGCAACCGGTGGTAGGCCGTCTATTGTTGCAAAGAGGTTTTGTGCCAGATCGTTTAGCATTGCTTGCCAGACATCCCAGTGGCTGCGTTTATTTGCGCCCAAATACGGTCTGTTTCATTCCATGGCAGAAAGTGATTTTGCCCTTCGAGTACCTGCGTTTCGCAGACCATTTTACTGGGAAAGTGAGCCGTCATAAACGGCACGTTGTCGATGGGAACCAAGGTGTCTTTGGTACCGTGCAAAATGTAAATCGGCACAGCAAGGTCGCCAAGCTTGCTTTGCAATGTCATAAGTTCGTCTTTCAGTGCGATCAGCTCAGCATTGCTGGTGCGCAAGGTGTGCCCAATAAGTGTTTTGAAAGGCTGCCACGTTGCCAAGCGCTGCATGAAGTGGACTTTTTCCATTCCAGGGTCGAGAGCGGCGGCAACCAGGATCAAACCGGAAAACAAATCGGGTCGCTGCAAACCCGCAGCAACCGCCACCGGCCCACCATAAGAATGGCCGATCAAGAAAATTGGCACGGTCGCTCCGCCTTGATCCGTGCGAATGCTTTGCGCGGCGGCAATAACCGCGTCCGCCTGAGACCGCAAATCAACCACAGCATCATTTGGTTTTGTATTGCCAAAGCCAGGCCTATCAAGCGCAATGCCAAGTATGTTTTTCGGCGCGCGCGAAAGCGTATCAACCCATGCGTCAGCAGATCCGGGTGTGCCGTGGATAAACAGGGCTATTGCGCGAAGATTTTCCGTCGTTGCAGACCGGAGCCCGGTGATGGTCCAGCGATCCGATGCGGTCAGGACCGTGCGCGTTAGTCCAGCTTCTTGTGCGGATTGGCCACTGGTATCGGGCCCGCAAGCGCACAGCATGATCATCGCCATACAGCAAACAGACCGCGCCGCATGAAACATGATATACTTCTCCCCGCAGTCCGTACAAGAGGTGTCAATGACCTATGTATAGCGCGCGGCGGAGATGTGCACAGCCCTATAAAGCAATGCGTATATCAAAACTCTGAGGTGTTGCAGCAATCTGGTCAGGTGGCTCTTTTAACGAATTTTAAGCGCTTTGAATGTAAAGCTCCGCCTCGGCTGGGTGTATGTTAAAAAAACAATGGAAGCCGGATAGAGATGAAAAATATCGATAGCGACCTCACGCTGTTTGATGGCGGCGGCGCTGAAAAAATTCTCGGCCAAATTTCTTCTGCCGTTACACTGGGCAAGGCTGTTGCTGGCGGGACGAAATCCGACGCGGCAAATACCGTGGTTGACGTCTTTAAAAGCCAGCGCACTGAAGTAAAGCAGGTATTGGCGTTTGAGCTTCGGCTGGTACAAGACCTGCCTGAACTGGTTGTCACAACCATTGCAACCAGTGATGACCCGGCGGTCAGCGTGCCCTTCTTAGAAGTATCACCGTCGGTGACCCAAGATATCATTCTGTCTATCGTCGATGAGCTTAATGGCTATGCGCAAACCGCGGTCGCCCGCCGTCCCGATGTCACCGATGCCATTGCTGACGCCCTGGTTGATCAGGGCAATCAAAAAGTCGCTCTGACCCTCGCGCGCAATGACAAAGTCGAGATCTCCCGCGATATTTTAGAGCGTATCGTTGCCAAGTTTCCGCATGATGCACGCATTTTGGCGTCCGCAAATCAGGCGATGTCTCGTGTCGATGGGCCCGCGAAGACGGAGACGCACTTGCCGTTCAACGTGCTTATGTCTCGCTCGCGTGCGTTTGCAAAAAACGGTATGTTGAACGGCGAATACCTAATGAAACTGGTGCGCAGCAATGCGTTGCCTGAGTTTGAAGCGGCGCTGTGCGTGCTGAGCAATATCAACCGTAAGGACGTGCGCAAGCTGGTTTTAAATTCAGCGGACTCGCTGAAGAGCCTAGAACACGCATGCGCGCTTGCTCCAGGCGTTTTAACGGACCATCTTGAAGACATAAAGCGCTGCTATGCAGCCGTCCTAACAAACGCGGCCTGATTTTTTTCGCATTGCAGCAATTACTGCCCCAACAAGCATTGCGTAGTGGCTTAATCCGGCTTAAGGACACCAGGGGCTTAGGGTTAATTAAATGCGTAAAGGCTTTTCCTTGAGACTTTTACGGCGCGCCGCACTGGGTGCTGGCGCGCTCTACGTGTGCTTTGGAGCTGGTAAAATGCCAGCGCTGCAGAACGAGGGTGCTGATCAGAAGCAGCTGCACTACCGGATTTATCGGAAGGGCAAAAACATTGGCAACCACTACATCTCCTTTAAGCGGGAAGATGACCAAGCCTCTGTCGATATAAATTTTAGCATTCGTGTTAAATTTCTTGGCATTACAGCCTTTAAAATGGACCATGAGGCGACGGAAACGTGGTCTTATGGCCCACTTGAACTCGAATCCTTATCAGCTGTTACAGACCGCTCAAGCGGGGTTTTTCGTGTCAATGTCGATCACGAAAACAATGGCTATATGATCGACGTTAATGGTGAGCAGCTACCCGCGCCGCAAAACTTTGTCCCCACGAGTTTTACCACAGCACGGCACCTGTTTGGTGAGGCCCGGACCGAAGTGATTTTGTTAGATACGCTTTCTGGCATCCTGAGGCCCTCGCAGATCGAGTTTCGCGACGTGGTGGATGCGAAAGACTTCCCCAGCGCCGTTGGCGAAGTGCGCTATTATGAAATCACACGCAGCGATACGGGCGACGTAACCCATCGTATTTGGTATGATGAAACGGATGCTTTTGTGCGTGTTGGTCTCAAAACCAAGGATGGCCATTACGTCGAATATCGCCGTCAAGCTTAAACAGTCGCCGTCTGCTTGGATAGCAGCAATCGCTTATCTTAACAGCCGGATCAATTCAGCTTAGGCACCGGCGTTAACCGATAGCATCGTCACTACGGTCTTGTTGGCGCTGACGCTTGTCATCGCTATTCGTTTGCTGCAGCGCATCCGTTAATCGCCCAACGCGCTCGACGGTGTCTACTGGCGCGTCTGGCGTGGCGGTTAGGCCAATATCTTCGCCAAGGCCAGCATCATCGTCATCTTGCTCGCCGAGCAGGCGCATATATTCATCGCCAATAATATCCGCGACCGGATTGCTTGCAGCGCTAGAAATTGGCAGCGCAGTGCCTTCGCTTGCCAGGCGGTCGATCGCGGCAGACAAGTTTGCCAGCTCCGCTTGCAATTGCTCAGCCGCCTCGCCGCTGGCTGCTGGTACTGCGCCGCTGGTCGGGAGGTCTGATACTATTACATCTAAACGCTGAACCAATTCGGCGGCGACTGTTGCCATGCTGGCCTGAAATGTTTCTTGGAGGGTGGCGAGCCGCGCATCGAGCGTGTCGGCGACTGCGCTTTGAGACTGTGTAATCAGCTCGGCTGCCGCTGATGAGATCTCTCCGCGTGCGCTTGTGGTCAGCGCCTGTGCAATGGTTTGAAGTGCTTCGCGCAGCGTTTCCTCGTGTGCCGCCAGTCGGTCCTCAAGCGCTTTTGCTGTGCCGCTTTGGGCGGCCACGAGCTCTTCCACAATGGTTTTGATAGTGCTTTGCTGCGTTGCCTGCAGCGCGGCGAGGTTTGCCTGCATATCCTGGGCTGCTGCCTCATCCAGCGCGGTGAGCTGCGTGGGGAGTACGGCCGCATTCATTTGCAGGCTCTCCTGCAAGGTTGTAAGCCGTGTTTCGAGTGTTTCAACAGTGGCTTGATGCGCTTTTGTCAGGTCCGTTGTGAGCGTTTCCATGGCCTTCCGGGCCGATTTGACCAGCCCTTCCTGCGCTTTTTTCTCATTTTTGACGCGCTCTGTTAGAGCCGCGGCAATTGCTTGATCGATAGCATCTGATTGCCCATTGGCAAATCGTGCGAGAGTATCTTGCGCCTGGGTGACTGCGGTTGTGGAGGAGGCAACTTGTTTTTCCACCTGGCCCATTAAATCTCCAAGCGTTTTGACTTGGCTGGTAAATTCACCGGTCAACGCTTCTGACATTTTGCTCAAGGCGCTCTCAATGACTGTGCCAAGTTGCTCAGACTTGTCTTGCGCGATTTGCTGCTGCGCTTCGGCCAGCATGCGGATGGGTTTTGCAATGGCATTTGCGCTGCTGTCATTGGCTAAAAACAAGCTGTCTAGCAAGCTGGTCAATTGCGTGAGTTGGCGCTGGGGCAGGGCAATGAAAAACTGGACCAACAGCCGGACAAGAATTGCCGCGGTCAACGTAATCGATATTGCGAAGACACCAACCTGAAGCGGCTGCAGCAACCCATTGAGAGGCTGCGGCGTTAAAATCACGCTTTTAAACACCAACTCATCAATGCCGGCGGCAATTGCGATCAGAAACAGCACAAGGCCCGCGCCTATAAGCCCGGCAAAGAGGGAGTTATAAAACCATAGATGCAGACGGCTGGAAATCTGTACATCTGAACTTAAGAAGGTGGCTGCCGGAAAACTGACCTTAAGCGGTTGCTCATTGCCCAGTTCGCTTGCCGCGACATAGCGGGAGATCGGTTCGGAAAGGTCGCTGCTATATTCAGCAAGCGCGCGCAAAGCCTCGCCAGTCAGCCCGGCATCTGAGCCCGTTTCGCTGGCGAGACCCTTCAAGCCGCCAACTAGGCGGCGAATGGCAAAGCTGTCCACCAGAATTTGGCCGCCAAGGCCAAGGAAAGCAGCGAAGATTCCAAATAAAGCGATAATAGTTGCCAACTTGACGCTGTCTGATCGACTGAGTAGCTCGAAAAGGCCGGGCGGAATGCCGTCAGGCGCGACACTGTTAATCACGACTGGAACCAACGCTTGGCCGGTGACAGCAAGCAGCCCCGCGACCCCTACACAGCTTAAAAACCAGATATTCCGATACATATCGACCCTTTACCGCCGAATTCTCAAATTCGATCAAAACAGTATTTAGCCATCTGCACTACACTACATATCATTCAATATGCTTAAAAAAATAGAGCGTCATCGGGCGCAAAGACCGTGCCCAGCATTTATAAGCGGCCCCTAATCTTGCTGATTGCACACTTGATCTAGGGTCGTTGTTAAGCCGGCAGCATATTTAAAAGCCTCCATACGGCGCAAATCTGCGCCAAGACCGCAGGGAAATTTTTGCCGCCCGGCAGCTTTTACCGAGGCCATTTTTGCCGGCTTATAGTTGCTGAAATCTTAAGCCTTTGGCGCATGCAAAACGCGCAAAATTCAAAATCGCAGACGTGCCAGTGTCCCGCATAGCTAATGGCGCGTTAACCAAAACGTTTGGCATGGCCTTTGCGATGCGCGATGCGGCGAAAGTCTGCGGACCAAAAGGGTCTGCAATAATTACCTAGAAAGGGAACCAAATGTCTTTTTCCGTTAATACCAATGCATCTGCATTTATTGCGTTGCAGAACTTGAACAGCACCAACTCACAGCTTGGCGTCGTTCAAAACCGGATTAATACCGGTCTTGCTGTCTCATCTGCTAAAGATGATGGCGCAACCTTTGCTATCGCGCAAAATCTTCGGTCTGACCTCGGCGGTCTTAATGCCGTGCAGTCCAGTTTGAGCCGTGCGCAAAGCACCATTGATATTGGATTGTCTGCTGCGCAGTCGATTTCTGATTTGCTCATCGACCTGAAAGAAAAGGCCGTTGCCGCCTCTGACGCTGGTCTCGATGCGGCAAGCCGTTCTGCTTTGTCAGCTGACTTCACGTCGCTTGCGAACCAGATCGGAACGATTGTATCGAGCGCGGAATTCAACGGCACCAACATCATCGATGGTACGGGTCAGGTTTCGGCAATTTTGAACGACACCGGCACGGAAACGTTCTCTGTTGCAGCACAAGACCTGTCCTCTGGTTCAGGCGGTGCAACCTCGCTGACGTCGACCGCTTTGACTTCGGCCACACAAGCTGCATCGCTGGTTGTGGAAATTGAAAGCGCAATCACGTCGGTCAACAGCACGCTGTCTTCGCTGGGTGCAGCCGCACGGGTTCTTGAAGCACAGCAAACGTTTGTGACGCAGCTTTCGGATACCATTGAAGCTGGTATTGGGAACCTGGTGGACGCGGATCTGGCGCAAGAAAGTGCCCGATTGCAGGCCCTTCAGGTCCGACAGCAGCTTGGTCTGCAGGCCCTGTCGATTGCCAACCAGGCGCCGTCAGCGGTTCTGTCGCTGTTCCGATAAGCGCTTAGGGCTTTTTGAATAACTGACATGAAATAGCGGACAGGCGGCCTGAGTTTCGGTCGCCTCTCCAACCAGACTTTGAACCGAACGCACGCCAAAAGGGTGTGGATAAATTCCTAGAAAGGAAAATAGGAAATGTCTTTTTCCGTTAATACAAACGCTTCGGCCTTCGTCGCGTTGCAGAATTTGACGTCGACCAACAATCAGCTTGGTGTTGTGCAGAATCGCATTAACACGGGTCTTGCTGTGGCATCTGCTAAGGATGATGGCGCGACATTTGCGATTGCGCAAAACCTGCGGTCTGACTTGGGCGGTTTGAGTGCTGTTCAGTCCAGCTTAAGCCGGGCGCAAAGCACGATTGATATTGGTTTGTCCGCCGGACAGTCGATCTCCGATCTACTGGTTGATTTGAAAGAAAAAGCCGTTGCAGCCTCTGACGCTGGCCTCGATGCAGCAAGCCGTTCGGCCCTGTCCGACGACTTTAACTCGCTGTTTGGCCAGATCAACACCATTGTGACAAGTGCCGAATTTAACGGTACCAACATCATTGATGGCACGGGTCAGGTGAACGCTATTTTGAACGACACCGGTACGGAAAGCTTCTCCGTTGCTGCACAAAACTTGTCATCTTCAGGTGGCGCAACTGCGCTTACCTTGTCAGTGATTGGCAGTGCAGCCGATGCGGCGTCGCTCGTGGCGCAAATTGAGACTGCTATTGCCTCGGTGAACGGCTCGCTGTCTTCACTGGGTGCCGCCGCACGGGTTCTGGAAGCACAGCAAACCTTCGTGACACAACTTTCAGATACCATTGAAGCCGGTATTGGGAACCTGGTGGACGCGGATCTGGCGCAAGAAAGCGCCCGGTTGCAGGCCCTTCAGGTCCGACAGCAGCTTGGTCTGCAGGCGCTGTCGATTGCCAACCAGGCACCATCGGCGGTTCTGTCGCTGTTCCGGTAGGACGTACTGGGTAAGTTTCGTTAAAGCGCCGGTCCGTCTCTTCCGGCGCTTTAACACCCCCCGGCTAAAGTTTCAGTCGGGTTGCCTTATGCCCAGCCGCAGAACCTTGGCGTTAGTTGTTTACCCATGCGGTTGGGCTGCCTTTTTTAGGAGAGGATTTTTAACATGGAAAGCATCATAGCGAGTACCACAGCGGCTGCACCAGGCACAAGCGTGCCGGCAAATGCCGATGCACCCCGTGTTGCACAAACTGAAGCAAAAAGATTAGAGGATGCACTGGCATCCCTACTGCCAAGTGATCAAAGCGTACAAGCGGTTGATCAAACGGCGACCGACGAGGGCGTGAAGGAAAGAGACAGCGCGCTGGCTCGGGTGGAGAAGGCTTTAAGCGAGGCGTTTGGCAGTGATTTTGTCAATCTTCGCCTTGAAGTAGCAAAAGATGAAGAAAGCGGCCGATTTGTGTACAAGGCCGTCAACAAAGAATCTGGGCAAGTGGAACGGCAGTTCCCGTCTGAAGAAATGCTGCGTATTTTGTCTTCATTTGAAGGCCGCGACGGTAAGTTTTTGGACGATACCGCGTAAGCGTAAAACCGGTTCATTTACGTGAAGCGCGGCCTGATTGTCAGCAGGCCAAACCGGCGTACTTGACCAAGATATTCAAAATGCCAGTTAAGTGGCGCCACGTTCCAAGTCTTGGGACACATGCGCTCTCTTAGCTGGCATTTTTGTTGTTTTAAGGGGCAACATCTGGGCTAAAGTTGCCGCTCAAGCCGGGCAAAAGCTGCCCTTCTTACGGTAAATGTTATCCTACATGATAAGTTCCCATGGCCAATCAGCAGCCATGTGTTTTCCTATTATATATTTAAAACAATAACTTACGTATATTTTCTGAGTTTGGCACACATCCTGCTCATAGGGCGATGTCATACCCTCCGGCGTAAAAGTCCGGTTGGGAGAAGATCGACCGATGAAAAGGAGGCACTTATGAGCCTGTCAGTCAATACCAACGCTTCAGCGCTGAACGCGCTGCAGAATTTAAATGCGACCAATGCAAATCTGCAAACCACGCAGCTGCGCATCAATACGGGTCTCGAAGTCCAAAACGCCAAAGACAACGCAGCAGTGTTTGCCATTGCGCAAAATTTGCGGGCGAATTTGCAAGGGCTGCAAGCCGTCAAGCAAAGTCTTGATCGCTCTATTTCAGCCGTCGATATCGCGCTTGCCGCGTCAGAATCGATTGCTGACATCTTGATTGATATGAAAGAAAAGGTGGTTGCCGCTGCAGATGCTGGCCTTGATGACCAAAGCCGTTCAGCGCTGCAGGAAGATTTTAACTCGCTGCGCGATCAAATCACCACCATGGTGAACAACGCTGAATTTAACGGCACCAACCTGATCGATGGAAATGGTGATATCGTCACGGCGATTACCAATGCAGATGCAACCCAATCGATTTCTATTCCGCACCAGGACTTGTCCTTGTCCGGATCGAATATTGGCCTTTCGGTCTCCGCGACGTTTACCGATGCAACAGGTGCACAGAGCCTTATCGCGGTTATTGACTCCGCGATTGTCAATGTCAGCTC
>JBCCLR010000121.1:0-11358 GCA_039026755.1 Pseudomonadota bacterium | reverse complement strand
TGGCACCCGCCGCCATTGCACCAAGGGCGAAGTCCATGCCCGACCCTATGGCAAAAAATGGCGCTGAGTGATTCAAGGGTGTTAAACCAAAATCAAACAGCGTGGCTCCGCCAGAATTGCAAAAAATACCATTAAAACTCTCGTCAAAAACTGGTTTCTTACCCCCTACCGCTAGCCATTCATAAAAGTCCTCCGCATCCTGCGCCCTACCCGCTGCAGCAGCAAAGCCCCGTCCATAAAGAACAGATTGAATTCTGCGGATTTTCTCAGATTCACCGATAACTGTATAGCCTTGACAGGCCAAGCTATCAGCAGCGATGCGGCCGTCCTTAAAAGCGATTGTTGTCATTCTCGCCTCCCGTTAAATCAAACTCACGGCAAAGGCGGGTCATGACGTGTAGTCCGGCAAAAGCGGGGGCATGTCGCCTTGTTCATAAGCAATTGCAATTTGCGGCTTATAGCGGTCCCCCATAGTCTCACCACTTGGCAGCACTATATGCGCCATGAACTCGTCATCAAACTCAGTAATCCCGGCCTCGCAGGCTTCTAGCTTGGCTTTGACAACAAGCAGCAACGCACGCCACTTTTGCCGACAGGCTTGCTCCCACTCTTTGATTGCTGCCGATGCTGTCCGCACGCCCCTACTGTGATGCGTAAAGCGCTTTTCGTTTTTATCGGGCATTGGAAGCAAAAAGCGCACATGCCGCCCGTTCATACGAAAAGCCACCATCGCCATGCCCTTTTGCCAGCCAGACATAAATTGATCGGCACCGTACTTGCTAAGAACCCGCTCTATATCGGCCTTTGAGCTCTCCACGCTGACAGAAGTCTTTTCTGCGTAGGCCATCACCGACCCCCAACCAAGCCAACGGCCAAAACCCCAAGGGCCGCCGCAGCAATGCCCACTGTGGCCTTCCAACCAAGCTGCCTACGCCCATGCCAAGCGCCGCACAGCCCAATGATCGCGACTAGGATGTAGGCGGCGCTCATGATGCACCGCCAGGGGCATTTGGGCTGGTATCGCACTGGTATCGCATTCTGGATGCGTTTGTGCTGCGTTCTGGATTGGTTGCAGGGGTAGGATTTGAACCTACGTAGGTGCAAGCACCGCCAGATTTACAGTCTGGTGCCTTTAACCGCTTGGCTACCCTGCGTGACAAAAATCGTGACAAAACTCTGTCACGTTTTCCGATTTTGTTCTGCTTTTTCCCATTTTGGTGTTGCGCCATAAGCGCCAAAACCCTAGGACACCCGCTGTCGGGGAGTAGCGCAGCCTGGTAGCGCATCTGCTTTGGGAGCAGAGGGTCGCTGGTTCGAATCCAGTCTCCCCGACCATTTTCCTAAAATTTGAGTTTCCGCGCTGCGCCCGCTCGTGTGCTCCGCCCACCTATCTGGGTTGCGCATTCAAAGTGAAATAATCTCTAAAGTAGAAATTTTTGGCAAAAACAGCATCTTAAAGTAGAAATTTAGGATTTTGTTAAGCATATGTCTGCATTCTCAACGATGTCAGACGCGTACCCGCCTCAGCGCTGGCAACTTTGGCAAGGTCCACTCTTCCGCTAATACCTTGCCACGATCATTGAACCGGTGCCGGCTTTGCTGTGCACCGGTTCATTTTTTAAAGCGGTGCTTTCGCTTGCGGCTTGATCTTAAGGCCCCTATATCCGCAGCAGCGGTTTAGTGGATCAGTTCATTGGGGCCCTGCCTTATGCAGCGTATCGCACGCATTTATAAGCCAGCGAAGTCAGCGATGACATCCGGGCAAAAGAAAACCAAATATTGGGTTTTTGAGTACGAACCGGGGCAAAAAAAGCGTAAAGACCCAGTGATGGGGTGGGCTGGCTCTGGTGACACTCTTGAGCAGGTTCGATTAACATTTGCAACGCAGGCCGAAGCAATTGCTTATGCCAAGCGTGAAGGTCTAGCCTATCGCATTGTGCCAGTGCATGATAGGACCTTAAAACCGAAGTCCTATGCTGACAACTTTCGCTGAAGCGGTCGCGGGGCCCCGTAGCTCAGCTGGATAGAGCAACGGCCTTCTAAGCCGTGGGTCGCAGGTTCGAATCCTGCCGGGGTCGCCATTTCGCTGTTGCCCAAACTGATATGATAAGCTGGTTAGACGGTTTGCGGTTTTGCCTGCAGCTGCGCGTGCGGCGCGTGCAGAATGGCAGCAGCCAAAACTGCAATGAAAAGCGCGCCCGAGGACACATATAAAATGCCGCTGTAGCTTTTCGTGCTATCGTAAATGAGGCCAAATACATAAGGGCCTAGAGCGCCGGCGATGGCCTCTGCGACGAGGATGGCGCCGAAGATTTTGCCAAGGCTTTGGCCGGCAAACCGCTTTGGCACCGCAGCTTGAATAAAGACATAATTAAAGCCCCAACCAAAGCCCAGTAGGCCGAAATAAATGCTGGCAGAACCTACCGTCGCGCTGAGCGCTATGCCTAATGTCGCTGCGCTCATACAGAGCAAGCCGAAGCAATGGAATGGCCGAACCAGGCCGCTGTCGGCGATCCAGCCCGCCGCGACTTGGGTTATCAGGGCGGCGATGAACAACGTGAAAAAGAACTTTTCAGCAAACCGAATATCAAAAAAGGGCGCGCTATCGGCGTAAATCGCAACATTGGTCGCCATGCCTGCGAAGCTGAAGAAGCTTGCCCCGGCAATTACGCACAGGGCCCAAAAATCAACCCGCCGCAGCGCGTCAGGCAGCGTTGGCCCCGGTGCTGCCTCGGTGTCTGATTGTGCGGGCATATCTCCACGCGGCTTGGCTCGGGATATGGCAAGCGCCCCAATCAGCAGAGGCAGTGCTGTTGCAGCGATGACCAGCAGTGCTTTGGTCGGGCCGTAGTTTTCAATGAGGCTAAAATTGAGCGCTGGGAGGATCGCGTTGCCGAGACTGGTGGCCGCCAACATCAGTCCAATCGCCAGGCCCACTTTATAGGGCAAGTAGCGACTTAAAGCGATCACACATACCAAATAGCCAGAACACAGTTGGCACAGCCCCAAAATGGCCTGCGATACATAAATCGTCTGAATCGATTGCGCGGTGCTCAGCAGCCAAAAAGCCAAGCCGAACAGCACGTGTCCAATCATCAAAACGCGCAGCGCGCCGAGCTTATCGACAAGTGCGCCCGTCGCCAGCGCAAACACGCCGACAATGATGAAGGTCATGCTATCGCGCAGTTTCAGCTGCGCCACAGTGATGTCCAAGCGCTCTAAAAAGCCGCCATCAAAAGCTGTGAGGCCGCCCAGGATAAAGCCATTGTTTAGCCCCAGGCTGACGCAGAAATAGCTGCAGATCAGCACATAAAAGGCCAGGTCATTGGCTTTCGATTTTTCGGCAGTCCTCATCTCACAAAACCCTTAGTGATCAACTTTATCGGTGCAGCGCGGATGTTGGGCCTTGATCTTGTGCACTGCAAAAATACGTTGTTACCCATGCCGGCCAAGCGCAAACAAAACAAACCAGCCCTCAACCTTGCCTTGCAGGGCGGCGGCGCACATGGCGCTTATACCTGGGGCGTTTTAGATCGCTTGCTTGAAGAAGACCGCTATTTCATTGAAGCTATAAGTGGAACGAGTGCCGGTGCGGTCAATGCTGTGGTTACGGCAGCTGGCCTGCAAAAGGGTGGGCCAGAGCAGGCAAGACTGGATTTGCATGACTTTTGGAAGGCGATCAGTGACGCCGCGCAGTTCAGCATCTTCAAGCGAAATCCGCTCGCTAAGCTGTTTGGTGATTTCAGCTTAGAAAGCTCGCCCGCCTTCTTAGGCTTTGATCTGTTGTCTCGAGTTTTATCACCTTATGATTTCAATCCGTTTGGCCTTAATCCACTGCGCGATCTGCTTGCTGATCATGTCGATTGGGCGGCCGTTAAACAGCCTGGCGCTCCTGATTTGTTTATCTCAGCGACCGATGTCCGCAGCGGCCGGGTCAAGGTGTTTCGCAACAAGGACTTAAAGCCCGACGCCGTGCTCGCCTCGGCATGCTTGCCGATGCTGTTTCAGGCGGTTGAAATTGATGGCGGGGCCTATTGGGACGGCGGCTATATGGGCAATCCCTCGCTTTGGCCGTTTTCCTACGAGTGCGGTTCCAATGATATTCTCATTGTCCAAATCAATCCGGTGTATCGCGAGGAGGTGCCGCGCACGAGCCGCGAAATCCTGAACCGCATTAATGAGATTACTTTTAATGCAAGCTTGCTACGCGAGTTGCGTGCCATGGATTTCGTCAGCCGGCTCATCGAAGAAGAGACACTTAAGTCGAGCCGCTATAATAAGATGCTCGTCCACATGATTACCTCTGAGCCGATCAGCAAATTTGGCGCTGCCAGCAAGTTCAACGCTGAATGGGATTTTCTTGAAGAATTGCGCGATCGTGGCCGGCGCGCAGCAGACGACTGGCTGGTTGAGCACGGCGATGCAGTTGGCAATTACTGCAGCGTCAACTTGCGCAGCTTGTTTGAGGATGATGATCAAATCATTCAATCCCGCTGCTGAGACTCGCATAAATTTGCTCGCGCGAGCAACGTTTATAAAGGTCTACAAACGGCGGGGCCGCAGCGCAAACCCGTTGCAATTGACATAAAAGCCACTCTCAATTGCTCCGTTGGTGCCTAACCCAAAATTTTGCTATCCAAACGTTGACAACTCGGCCCTTTCAAAGCCCTAATCTCTCAAAAATGGGAGGGGGTATGGACTTCCAAACCGAATTGGCAGTAGGTGCAAGTGTTGCGGCGGGTTGTTTTGTCCTGATCAGTGGTTTGATCATCATTCGGCAGCGCCGGCGACGACGCAGATCGATCCATTGGTTTGCCGTGTTCCTGCTATCGACGCTCATCGGCCTGTTTTCAGGAATGGGCATGCATCTGCGCGGTGATCCAGGGCTCGGCACTGGGCCAGACATCGAGAGCAGCTAAGCTATGGAGCCACCGCTGCTTGGTAGCGTCGCAAGCCTGCATCCAAGTCCGCAATTAAGTCTTCGGGGTCTTCAAGGCCAATTTGTAAGCGCACAATAGGTCCAGGGTAGGGGCGGTCGGTGGCTGTGCGCTCACCCGTTAAGCGCACGGGAACGATCAGGCTTTCAAAACCGCCCCAACTGAAGCCCATCTTAAAGTACTTCATCTCGTTCACCAAGCTGGGCATTTCAGCCATGTTGCCGGCCTTGAGCACGAAGGAAAAGAGGCCGCTGGCACCGCTAAAGTCGCGTCGCCAAATCTCATGGCCCGGGCAATCTTCAAATGCGGGATGCAAAATGGATGCAACGGCTGGATGGCCGCGCAAATATTCCGCCACCTTAATCGCACTTGCAGCATGTTGGCGCAGCCGAACCCCCAAAGTTCGCAGGCCCCGAGAGCCTAAAAATGCATCGTCCGGCGAGGCGCATAGGCCGAGCTGAAACACCATTTTTTCCGTTTGCGGCCAATATGTCTCATTGGCCATGACGCAGCCGAGCATCGCGTCTGAGTGGCCAACAACATATTTGGTTAGCGACTGAGTGGAAATATCAACGCCAAAATCGAAGGGATTAAACAGGAGGCCCGTGGCCCAGGTATTATCAACCAGCACAGCTGCACCATGCGCATGAGCGACCTCCGAAATAGCAGGGGTGTCTGTGACCTCAAATGTCAGCGAGCCGGGGCTTTCACAAAACACAGCTGCGGTATTGCTGCGGAAATGTTGCTCAAGATCGCTGCCTATGAGCGGGTCAAAAAACGTCGCTTCAACACCCATCTGCTTTAGGATGCCATTTGATAAAGCGCGCGTTGGGCCATAGACGTTGTCGCTCACCAACACATGATCGCCCGTTTTGGCGACGCTAAGCATGGCCGCGGCAATGGCAGAGACGCCTGAAGGGGTAAGCCGGCAGCCTGCTGCCCCTGGCTCGGTTTCAATCATCGCTGCTTCGAGGGCCCATTGGGTCGGCGTGCCGCGCCGCGCGTAGAACAGGCCTTCATTGGGGTTGGCGTTGGCTGCTAAAAAATCATCATAGGTTTCAAAGATGCATGTTGAAGCGTGATAGACCGGCGGATTAACAATCCCACTGGTCCATTCTGGTTTGCGCCCGGCATGGGCAAGTGCAGTGTCAGAAACAGTCTTTTTGCTCATGGTTCTCGCTAATGTCCAGGCTTCGAGGGAGCCGGCTCACATACTTGCATTCAAATGTGGTCAAATGCCCGTCGCGACCGGTGTATCGGCACGCCCGCCCCAATCGGCCCAGCTGCCATCATACAGGGCCACTTGCTGCGCGCCGACGTGCTGCAAGGCCAGCGCAATGACACTGGCCGTAACGCCCGAGCCACAGGTTGTAACAATTGGGGCGTCAAGATCGACACCATGCTCTTCAAACAGCTGCGTCATCTCTGTTTGGCTTTTAAAGGTGCCATCTTCGCCAAAGAACAGCGTGTAGGGCATATTGATTGAGCCTGGAATATGCCCAGCGCGCATGCCAGGTCGCGGCTCGGGCAGTTCGCCGGAGAACCGGCCTGCGCCGCGTGCGTCGATGACTTGTTCGGTCTTTAACTCCAGATTGCGGAGGATTTGATCCCGCGCGCGGAGCACGAGGGAGTTGACTCGGGGAGTAAAGTGGCGATCCTTGGGCGGCGACGTTAGGAAGTCTACCGGCCGGCCCTCCCGCACCCATTTCTGAAACCCGCCATCAAGCACGGCGGCATCTGTGTGTCCGAAATATTGCAGCAGCCACCATGCCCGGCACGCAGACCCGAGTTCGGTGTTGTCATAAAAAATGATGCGGTTGCCGTCGCCAATGCCAAGCCGGCGCATCCTGCTGGCAAACTTTTCGGGACTTGGCAGCTTGTCGCCTGGATCAACCGCCCCAGCAGTCAATTCGCCCAAGTCGAGGAAGACGCTGCCTGGAATATGGCTGTCGGTATATTCAGCATGCGCGTCTCGGCCAGCATCTGGTAGATGCCAACTGGCATCGACAATGCGGATATCTGGCGCATTCAGGTGCTGCGCAAGCCATTCGGTGGACACGAGTGGAGATAGGTTGGAGTTCGCCATGCAAACAGCTTTACCTCAGCAAATGGATACGCCCCTTCACTAGCCGATGCAGGCGGGATTTGCCAGGCTCTCATTCAGCGTGTGTGGATGCAGGGTCTTGCGGCTTGGTAACCAGTCGGGGATAGCGCGCATCAAGTCCATTGACCTCAACAGCAACGGCGTTTGGCGCTCGCGTGTTGCGGCCAAACAGCTGATAGAAGACGGGCACTACGAACAACGTGAAAATCATAGAGACGAATACGCCATAGAAAATCACCACACCAATAGCGACCCGCGCTTCAGACCCTGCGCCGCTGGCAATCATGAGCGGCACCGCGCCCAAGCTGGTTGACAAACTAGTCATTAAAATGGGTCTCAGGCGCTCCCGACTTGCGACAATAATCGCCTCATCCGCCGGGACACCTTTCTCGCGCAATTGGTTGATGAATTCCACGATGAGAATGCTGTTTTTTGCCGCCAGACCAACCAAAACGATGATGCCGATCTGCGAATAAATGTTCAGCGTTTGGCCAGATGCGGCAAGGCCAAGCAGGGCTGAGGCAATGGCAAACGGCACCGCAATCATGATCACAAACGGGTGCTTAAAGCTTTCAAATTGAGCCGACAGCACCAGGAAGACCACCAGCAGTGATAAGCCAAAGGCAAGGGCAAGCGCAGCGTTGGAATTGGCCAGATCCCGCGCTTCGCCTTTAAAGTCTAGCGTCGTGCCTTCGGGCAGGATTTCGCTAGCGACATCTTTGACATATCCGACAGCATCGCCAAGTGGATACCCAGGCCGGGTGGACGCGGAAATGGTAATCGCGCGCAGCCGGTTGAAGCGGTTCAGTGTGTCTGCTGTGCCAATCTCATTCAGCGACACAAGGTTAGAGAGCGGAATAAGCGTGTTCGATGTGGTCGAGCGCACGTACATGTTGTTGAGATCAGACGGTGTTCGCCGATCGCTCACGCCAGCTTGCAAGATCACATCATATTCTTCGCCATCTTGAATAAATGTCGTGATTTTGCGGCTTCCAAGCATTGTCTCCAGCGTTCTACCAATGGCCTGGATGGAAACGCCTAAATCGGCTGCGCGGTTGCGATCAATGTCCACGGTGAGTTGCGGCGTGGTCTCTTTATAATCGGCGTCTTGGCCATAGATATTCGGGTTGTCTGCCAAGGCCTTGAGCATTTTATCACGCAATGGCCGGAGCTGCTCGAATGTGCCGCCGCCAATCACAATTTCTAGATTTTGCCGCGCTCGCCCGCCGCCAAGGCCGCGCCTTGGGAATGCCAAGAAGGTCGCGCCAGGATATTTTTGCATGGAAACATAGGCCGCGCGCGCCAGGTCATGCACAGATTCGTCCCTGTCGGACCAATCTTTCAAGTTGATGATGTTGAACCCGCCCGTGGAGCTGCCAAAGCGCGGGACAAACGACAAGAACCGATCGCCGGGTTTGCCGTCACCTATCAGCGATTCCATCTCAGCTTCAGCTTCACGTTGCCGGTCTTGTGAGTATGCGAAGCTGGTGCCAACCGGCGCATCGGCGATGATGAAAAATGACCCACGGTCTTCCGGTGGAACAAACTCACCCGGCAAGCGCTGCATCAACATAAAAATTGTGCACAGCGCCGCAATCGTAAGGAAAACGGCAACCAGCGGCTGATCTAAAAACCATTTCAGTACACGGCTATAGGCATCGCGCAATTTATCAAGCCGCTGGTCAGCAAAGCGCCCCAAGCGGTTGGGCCCACTTTCTTGTGACAGGAGCAGCGTGCACAGCACCGGGCATAAAGTAAGCGCGACGATGGAAGAGAAAAACACTGTCGCAGCCAGAGTAAGAGCAAACTCGCTAAATAGCCGCCCCACGTCGCCCGGAATGAGGGAGATCGGCATCAGAACAGCAATCAAAACAATTGTGGTTGCGATGACCGCAAAGCCGACTTGCTGTGCGCCGCGATAGGCCGCCAATAGGGGCGGTTCGCCTTTGCGCACTCGGCGATAGATATTTTCAAGGACGACAATAGCATCATCAACCACCAGCCCGATGGCCAAGACCATGGCGAGCAAGGTCAAAATATTGATGGAAAAACCGAACAGCGCGAGCGCTATAAATGACGACACCAAAGAGATTGGTACGGTTACAGCAGGAACGAGTGTGGCCTTCACATCTCCCACAAACAGAAAAATCACCACCACAACAAGCAGCGCGGTAATCGCTAAGGTCCGATTCACTTCCGTCAGCGCCGCTTCAATGAAGATCGAATAGTCTGTGCTGACAAAGATGTCGAGGCCATCGGGGAAAGAGGGGCGCACGCGCGCCACCTCGGCCTTGATGCCCCGCGCCACTTCGAGGGTGTTGGCTTTGCTTTGCTTGATAATCCCCAAGGCCAGCCCAGGTTTGCCGCTGGCGCGAAATTCGCTGCGGGTTTCGGCCGCGCCGAGCACAACCTCTGCCACATCGCCAAGCCGCACCAAAGCGCCGTCCATGCCGCGCCGTAGAACCAACGATCTAAAGTCCTCCGGGGTTGAATATTTGCGCAGCGTTCGCACCGATAAATCGCGCGCACTGGTTTCAATGCGACCAGCGGGCAACTCAATGTTTTCGCGCGTCAAAATATCTTCAATGTCATTGACCGTGATATCGCGCAGCGCCATCTTCTTGCGATCTAGCCAGATACGCATGGCATAGCGCTTTTCACCGCCTACGCGTATCCGCGACACGCCATTTACAGCGGACAACCGATCGACCAGAAAGCGGTCGATGTAGTCGGTCAGCTCGAGCTCATTGAGCGAATCAGATATGACGTTGATCCACATGATCGGTTCAGTGTCGCCATCTGCTTTGGCGACTTCTGGCGACTCTGCCTCATCTGGCAACCGGTCCACCACGCGGGCAACCCGGTCACGCACATCATTGGACGCAGCATCAATGTCGCGTTCGATTTTGAATGTGATGGTGATGTCAGAGCGGCCATCTCGACTGCCCGATTCAATCGTTTCTATGCCCTCGATCCCGCTGATCTCGTCTTCGATGATCTGCGTGACCTTTGATTCCACGATGGCAGCAGAGGCGCCGGTATACTCAGTGCGAATTGACACGACGGGAGGGTCAATATCGGGCGTCTCGCGCAGCGGCATTTGAAACAGAGAAAAAATGCCCAGTGACAGCATCAGGGCCGAGATCACCGTCGCGAAAACTGGACGTTTGACACTTAAATCAGACAGAAACATCGGTTAGCTCCCAATGGGTGCTTTGGCCGCTGCATCACTATCGACCGCCGTCGGTATGGCCACCTCTTGGGCGCGGATGGCCATGCCGTCTGACAGACCTTGCAGCCCTTTAACCACCACACGTTGCCCTGCACTGAGGCCTGAGACCACTTCAACATAGTCATCATAGCGCACGCCAATTTCGATGCGCGTTTGTTTGACGACATCGCCGACGACGACGAAGGCATATTGCCGGTCTTCGATCGAGACGATCGCTGTGTCATCAACGATCAACGCGGGCCGTTCCTGACCGAGCAATTTTACAGTCATAGAAAGCCCCGGCTTCAGCTTGTTGTCGTCATTGGGAATAATTGCCCGGACGTCGACGGTACGGGTGATCATGTCAATGCGTGTGTCAACGCGGTCAATCGTTCCATTAAAAATATCTTTGGGATATGCCGCAGCAATACCGGCAACGTCCAAACCGGGCTTGAGGCTGGATAAAAATCGTTCTGGCACGTCAAATACAATTTTAAGAACGGAGACGTCATCGAGCGTCGCGACGGCGCTGCCAGCTTGTAATAAATCGCCGCGGCTCACGTCGCGCAGCCCTATGCGCCCTGAAAATGGCGCTCTCAAGGCGCGTTTGGCCAGCCGCACCTCTGCGACGCGAACATCTGCTCGGGCGGTTGATACAGCAGCGCGCTGTTCATCGACGCTTGCTTGACTAACTGTGTTGCGCTGGCGCAGTTCTTTTAACCGTTCAAATTGGCGCTGGGCTTCTCGTGCGACCTCGCGCGCGGAGGCGAGCAGGGCGCGCTCTTCTTGGTCATCAAGCTGAATAAGCAAGTCGCCGGCCGTGACCTGGCCACCCTCATCGAAATTAATTGCGGTGATGACGCCTTGATTTTCAGCGACGATTGTTACCTCTTCATTGGCGCGCAGCGTGCCAAGCGCCTCAATTTCGTCCTGCACGGTAATTGCGCGCACCGGCTTGACTTCGACCAACTTATTGCTTGGTCGACGCAGTGTATTTTGCGTTCCTTGCGGACTGGCGAGCAAGAAGGTCACCGCAATGAGCCCAAGTGTTGCGGCGGCAAAAAGTGCCCATTTAGCCATGGTTATGCCTGCGCTCCAAAAAAACT
>JBCCLR010000120.1:0-11425 GCA_039026755.1 Pseudomonadota bacterium | reverse complement strand
TCCGATGTGGCTTTGACATCTTCAGCGGGCACACCGTTGACCTGCAGGATCGGGCCGCGCAGCGAGGGTACGGTTTGAATGTCGCGCGCGCCAGGCACCTGGTTCACCGTCGACTTGAAAGCATCCAGTTCATCCGGCTGAATATCGACGAAAAAGAAAGCTGGCGCTTCATTGGGGATGCGCTGGCGCACTTCGGTGGACATGTTGTATTCAATGCCAGCAAGGGCTGCAAACAGCGTCAGACCCAGCCCCAGCGACAGCACAACGGCAGCCGTGGCTGCGCCTGGTCGATGCAGATTGGCAATGGCAATGCGCGCCAATGGGCTTGATAAACGCGGTAGGCGCCGCGCTGCTGCAGCGATGCCAACGGCGGTGAGCCGCAAAAGGGCAAACGCGCCAATGGCAGACGCGGTAAAGCCAGTGGCAAGCATTTTGTTTTCCGCAAGACCGATCGCCAGCAGCACAATCAAGGCAATGGCGCCAACGGTCATCCACACATAGGGCATGCGCGGCCAGGATTGATCCGGGCTCACCAACTGACGGAATAGGCGCGCCGCCGGAATATCGCGGGCCTTGGCAAGCGGCCAAATCGAAAAAATGGCGGTGATTAACAGGCCATAGAGCGCCGCTAAGCCGAGCTGAAGCGGGTAGAGTTTGAATTCTGGCACCACCGGCAGGCGTTCACGTAAAACCTCGCTCACAGCCAAGGGCGCAATGGTGCCAAGGATCAGGCCGATGCTGATTGCGATGGCTGCAATCAGGCCGATCTGCAGCAAATAAATGCGAAAAATCATACCGCCGTCGGCGCCAAGCGTTTTGAAAGTGGCGATGGTTTCGGTCTTCCCATCCAGATAACCGCGCACGGCATTGCCCACACCAACGCCGCCAACGGTTAGCGCTGTGAGACCCACTAGGGTCAGAAACATGCCCATTTGATCCACAAAGCGGCGCACGCCCGGCGCGCCGTTGGAGCGGTCCCGGATGCGCCAGCCAGCGTCGGGAAAGGCTGCATTGAGCGCGTCAATCCATGCGTCAATGTCGGTATTTTGAGGCAGCTTGGCGCGGTAGTGATAGCGGATCAGGCTACCCAGCCGCACCAGACCGGTTTCTGGCATCGCTGCATAAGGCACCAGCACCGTGGGGCCCAATTGAAAGCCTTCGTTCGATTTATCAGGCTCTTTTTCAATCAGTGCGCGGATATCAAAGGTGCTATCGCCAATGGAAACGGTGTCGCCGACGCGCACAGCAAGCTGTTTCGCCAGCGTCGGGTCAATTGCTGTGCCCCAACGGCCATTTTTGTTTGCAAAAACATCTGCTTCCGCCGTGCTGAGTTCTAGCGTGCCATAGAGTGGGTAGGCGGCTTCAATGGCTTTTAGTTCGACCAAGGTTCGCTGCGACCCGGCGCGGCCCATGGCGCGTAGGCGCATGATGCGGGTCACAACATCGCTGTTGGCCTGCAAGTACGCCATCTCATCTGCACTTGCGTCACGCTGGCTAAAGCGGATGTCGACGTCTGCCCCAAGGATTTCCTGGCCCTTTAACGTCAATTGATCAAGAATGCCTTGGGTCACTGCGCCGACGGCGGCAATGGCGGCCACGCCCAGCGCCAGGCATGCAATGAAGACCCGAAAACCGGCAAGGCCGCCGCGCATTTCGCGCATGGCAAAGCGCCAGGCTGAAGCGTTTGACGTCATCTCTATTGCGCCGCAATCGGCTGGGATTGGCTGTCGGATAGGATTTGCCCGTCGCGCATTTCAATCACCCGGTCGCAGCGTGCGGCAAGGTCAAGGTCGTGCGTGATAAGCACCAGGGTCATATCGCGCTGATCATGCAATTTAAACATGATGTCGATGACTTGAGCACCGGTTTTGGTATCCAAATTGCCTGTCGGCTCATCGGCGAACAAAATCGCCGGATTGGGCGCGATTGCCCGCGCCAAGGCAACGCGCTGCTGTTCACCGCCGGACAGCTGGGCGGGATAATGCGTGAGGCGATGGTCTAGGCCAACCGCTGCAAGTTCGCGCGCTGCAATATCAAATGCATCTTTTTTGCCAGCCAATTCTAAAGGAACCGCCACATTTTCAAGCGCAGTCATCGTGGGAATAAGCCGAAAAGCCTGCAGCACAATTCCGCTGTTATCGCGGCGAAATAGCGCCAGCGCATCCTCATCAAGTGCGCCAAGCGTTTGGCCAGCAACTTCAACGTTGCCGCCACTTGCTAAATCAAGCCCCGTCATTACCGCCATGAGGGTGGATTTGCCGGACCCCGACGGGCCGACGATACCCACCGACTGGCCACGCTCTATCGTGAGCGATACGCCGCGCAAAATATGGACATCGCCCGCTTCACTTGGCAGGGATAGATGCACATTGTCGAGCGCGACAGCGGGCTGCTTGAGATTGTGGGGCTGAGAGACCATATATCATCCATGACAAATTCAGCAGTACATCTGGCATATAGCCGGGCACACAGGGCCTTCAAGGTGCTTGTCTGCCTGGCTGGGCTAGCCTTTAGTCTATTCGTCTCAAGCGCTTTAGCAGATGAATCTAAAGCGCCGCTCATTGTCGCTTTCGGCGATAGTTTAACGGCAGGCTATGGCCTTGAGCCGGGCGCGGCGTTCCCAAATCAGCTGGAAGCAGCCCTTCAAAGCCGTGGGTTTTCAGGGGCAAAAGTACATAACGCAGGCGTGTCGGGCGATACCTCCTCTGGTGGGCGCAGCCGGCTTTCCTGGAATTTATCCGCATTGGGACGCACGCCAGATCTTCTGATTTTGGAATTGGGAGCGAATGACGCGCTGCGCGGGCTCCCGCCGGAGCGTACCAAAAGCAACCTGGTGGCTATTTTAGAAGAGCTTGAACGCCGCGGGATCCCCGTCTTGCTTACAGGCATGATGGCGCCGCCCAACCTTGGCGATGAGTATGGCGCAGAATTTAACGGGATTTACCCCGCTCTCGCCGCGCAATATCGAGTGCCGCTTTATCCATTCTTTTTAGACGGCGTTGCGGCTGATCCGGCCCTCAACCAAGATGACGGCATGCATCCCACGCGCGAAGGTGTGGCGATCATTGTTGAGAAAATTCTGCCCGATGTGCTTGCGGCGCTGGATGCGCCAGCGCCCGCGCTGCAATAGAGCCAATATCCGTCGCCATTAAGGTTGGGCCGCAAAATGCCAGCCATTGTTCGGCAATAGGCCAGCGCGGCATCAGCCGGTTGACCTCCTCCCAAAAGCTTGATTTGTGATGTTTATGGCGAAAGTGCGCCACTTCGTGTGCGGCCAGATATTCCTGCACGAAAGGTGGACCCATGCTTAGCCGCCACGAAAATGTAAGGTTGTTTTGTGGGTCGCACGCGCCCCATTTGCGCTGCGCGCTGCTCAGCCGCATGCGGCCTGGCGCGATCCCTATCATCTCAGCCTTCTCGATAACATAGCGCTGCATGGATAGACGTGTGCGCTGCTCGATAAGGCGCTTGAGCGCTTTAATCATGCTTGCGGGCGGGCCCGGCCGGAAGCGGACTTGGCCGTCTGATACGGCCATATACTGCTTCAGCCCAGGGGTTCGCACAAGTGCATGCGGCTGATCATCGATGCGCAGTGTCAGCACGGTGTCGCCGCGCTGTGCAAACCGGTCAAACCACGGTACGCAGCGATTAAAGGCGGCAAAGCAATCATCAAGGCACATCGCACGTGGCATGCGCAGTGTCACTCGGCCTTCCCGGTGGCGCCATTGCAGCTCAGGCCAGGCTTTGGCGCTGTTGCGACGCAGGGTGAAGCGGTATTGGCGAAATCGGCCGTGCGGGCTCGGCGGCTGGATAACCGCCAGATCACGTGCTGTCACGAGCTTGCGGCGATCATGGCATCGGCAATGTCTTGGGCGCTTTGCCGGGGTGAGAAAAACTGCACCGCGCCATTTGGGCGCACCCAATAGATCAAGTCTGAATGATTAAAGCGGTAATCATCGGGCGCTGAGCCTTCCACCACCTTATCGGCGTAGACCAGATATGTTGCGATCGCCGCGTCAATTTGTGTACGATCCCCCGACAAGCCAATCAAATCGGGCTTTACCGCCGTGCGTTCGGCTTTGGAAAAGTCATCGAGCACATCTTCAATCAGGTTTTCCGCATAAAAACCCATGATTTCAGGGCTATCACGCTCTGGGTCGATCGTGATGAACAGCGACGTCGCTGGTGTTGTGAGCGTGGGCATGTCCAGCGCGGCTTTTTTATACAGGGCTTCTGCCACCACCATTTTGCGCGCACTGATCGGGCACACGTCAGGGCAAAACGTAAAGCCGAAATAGACTAGCTGATGCCCACTTTTTAGGCTTGCCGTGTCAAACGGCTGCGCCGTGCTATCGAGCAGGGTTACGTATGGGTCAGCAATGGGCAGCGATGTTCCCGGCTGCGCAATCTGCGCACTTTGCGGCGCCGTTGGCAGCAGCCGCTGCACGATGAGAAAGCCGCTTCCAAGTGCCACAAGCACCCATAGAAGCAGCCTGAGCTTGCCGAAATTCATGGTACATTCACCTCAAAACCAGTAGCAGCGCTTGAGAAGCAATTTGATACAGCTTAGGTAAGCTACCTGAGAGTAGTGATGTTGTCGATGTGGCAGGGAGATATAGGCGTGGACAGCGTTAAATATGTGCGATGGGCCGCCATTTTTTGCAGTCTTATGCTGGGGTTTGCATCAAACCCGGCACAGGCGCAGTTTTCAGACCGGTTTGAATTTCTGCGCGCTATTGAAAAACAAGATGTCCTGGAAGCGCGCCAACGCATGGACAACGGCGTCTATATCAATACACACAATTCAGACGGCATTTCGGCTTTGATGCTGGCCTCTGAAAAGGGCGGGCCGGCCTGGACCAATATGTTGCTTGAGCGCGATGCCGACCCGAATATCCGAAACAAAAGCGATGGCCGCACGCCGCTGATGTTTTATGCCGAGCGCGGCAATAAGCTGGGCATTGACGTCATGGTGGCAAATCGGGCTGACCCGAATGTGCAAGATGATTTGGGCGAAACAGCGCTGATGAAGGCCGTGCGCTCGCGTAAACTGCGCACCGTACAGCGCTTATTAGAGATGGACCCTGACCTTTACATCACCGATGCAACCGGCCGCGATGTATTTGATATTGCGGCCAATGTGCGCGGTGGCCGCGCCATTCAAAAAGCACTTGATCAAGCGCGCTAGGAGCTTTCAGGCTTTTGCAATGGGGCGCGCATTCATGAACACCGTGCGCCAGTCACCGCCCCTGCCGGTGCCAGGGTAGTAATCTAGCCGAGTTGTAGACAGGTTTTCCACACTGATGCCAAGCGCTTTATCTGGCTCAAGCCCAAGCGCTATGGTGAGCGCCGCGCGGATCACGCCGCCATGCGAGATGGCGATAATATTCTGGCCGGCAAAGCGCGCGTTATAATCGTCGATCGCGAGAGCGGTGCGGGCGAGGAGATCGAGGAAACTTTCGCCTCCGGTAGGCCGGGTGACCGCGTCAATAAACCAAAAATTGTGCGCGGCCTGTTGAGATCGCTTGGCGCTGAGGCTTTTAATGTCCTGGCCAAACCAATCGCCGAAATGTTGTTCGGCGATGCGGCCATCCATAAGCCGCGTCTGCGGCGTTTGTCCGGCTGCACAAATTGTGTCAGCCGTCTGAATGGCGCGCTGTAAATCGCTGGTGATCCAGGCCGCATTTGCCGGCAGATTTGCAGCTAAAGCAGCAAATGCCGACGCATTGCTCAAGTCAGCGGGTTCATCTGGCGTATCATAGAGTTCTGATTTAGCGCCCAGAACCGGCGCATGGCGCACCCAATACCAGCGGGTTGGCCGCTGGCGCTCTTGCGATGAATTTGGCTGTGTCATGGGGTGGAGGTATCCAGCAGCTGAAAAAAGTGTGCGCCGCCGCGCGTTCGAAACCGTATAGGATAGCACGCGTATAGAGTGTGCGCACTTGAAAGCCAAGGATGGAGCGCCGGCGAGGATCGAGCAGCGATGCTAAACGTCTTTAAATCGAGCGCACCGCGCGCCTTTGATGACACGGACTTGCTGTTTGATGGGGCGGGCGGTGTCGGTCTGCGCCAGTCGGTGACAGCGGGCGTCGTTCCCAACACGCTGCTTAACCTGCGCTGGCTGGCTATTTTAGGGCAAGTTGCCGCTGTTGCCTTCGTGCATGGTTTTCTGCGGTTTGAGTTACCGCTTTTGCCCATAAGCCTTGGCATAGCAACTGCGGCGTTGGTTAATGTCGCGCTGTATTTCCTGTTTCGGCGGCGCGTCCGGCTCAACAGTTGGCAGGCTGGACTACAGCTTGTGTTTGATCAACTGCATCTGAGTTATTTGCTATATTTCACGGGCGGCCTACAAAACCCGTTCGCCGTCATGATGCTGTTACCGCTGACAATTTCTGCGACCATGCTCAATGGCCGTGCGACAGTGTTTATGTTGGCTCTTGCTGCGGCATGCCTGCTATTTTTAACGCGTGTGCATTTGCCGCTGCCGTGGGCTGCCGATGAGGCTATTTTTCTCCCTCCGACCTATTTGCTGGGGCTTTGGGCGGGCATCTCTATTTCCATGGTATTTGTTGCCGCCTATGCCTACCGGGTCTCCGCCGATGCGCGCAAACGTGCTCAGGCGGTGGTGGCGCTGCAAGCAGCGCTCAGCCGGGAGCAGCGTCTATCGGCGGTTGATGGCTTGGCCGCTGCCGCGGCCCATGAGCTGGGGACACCGCTCGGCACAATCGCCTTGGTTTCAAAGGATTTACAAGCGCAGCTCGAGGACTATCCCGAGCTGGCCGATGATTTTAAGCTGATCGAAAGTGAGAGCCAACGCTGCCGCGCAATTTTAACGGATATCTCGAGGCGTTCGAACGCCAACGAGGCCCACTTTGCGCGGATGCCAATTGCCGCCATTATCAAAGAAATTGCAGAGACATATCAAGATCGCGGGGTGGAGTTAAAGCTGACAGTCAGCCCCATGCCAGGCGCAGAAGTGCGCTCCCCAGTGGTGGCGCGGGCGGCAGAACTGCGGCACGGCGTCGCAAACTTTATCGCAAATGCAGTCCGGTTCGCTGCCGGCACCGTAGAAGTCGATGTAAGTTGGGACGTAACACACATTCACGTTGTCATTAGTGATGACGGACCAGGCTTCTCCGACGATGTTTTGCCGCGCCTAGGCGCGCCATTCGTTGGCAGCCAAGCTGGCCGGGACGGCGAGCGCGGCATGGGCCTGGGCGTGTTTATCGCAACCACATTGTTAAACCGCACTGGCGCGGAAATCATCTTTGAAAATGAGCAAGATGGCGGCGCCCTGGTAGATATTTCGTGGGACCGCCAAACGGTCGAAGAGAAAGGCGAAACATGGGACACACATCAACAGCACGGACAGCAGAGGTAGATTTAGGTCCAGACCGTAGCCTGCTCATTATTGACGACGACCGAGCCTTTCGCGATCGCTTGGGCCTCATCTTAGAGCGCCGCGGCTTTGAAATTCGAATTGCTGAGGGCTATGACGATGGTCTGAATAAAGCGATGCAGCAAGCGCCGGCCTATGCCGTGGTTGATATGCGCCTGGGCGATGGCAACGGTCTCGACCTTGTGAGCGAATTGCGCCGGCTGCGCCCGGAGATGCGCATTGTGATTTTAACCGGCTACGGCAACATTGCCAGCGCCGTTGCCGCGGTCAAAACCGGCGCGGTTGACTATCTTGCAAAGCCCGCTGACCCTGATGATGTCGTGAAGGCACTAACCATGGAAGGCGTGAAAGCAGATCCACCGGAAAGCCCGATGTCGGCAGACCGTGTCCGCTGGGAGCATATCCAGCGGGTCTATGAGCTTTGTGACCGGAACGTGTCGGAGACCGCGCGGCGTTTGAATATGCACCGCCGGACGCTGCAGCGGATTTTAGCGAAACGCTCGCCGATCTAAGGCGCGCGCTCTGAAATATGGTGCTAGGCGCGCGCGGCGGTCTGCTCGCCGCGCACAGTTTCCATAATCATCGCGTTGATTTGCTGGCCCTGGAATAGCGAAAAGCCGAGCGCTTTGGCATTTTCAACATCAAGCGCGCTATCGCAATGACTACAAATCATGCGCTGAAAGCCGGCGCTGCGTGCGCTGTCCTGAAAATGATTGAGCCACTCGCCATGCAGGAGGTTGGCATCTGTCGGGGCGTCGACTTTGATAAAGTCTGCTAGCCGATGGCCATGATCCATCGCTGCAAAACTATAGGTGGTCATGCCCGATAAACAGATCCGGTACCCCACATCGCGCACCCGCTCGCGCATCCGCAAGAATTCGGCCATATTTGTGAGCGCATCGCGTAGCCGAATATCCAGAATGAGCGGGACGCCGGAGCTGCGCCGATGCCGCCGGTCAAAGCGGATAAAGTCGCTCGAAAGAACGGTTTTGATGTTGGATGAAAAGCTGCTTGCAAGCGCCGTGCGTGTGTTTGGGATGCTGAGCTTTTTAATCAGGCGTTGCTCAATGATACAGCTCAGCCGTTCAAACAGGTTTGCATCTCCGCGCATGTCCCGTGACGGCAGGATCGCTGCTTGCAGCGCTTCATAATCGATTGCTTTTTCTGAAAAAATGATCTGCGGCGGAAGATCGCCAACCAGTGCTGCAACAGGCATGTCCATTAGCAAATTGGTCGGATCTAAGATGCGGAAGTTACTTTCCAAGCGATCTAAATCGGCTGGTTCCAGCGCTTTGACTTCCTCATCTTCAAATAACAGCCGGCGCGGCAGCTCGGCACGCTGCAGTTTTTCGACCCGCGCGGTACTAGCCTTGTTAAATGCTGTCACGTTGTCAGCTGACGCAGCAGCGGGCTCCGGTGATGGCTTTTTTGTGAAGCTCAGCGGCGCAGCAGCGTTGGCGGTGAGCGGCGCAAGGCGGGTGTCGGCTTCATCGGCTATGCTTTGGCACAGTGCGAGAAACGGCCTATACTCGCGCGCTAAATTAAACCGATCGATCAGTTTTGGGGGGTCATCAGCTAGGTTTGCGTCGCGCTCAAAAAAACGGGTTATATTGAGCCGCGCATCTTCCAGGTCAGCAGGCAGCGCGGTGCTGCTGATGAACATGATATCGCCGCTCGATAGCCTAAACAACCGTCCCTCGTCGGCTCTGATGAACGTGTGTAAGAACGAAGCCGCATTTCGGCTTGCAAAACTGCCGGAGTTTTCTGCGCTCAGCTGTGACAGCTTAATATGAAGCGCAAACCGCCCGTCTTTATGACGCCCGACGGCAGTTGCGAATTCAAGCAGCTCGGCCTCTCGGCTCTGATCATCAATGGTCTCTTGCACCGCCACGCGTCTCTCTTGTTTAAGGTTTTGACAGCCTATCGTGACGAGAGTGCGTTGTTTTTTTAAAAAAGCCGTTAAATTTGTCGCTAATTCGGCGGTGTGTTTCGGTGCATCCACCAGCCGTGCTCATTTATCGAATAAATTGGCTTATAGTGGTAGATGGCGCTATCGCGCAAAACAGCATTCACTTGGTTATCTAGCACATAAGTAACGCCAGCCAGTTCAACGATTAACACCGCATGTGCAAGGTCAAGATTCAGGTCTTCAAGGACCAAGACGCGCATGGCTTTCGTAGGAAAGCCAAGCTGTTTGAGCGTCGCGTATTTTGAAATCGCATAATCTTCGCAATCCCCGCTGCGATCGAAAAACTCGCCTAGATGTGCCCAAAAGTCCGGTACACCCCAATTCACAGGATCTTGGATATAGCGTGACACATTGATGTGCTTGTTCACTGCGCGCAGGAGATTAAGGCCGCGCAACTGCCGCGTGCGCGGCGCATCCATAAAAGCCTGCCAACGCTCTGACGCGCACATGGGCCCAACACCGGGTTTGCAGCTTTGGGCAATTATCTTGGTTTGCGCCGTGCCAATGTCGCCGCGCTGCGCGCGCGCCAGCATTCCAGTCCATTTGGGGAAATACGACAAGTCCGAATAGCCTGTTTCTTGCACTCCAAATGCATTGCCGGCCCATAGGGTGCCGCATATTGGACTGGTCAAAACAGCCAGAACCAGCCCTGTATATATCGGGTTTGTGCGCATTGCGCATATGTGCCGCCTTAGCCTTAATGAAGGTTTAAACCTTTAGGTTAACGATAGGCGTCATTTCGAGCCTTTAGGTGATGAGGACGACAGCGCGCCGTGCCTGCCCAAATTAATCTTGCTGCTGATGAAACTCAGCCTGCTTTTGCCATATTTGAACTGCCGGCAGCAGAGGCAGATGTGCGGTCGAAGTACCTAGCGCAGGGTTTTTTGGTGTTTCTCGCGCTGGTTTTCTTGGCTGGCAGTGTGATGATTATGCGCTGGTCAAACTACGCTGTCTCGCAGCAGAGCGTCCTCTGGCAGACACAGCTGAGCCAGGCCGCCTATGCTGACGCCAGGCACATTCAAACCCTAATCAACGCGCGGCTTAAGCCATGGCAGCGCTGGACGCAGGCCAATTCCATCCGTTTAACGCTGATGCAGGCGCTTGATGGTGCATCTCCGGAGCAGAAAAGCGCGCGGCGGTATATCGATAGCGCACTTGCCCTCGCCGCGCAGCGCGATGGTGTTTATGACCAGCCAGCGCCCTCAGCGACAGCCGTCGTTGCCAACGATACCGCGCAAATCATAGCCGGCCCTGGGGCGGTTCTTGTGGCGCGCGACGGCCGAAAGCTGAGTATAGTTGGGTCCGGCTATCAGGTTGAGCAAGGCACGCGGCCAAGGCGCTCAGAACCGAGCGGGGCAGTAATTTATGGGCCCTATACAGGGGGAAAGAGCCCGCATGTCCTGCTAAGCTTTGTCATTCCCATCCGCGCCGTTCAAGCCGAGCAAACGCTTGCACAGCTGCATGTGACATTTCAATTGGATGCCGATTTTCTGCGCGGCGCAGGGCAATTTGACATTCCGGCGTTCGCCGCGGACCAAGCCCTTATTCATCCGATTTCCAGTGCCATACTTGATTTATCCGACAGTACCCCAGAGGCGGCCCTGAGGCTGCGCTATGCGCCGAATTTTGCTGGTGACCAGCGGTTCTTATGGGCCGTGACACGCCCTGAAAATGGCGCAGCTGTCGTTGCGGCTTTAGAGGGCGGTGAGGCGCTTGTTGCCGCGCACCGTGTCCCTGAATCGCAGTGGGTGGCAGTACGTTCCGTGCCAGCCGACAGGGCGCTCGCAGCAATAAAACGGCGGACGCTGGTCTGGCTGCTCGGCGGCATGCTGGCGCTGTCTTTAGCGTGCGGCCTAACGCTCTATGCTTGGCGGCGCGGCGTTGAGCAGCGCGCACATGCGCTTAGCGCGTCGCGTCAGGCGGCCAATCAGGCTCTGTCGCGCGCAAACGCGTTTCTCAATGCAGTCTGCAATGCGCAGCCTAGCGCTGTGTTCGTGCAAGACGCCGGCGGCAATATTGCGTTTGCCAATGATGCGGCGGGGCATCTGTTTGGCGAT
>JBCCLR010000119.1:0-11439 GCA_039026755.1 Pseudomonadota bacterium | reverse complement strand
TTGTGAATAGGCCTAAAGGGCGCCCGGCTTATGTCTATTGTTTCAATCCGCACTGCGCAGCCCGGCGATACTGAAGCGCTTATTGATTTGGCAACCCGGTTTTATAAGACGGACGGCTATCATGTGGACGCATCAAAGCTGCCGCAGCGGCTCGAGGCAGCACGGCGATCGGATCAGACCGCTATTTTTGTGGCGGATCATGAGGCGGAGGGCTGCATTGGGTTCATCGCGGTCCTGCTGAGCCAGGGGCTAGAGCATGGCTGCAAAGCCGAAGTCGAAGCGCTTTTCGTTCGGTCCGCTGTGCGCGGCCAGCGCATTGGCACAAGACTGATTGAAACCAGCATTGAATGGGCCACTGCACAAGGCGCTGAAGAGGTTTATTTGGTCATTGCTGCGCAGGGCGAGCCTGTACGTCAGCTTGAACAACTATATCTTGGGCTTGGTTTTGAGCCTTCGCGGCGGGTTCTCATGCACCGCGATTTTTAAAACACTGCAATCAAGGGACACGCATGGCAAAGACGACTGTTTTAATCACCGGCGCAAACCGCGGCCTCGGCCTTGAAATGGTAAAACTTTATGCAGCGCGCCCTGATACTCACGTCATAGCGTGTTGTCGCAACCCAGATGCTGCCACCGCGCTTAGTATTGATGGAGCGGCGATCACGCGAGAGGCGATGGATATGGTGGATCATGCCGCGATCGACGGACTGGCTGCAAAGTTGTCAGGCACACCGATTGATATCGCGATCCACAACGCTGGCATTTTTGGCAAAAATCCGGCTGCAACGACGGGCTTTCAAGACCAGCAATTTGGCAATTCCAACTTTGAAGACGATTGGATCATGCCATACCGCGTCAATGTGATCGGCGGTATGAAGTTGGCCGAGGCGTTCGCGGACCATATTGCCGCGTCCGATCAAAAGAAGCTGGCCATCATTACCAGTGTCATCGGTTCAGTCGCTGGCGCAATGGGCCATATGTTTGGCTATGCGGCGTCCAAGTCAGCAGCCAACATGACCACTCGGAATTTGAGCATTGCCTTGCGCGACCGCGGGATCATCGTCAACCCGATCCATCCCGGCTATGCCCGCACCGACATGAGTGGTCCTGGCGCGGACATTGACCCCATTGACGGCGCACGCGGTGTGATTGAGCGCATTGACGAGATGGCGATGGAGACCAGCGGCGACTTTCTGTCCTATGACGGGCGATCAATCCCGTGGTGACGAACAACGGTAAAGCCTAGGGCAGGCGCTGCGTGCTGTATCTGCTGATTATTCTTTTCATGCTTGTTGCGGCCCTAGTGTTTGTCATCAGCAAGCTGTCCAGAAAATTGGCCGCCGTCTTTGCCGTGCTTGGGTTTCCGCTGCTGATTTATGCGTCCCTCATTGAGCCGCGCTGGGTTAAGACGACGCGCTTTAGCGTGCCCATCACTGGCCTGACCGCGCCGCTCACCGCCGTGGTCATCGGCGATTTACAGCCGACGCGGTTGCATTTCAGCAAAGCTTCAATGCAGACTATCATAGACAGAGCTGCTGCTGAGCAGCCGGACATTGTGTTCTGGGTGGGGGACTATGCCTATCAGCCGCTGCTGTTTGAGCGGCTCCCTTGGCTGCCTGACCCCGTGTTTTTTAAAACCGAAGACACCGTCGATGCCATGGCAACGCTCACTGCGCCCATGGGCGTCTATGCAGTGCTTGGCAACCATGATTGGTGGTGGAATGGCCCGGAGGTGCTGCGCCTGCTTGGGCAAACCCAGATAAAGACGCTGCTGGACGAAGCCGTTCTGGCGCGCCACCCGAAGACGGGGGCTGCACTTTGGATTGCCGGGCTTGAAGACGTATCAACACCGCGCTTTACCGACCCCAACGCCGTAGTTGCGCAGACAGACCCGTCGGCGCCGATCATCGCGCTCACCCACAGCCCAGATGTTTTACCGCTCGTGCCACCACAAGCGGCCTTTACCTTCGCTGGCCATACCCATTGCGGGCAAGTGGGTGTCCCAGGCGTGCAGCAAGCTGTTGCGCCGATCCAGCGCAAAGAATATGCCTGCGGCTTTGCTGCCGGGCCAGAGGGTCAACGTTTGTACGTGACCAGCGGCATCGGCACAGGTGCTTTGCCGATCCGGTTTTTAGCCCGGCCTGAGATTGTGGTGGTGACATTTGTGCCGGACGGCTGAGCCTGTCACCAGCCGCCGGTGCCTGGCTCGCCTTTAAAAGGCCCTTTAATCTGCTTTGTGACCCAGCCGCCATAAAACTGGCCTGGCTGCGGCGTCACCCGCTCATCGCCCACATAGCATTCGGCCTTGCTGGGATAAAAGCAGAGCCAATTGGCCAGTTTTTCCATGCCTTTTATGGCGTCTTCAAATGGGTCGGGATAGCTCCAGGCGGCTTGCCGCACATGTGTGCTATCGGGAAGCCGGATATCAAAGTACTGGGCTTTGCCTTTCCATTCGCAAATGGATAGCCCGTCCGCTTCTTTCAGCACCGTAAAATCGCAGTCGTCGGGATGGATATAGATCGTTGGTGGGCTTGCGGTTTCTTTGATGCGCTTCGCGCGCTTGGTATCCGCCAGAATATGCCCTTTAAGGGTGACCCGCACGGGTGCCGGCGCGTCGTCAATAATTGGCGGGCGTGGGTAATCCCACACGGATTCGTCGCCTGGCCCTTTCGGCTCAATGTGCTTTGGCCCACGACCGCCCCATCCGGTTCGGCTGGAAAGCACAGCCTGGCGCAGTTTTTCTTTCTCGCTCATGGTTTATCTGGCCTGTTTTTCCTTAAGAATGTTTCGGATCACTTCGGTGACATTAAGCGGCTTTGGGACGATATCTGGAAATTCCGTATTGGTGTGGTGCCCGACACCAGGCAACTTCTTTTCAATTGAAATGAAGGGCCGTGAATTGGCACGGCCCAATGGGTCAGCGGTGCCCAGCACATCAATAATCGGGGCAAATTCACTTGGCATTTGGATGGCTGCGCTGAGCGTGATGACCTGGCTCCTGGCGGCAATGCGTTTCATGTGTTTTTTATCGGGAAGGCTAACGATTTTTTCGAGGGCTTCTGCCAGAATGAGATTGCCCTTTGAGTGACCGCAGAGCACTGAGAATTCAAAGTTCTCATCGCGGAGGAGCGCTGCAGTCGCGGCAACATCGCTGAACTTTCTAAGGCCAAATCCAAGCGACTTTTGGCCACTGCTGGCGTTGAAAAGGCTGGACCATTGCGATGTCATGGCTTCAATTGTGTCAAAGGCATGGCGTATCCGATTAAGCGTGCCAAACAAGAAATAGCCGCCGAGCGCTTCGGTCATAAGATCCGCAGCGCCATAGCCTGAAACGACCGCGACGGCAGGCGCATCAAGCGCATCGGCGACGTTGCGAGCGAGCGCTGCTGACCCTAAAGCTGAGCTGCCGACACCGGCAATGGCAAGCGCTTTCGGCTTGGGTGTTTGTGTGGCCAGCTCGGTGAGGGTTTTAATCACTTTGAGCGGTTCACTGGATGCAGTTGTTGGCACGTAGACAATCGCGCCTTCTTCGGCAAGCGCGGGCGATAACTCCGCCGCCTCGCTTTTTGTGATGGTGCTGACATCATAAAACAGCCCGTCAAGCAGCGCATTTCGTCTTTCAAAACTCGAAAGATAGAGTCGCTTTAGCGCATCAAAAAAAGCTGATGGTGTCGACTGCTGCCGGTCACCCACTGGCTCTAGGGCGCGCACGGCGGTGTGTACCAGTGCTGCCATCTGCGTGGTTTGGATGCGTGATATTGAAGACTGCAAAATAAATCCCCCGTTTTTTGCTCATTGGTAGCGTAGCACCCGGTCAGCGCTATGTCTTGACGTATAGACTGCCTAACGCACCAGCTCGCGCATTGCCGCATCGAGGCCGTCTAAGGTGAGGGGGTACATTTTATCCTCAAACAGCTCTTTGATCATTTGGATGGATTGGCCATACTGCCAATGCTCTTCGGGTGTCGGATTGATCCATACCGTGCGGTCGTAGATGTCCCGAACGCTTTTGAGCCAGTCCGCGCCGGGCTCTTCGTTCCAGTGCTCGACAGAGCCGCCGGCGTAGATAATTTCATAGGGGCTCATGGAGGCGTCGCCTACGAAAATGACTTTATAGTCGTGCGGGTATTTGTGCAGTATTTCCCAAGTGGGGGTTTTCTCCTGCCAGCGCCGCGCATTGTTTTTCCAGACGCCTTCATAGAGGCAGTTGTGAAAATAAAAGAATTCGAGGTTTTTAAACTCGATGGATGCAGCGGAAAACAACTCCTCCATGACCTTGATATAGGGGTCCATGGAGCCGCCAACATCTAGAAACAACAGCACTTTAACCGCGTTGCGCCGTTCGGGCCGCATCTTGATATCGAGCCAGCCTTGTTTGGCGGTGGCATCAATGGTGCCCTTTAAATCGAGCTGGTCTGCAGCGCCTTCGCGGGCAAAGCGGCGCAGCTTGCGCAGGGCGACTTTAATGTTACGCGTTCCGAGCTCTTTTGTGTTGTCAAAGTCCTTAAACTCGCGCTTGTCCCACACCTTTATAGCACGCTTATGCCGGCTTTCTTTCTGGCCGATGCGCACGCCCTCTGGGTTATAGCCATAGGCGCCAAAAGGAGACTTACCGGCCGTGCCGATCCATTTATTACCGCCCTCATGCCGCTCTTTTTGCTCTTCAAGCCGCTTCTTCAGCGTCTCCATAATCTCTTCCCAAGAGCCGAGGCTTTCAATCTCCTGCATCTCTTCTTCAGAGAGATAGAGTTCGGCCATCTTTTTGAGCCATTCTTCTGGGATTTCGACCTCTTCTTCGTCGTTCATCAGGTCCAAGCCTTTAAAGACATGGCCAAACACTTGGTCAAACCGGTCGATATGGCTTTCATCTTTTATGAGCGCCGCGCGCGAAAGGTAGTAAAACGTCTCGACTTTCATATCCGCAACACCGGCCTGCATTGCATCCAGAAGCATCAGATACTCTTTAATGGAGACCGGTAGGCGCGCATCGCGTAGGGCTAGGAAGAAGGTGTTGAGCATAATATTGCGCGGCTCCTAAGTGCGGTGCCAGCTGCTGCGATTGACTGCAGCGACCAGCATAAACGATATGTACATCAGCAGATACCATGCGCCAAGTTTTGTCGGTGACACCATCGACCAGGTTAAGGTCTGATCCGGGTAGACCCAGGCGTTGGAAAATGTTGAAATGTTCTCCGCAAACCAAATAAACGCGGCCACGAGAAACCAGCCCAGCAGCATGGGCATGCGCCGGATTGGGCGCCATACTTTAAAGCTAACCTTGGTTTTCCAAAACAGCGCAGCAAGCACACCAAACAGAGCGAAGCGCGCATCCAAAATATAGTGGTGCGTGAAGAAATTTATGTAGATTGCAACGCCAACCAAAGTGGCCAGCCAAAACGGCGGCGCGGCCATAATGTGCATATCAAAAATGCGCCAGATGCGGGCGATATAACTGCCCACGGCGGCGTACATAAAGCCTGAAAACAGCGGCACGCCGGCGATGCGCAAATAAGCCGCCTCGGGATACGCCCAGGAGCCCGCCGCAGTTTTAAACAGCTCCATCACGGTGCCGACGACATGAAAGGCCAGGATCACTTTGGCTTCATCCCAAGTCTCAAGCCGCAACGTCAGCATCGCAATTTGAATGAGAATGGCAGCGACGGTCAAAAAATCATAGCGCGGCAAACCTGCTCCTGCAGGATAGAGTAGATGAGTTAACAGGAGCAAAGCAAGCAGCAGAGCGCCAAACAAACATGCCCAGCCTTGCTTAAAACCGAAGAGTAAGAATTCATACACCCAAGCCCAAACACCAGGCGGCGGCGCATAGGCCTCAAAGCGCACGCGAATGGCAGCGAAGCGGGTCTGCTTGGCCCGTTTGGGCATCACTGGTGGCAAGGTAAACCCGTAAGCGCCTGACGAGAGAGCAGCTGCCCAAATGCAGACAAACGTGCCAAAACCTTGTTGTACTTATGGAAAATTATAGACAAAAGCGCTATTAATACCATTTTGCCAGTGCACGCCAGCGCGCTCGCGCAGGCATGTCATAAAAATCGGATCAAAACCCTGACCAAGCAATCCGTTCGCATTGTCTGGGCAAGGTACATCCCCCACACGTTGATTGGCAGCCGCCACGAAAAACGGCGTCCCCGATGCGGAAAGTTGATTGATGATACTGCGGATCGAGGTGTTTTTGACTTGATTTGACAAAATATCCACGCTTTTGGCTGCAATGTTGAACGCGCCGAGTGTCTCGCCATCCAGGTTTTGCGGCGGCGTCTTTGAACGCTGTGTCAGCGTACTGTTGACCAGCACATAAACCTCAGTTTGCGATCCAGTCGTGGCCTTCATTGCAGTGTTGACCTCATTGATAAACACGCTCAGTCGCGCTCCACCATCCATATAGGCATTGCCATCAATAAATTCGGGTTCAAACGCGATTGGGACGGCCGCGGATGCCAGGACGGTCTTTTGAAAGCAGGCGAATTTGCCGTCATCACTGAGGTCTGCATCCCCAAAAATGGAGTTTATATCGACGGTATAAAATCGCTCATCGTCCAGATTGACCACCCCTATTTCTAAGGTTGGCCCATTTGGATCGCTTAAACGTGCTTTAAGCTGCTGAAATCTTCCGTCAGCCCCGCCAGGTGCAAAATATCCTGCATAGCGGGCAATCAGCGGCGATTTATCTAAAATAGCCCGCTGTTTTAGCAGCGCGGTCAGGCCCTTGCGCTTCACAATGTCCGTTTCAGCAGTGATGGTATAGGCCTCGACGGCGCCGTCATAATCCCCAATAATAACAAACGGTGCGATTAGCGCGCCGGTGCTAATCCCGGTGACGATGCCGACATTGGCCAACCTTGCCGGCTCTTGCTCGCTCATTCCCTTTAAAAACTGTGCGCCATAGGCACCAACTTGCCCGCCGCCGCTTAAAATCAGAATGTTTTCAGACGGGCTGTTTTTCATCTGCGATTTCGGCGCCATGGTGTCGCGCAAAAGGCGTTGCAGCTTTGACATGGGCTTAGCAGCTTTGGTGCTTGCAACCGCTATGCCCGGCTTGGGCGGGACGATGTCACTAAAATCAAGCTGTAACGCTTCGGCATGTTTGCTGTAGTTGCAGGCGATGGACACGGGCCGCGGTGGCTGGCGCACGCAGGCGGCGAAACTGAGCACCATGACAAAGCTTATGAGTATGCGCATTTTGGCGTCCTTATAGGTTGCCGCCCGCTTCTTGCTCTCGCATCAGGTGTACTTCAGTCGCCGACCCTCTGTCTAGTAGCGCCTCATTAGACAAACATGTAATCAAGCGGGCTGCCGCTAGCGACGAGTTTGGCGGGATGGACTGTCATGCCACATGCAGCTGCCGCCTCGGTTTTCAGTATATTTGCGGCGACGCATCATATTGTTCGCATCAGCGCGCTTGCCTGAAAAAGACGACCGTTATCAGCGCGGCGAGCGTTGCCGCCAAATACCCAAAGCCCAATGCAATATCGCTTAACGCTGGGAAATAAACATCATAGCGCGGCAGGGCGGCGTTTATCGGGTAAAACAGATGCGTTAAAATCAACAAGCCGAGGAGGAGGGCGCCAAACAAACACGCCCAGCCCTGCTTGAAACCGAACAGTAAGAATTCATACACCCAGGCCCACCTGCCAGGCGGCGGCGTATAGGCTTCAAAGCGCGCCCGGATTGCCGCGAAGCGGGTTTGTGTGGCAAGCGTTCGTGTCACAACCTGTTCATTTCCAAAATGTCACAGCCTGAGGCATTGACTCGACACTGCTTAGTTTCTCTGATGTTATGGTTAACCGTATTTAAAGGGGCAAGTATGAAGTACGTCGTGTTACTACTCGCAAGTTTTGTGAGTGCACATGCCGCAAACGCGGCACCTATGTTTTTTACCGATAAAGCGCTCTTTGATGTGGCTGCAGGGCCGCAAACGACGCTCGATTTTGAAGGCGAGGCCCCAGTAAACGCGGCCGTCCTATTCACGCCCTCGGTGACGTTCGGGTCGGTAACGTTCCGCAGCCAGACGATCAGTCAGTCCGTTGGAATTGGCGGTCCACTGGCAAACATAACTGGCAGTCCGTTTGACTCAACCGTTTTGTTTGCCAATTCTGGCACGCTATTGATTGCGGACATTGCAGAAGGGACGCCATCATTTTCAGCCAACTTTGGTACGCTGAACACCGCGGCTCCAAATGCGCGCATCACATTGTCTCTATCGGGCGGAGGTACAGAGCAGTTTTCCTTTAATGGCCCAGATCTAGCCCCGGGCGAAGCAGGGTTTTTCATCGGCGTTACATCCGATATTCCCATTGTATCGGTGTTTTATGAAAGCAGCGGCGGCTTTGAAGCGCTCGATAACTTTTCTATTGCGGCGGTACAGGCGGTCCCTGTCCCGGCTGCAGGTCTGTTGTTCCCAGGCGCGCTTGCTGGATATGCCTGGGTCGCGCGGCGGAAAAAACGGCGCGTTTCGCTTTAGCGCATCAGCGCACCTGAATTGCCTCTTGCCCCCAAGGGGCGATGGGTGCGGTTTCATCTTTAAACGCCTCAGGCAGTTCTTTCACCATATTGTATGTCGCAGCCAGGCGGCCAAAGCCCACACAGAAGGCTGCATACATGCCGAGCTCAACAATTTCGGGCTCGCTGAAATGCGTTTTTAAGTCCGCGTAGACAGCGTCATCAATCGCTAGATTGTTGGTCGCAAGCAGTTCGCCGTAACGCACCGCGGCCTTTTCAGCATCCGTCAGATTGTGGGCCTCCTGCGGTTTTTCTAGCGAACACACCGCATCTTCATCGACCCCATCTTCAACAGCGTCTGTATAGCGAATGGCCATACAGCTGCGGCATTGGTTGAAAAAGGCAATGCGCAGGCGCACCAGCTCAAGCAATCTTTCAGGTAAGGTGCGGTGCACTTTCATGGCACCAGCAAAGCCCATCAGGCCGAGTGCTAGTTCCGGCGTGTGCGCGAAATAGCGGGTCAGGCCTTGTTCAAGGTCTGTCAGGTTTTCCGGCTGGACCGCAGCTTTAATGCGCGGGTCCCAATTGTCTGCGGGAATTTGGGTGAGGCGGGTCATGGGAGGGCCTTTCAAATTTCGTGTCATTTGGAGGCTGCCTTGCGGTTTGGCTCATGTCTATTCGCAGGACTGAGAGGGCAGGTTCAGTTTTTGTGGTGCGGACGCCGGGCTAACAGGGCAAGTACGAGGCCGCATAGTGAGATAATCAACGCAATGTAGAAAGTTGGCTGATCAGTAGCCTGTGGGCCTTCTGGGCGAAGCGGGGACAAGCCTAGGCCTAAGTTTACGCCGATGGTCAAAGCCCAACCGGCTGCCAGCAGTCGCAACCCTGGTTTTCGTCTCGCAAGAACCACCCCACCACCTGCGAGCAAAAGAGACATTTCTATTAAGCCGACAATTGCAAACCCGCGGTCCCAAAAGTTTTGGCCGCTTTGAATGATGCTCAAAAAGAAAATGATGGATAAAGGAAAGCCAATGACGACTGCCAACCACGCAGACGCTTTCGCCATCTACCCCTTATTCCCCTCACGCCGGCTCATAAATGCGAGCCGCTCAAACAGCATTACGTCTTGCTCATTTTTAAGCAGTGCGCCGTGCAGCGGCGGGATGAGCTTTTTTGGGTCGCGGCTTTTCAGGACATCGAGCGGCATATCCTCGTTCATCAGCAGTTTGAGCCAGTCGAGCAGCTCGGATGTGGATGGCTTTTTCTTTAGCCCCGGCACATCGCGGATATCATAGAAGATGTTCAGCGCTTCGCGCACCAGCATGCCTTGAATGTCAGGGAAGTGGACGTTCACGATGGCCTGCATGGTGTCGCGGTCAGGGAACTTGATGTAGTGGAAAAAGCAGCGGCGCAGAAACGCGTCGGGCAGTTCTTTTTCATTATTGGAGGTGATGATGACGATCGGGCGCTGATGCGCTTTGACGGTCTCGCCGGTCTCATAAACGAAGAATTCCATCCGGTCGAGCTCCTGCAGGAGGTCGTTGGGGAATTCGATGTCGGCCTTGTCGATTTCATCGATCAGGAGGATGGGCAGCTCTTCAGCAGTAAACGCTTCCCACAGTTTGCCGCGCTTGATGTAATTGGCGATGTCTTTGACTTTTTCATCGCCGAGCTGGCTATCGCGCAGGCGTGAGACGGCGTCATATTCATAGAGGCCCTGCTGGGCTTTGGTGGTCGATTTGATGTGCCATTCAAGGAGATCGGTGCCGAAGGCTTTGGCGACTTCCTGCGCCAGGACCGTTTTGCCGGTGCCTGGCTCGCCTTTGATCAGGAGCGGACGTTTGAGCGTTGCCGCTGCGTTAACCGCGACTTTCAGATCATCGGTCGCGACATAGTCTTTGGTGCCTTCAAAGCGCATAATATTTCCTAGCCAATCAAGTCTTGACCAGAAACCTAGTGCAGAAGCGCTGCAAGGTGAAGGCTTTACCCCCCTGCTTTTTGTGCAAGGGCGGCTGCAGCTTTGGCCGCGGTGCTGGTCCAGTCTAGCGGCGTGTCGGCCAGACAGAAGGTGGATTTCGCATGCATTGGCGCATAGGTGCGTTCGCCAAAGCTCCACCAGGGCGGGAAGGGCAGCATCCACAGGATTTCTTGATCGACAGAAAATGCCGACATGGCCGGCTGAGAGCCAATGGAAATGACAAGGTCTAGGGCTTTCGTAAGCGCTGCCGCGCTATCGAGATCATAGCGCAGGTCAAGGTCAGGGTGGGCAATGATGTCAACGCCGTAGCGCTCTTTAAATTCAGCGATTTCCTCCGCGCAGTCGCCATATTGCAGGTTGATGAAGGTGACGCCCTCGGTTTTTAAAATCGGCTCCCAGTACTCTCGGTCGGCATACCAAATGTTGCGTTCAGCCTTGAGCACGCCAGAGCGCCAGCAGATGCCGACCTTTAACTGATCGCCTTGCTGTGCCAACCATTCGCGGTAGTGTGCGACTTTGGTGTCATCCGGCGTGAGAAAGCCTTTCGGCGTTGATTTAAACGCATCGACGGACCGGCGATACTGGCAAAACAGGTCGCCCATGACGATGTAGCCATCATAGCCGCGACCGGCATCGGGGATGCCGTCCAAAAAGCGAATACGGTAGCCCTCAACCCATTTGTCAGCGTAGGGCAGAACCTGCTTTAGGGTCGGAAAGCTGCGTTCAACTAAACTGACCAGACGTGTATCGCAGCCCACGGCCACTTCGTCTGCTTCGGCCAGCAGATCAGGCAAAGCGCTGAGAAACAAGATCTCATCGCCGACACCTTGCTCGGGCACCACAATCACTTTTTTGCCTTTCAGAGGCTGGTCACCAAGATACGGCACTTCGAGCGCATAGCGGATGGCGTCTTGGCGGCGCTTATCAAGGCGCGCCGCATAGCTCGTCCACGCATCCGGCAAATGGCCGGCGCCAAGCTGGGCCATGGCATAGCTGAATTCAAT
>JBCCLR010000118.1:0-11538 GCA_039026755.1 Pseudomonadota bacterium | reverse complement strand
TGGCGGCATCGCAAAAGAGCAGGTGTGCATCTATATGTGCCCGTGGCCGCGCATTCAGGGCGCCATGCTTGATGATGAATCGCTGATCGTCTCCTACCGCGCCGATATTGGCGAGCCACGCGGCGCGATCCGTAAAAATGCGCCGCAAGACACCGTCACCGGCGATTGTATCGACTGCAGCGCGTGCGTGAATGTCTGCCCCATGGGCATCGATATTCGCGATGGTGCGCAGATGGAATGTATCCATTGCGCTCTGTGCATTGATGCTTGTGATGATATCCTGGGCAAAGTGCGCGGCACGCCGGGCCTGGTCGGCTATGATAGTTTCGCCAATCAAGAGCGCCGCGCCAATGGCGAGAAAGAGCGCTATCCCTTCATCCGCCCGCGCACGATTTGGTACGTCGTGGTGATGTCTATCGTGCTCGGCATCATGAGCTGGGGCATGCTCAATCGATCAAGCACGGACCTTAACGTGCTGTCCGATAGAAATCCGGTCTATGTCCGCCTGTCTGACGGCTCCATTCGTAACGGCTATACTGTGCGGCTAATGAACAAAGCGGCTGAAGCGCGCACGATGCGGGTGGAGATTGCTGATCTTGGGCCGGTGACAACACGTTGGACCCGCGGTGCGCAAAGCGATGTCATTACGGTGGCGCCAGACAATCTTGTGACTGCCCGATTGTTCGTGTCTTTACCCGCTGAAGCCGCCGACGAAATCCTAATCGGCGGGGTTGCAATTGGCACTATGCATATCTTTGACGCCAACGATGTGTTAGTTGCTACAGAGACGATGCGGTTCCAAGGGCCAAAATAAGTGGAAGCAAAGCGCTTGAGTGGGCGCACAGTGCTGTTTGCACTGGTCGGGTTTTTTGCCGTAGTTATCGGCGTGAATGCGCTGATGGCGACGCTGGCGATTGGCACATTTGACGGCGCCGTCGAAGACGACGCCTACCGTTCCGGCCTTGATTTTAATGACCGTATTGCATCTGCTAAGGCGCAGGCCGATATGGGATGGACTGCGTCAGTCAATCTCACCCCCGATCGGGAAATTGAAGTGTTTTTGAAGGACGCGCAATCCTCTCCCTTAGCGCGGGCGCAGCTTACGGGACTGCTGTGGCGGCAAACCGCGCGCAACATGGACGCGCCACTTTCTTTTCAAGAACGTGAGCCAGGTCAATATGTTGCCAGCATACCGATAGATAGTATTGGGCGGTATGAACTAAGGTTTACGGTCCGATCGGCACAAACTGACGTTGCTTTTAAACGGAGCATTCAAATTGGCCGCGCGTCGTAAGTCTTCGCAATTAAGGACAGCCTGATGGCAACGCGCGCATTCGCTGCCCAGCCGGTACACACTGCAGATACAACTGCGCCTCGCAGCGCGGACAGTATCGACCTCATTGTTCCTAAAATGCACTGTGCGGGCTGTCTTTCAAAAGTGGAGGCGGCTTTAGAGGCGATACCGGGCGTAACCCATGCGCGGGCCAATCTTTCCACAAAACGCGTGCGCGCCAGTGGATCTGGAATATCGCAAAGCACCGTGCGTAACAGCCTCGCCGCCGCCGGCTTTGAGGCCTTGCCAGCCAGCCAAAGCGCTGAGGCAAACCGCATCGATAAAGACGCCAAAGAACTGCTTTTATGCCTCGCGATCGCAGGTTTTGCGATGATGAACATCATGCTGCTGTCGGTGTCGGTATGGGCTGGCCTGGTGTCAGGCATGGATGAGGAAACGCGCACGTTATTCCACTGGATATCTGCGCTAATCGCGGTGCCAACCGTGCTGTTTTCCGGGCGTCCATTCTTTAGATCGGCGCTTGGCGTTTTGGCTAAAGGCAGGACCAACATGGATGTGCCGATTGCGCTCGCCGTGCTGCTGTCTACCGCTGCAAGCCTGCTGGTGACCATTCGCGGCGGTGAACATGCTTATTTTGATGCTGCTGTTATGCTGTTGTTTTTCCTCTTATGCGGGCGCTATCTGGATAAGACGCTGCGCGCACGCACGTTTTCAGCCGCCCAGGCTCTGTTAAAACTGCAAGCGAGCGCAGCGCAGCGCCTGCTTCCTGATGGTAGCGTCTGCACTGTCGATATCCGCGCTGTTACACAAGGCATGACCTTGCAGCTTTTGCCAGGGGAACGGGTGCCGGTCGATTGCGTCATTTCAACCGGGCAATCGGATATTGATATGAGCATGGTGACGGGTGAAAGCGCGCCGGTAAGCGTTGGTGAGGGCTCTATGCTTTACGCTGGAACGCTTAACATTACAGGCACGCTCGCGGTCACAGCCTCGGGCGATGCAGACCATAGTTTCCTAGCAGATATGATCCGCATCATGGAAAGCGCAGAGCAAAGCCGCGCGCCGCTTGTGAACCTGGCGGATAAAGTGGCGCGCCACTATGCGCCGGTGGTGCACACCCTGGCTGCACTCACGTTCGCCGGTTGGCTGGTGCTGGGCATGGGCTGGTATCCGGCCTTGATGATTGCCGTGGCAGTGTTGATCATAACGTGCCCATGCGCCCTGGGCCTTGCCGTACCTGCCGTGCAAGTCACGGCGGTTGGCAAGCTGTTAAAGGATGGCATTGTTTTGAGAACTGGAGATGCGCTGGACCGGCTCTGCCGGGTGGATACCATTGTTTTTGATAAGACGGGCACGCTCACGACCGGCGAAATGACGCTGGAGAATAAAGCCAGCCAAGATCCGCAGGCGCTCTCAGTGGCGGCGCACCTTGCGACGCATTCAAACCACCCGCTTGCCAAGGCGCTGGGCCAGTTTTGCGAGGCGCATGTGCAGCCGCAATATGCAGACGTACAAGAACATCCCGGCGACGGCATTTCGGCGCGAGACGTTCGATCCGGCAATCAAGTACGGCTCGGTCGGCGGCCGTGGGCAGCGCCCGATATGCCAATGGGCGAGCACAGAAACTCCGAACTGGTGTTTCTTGATGCGCAAGGCGATGCGCACGAATTTTGGTTTTCCGATACCTTGCGCCCGGGTGCGGCGGCATTGATGCACGCGTTATCGGCGCGCGGCTATCATCTCGAAATTCTCTCTGGTGACAAGCCTGAGCCGGTTAAAGCGGCAGCAGCGGCGCTTGGTATTGCGCACTGGCATTCAAGGCTAACGCCGCAGCAAAAGGTCGAGCATCTCAATGCGCTTAAAGCGGCTCATCGAAACGTGCTTATGGTGGGTGACGGGCTGAATGATGCGCCGGCACTGCGCGCCGCGCTGCTCTCCATGTCGCCATCAAGTGCAACAGATGTGGCCCAGGTCGCTGCCGATATCGTGTATCAAGGGGTAAGCCTGGACGCGGTGCGAACAGCGCTCGATATGGCGCGCAAGGCGGATACAAAAGTGAAGCAAAATTTCGCGTTGGCGCTCGCATACAACTTTGTTGCTGTTCCATTGGCCATTTTTGGGCTTGTAACGCCGCTAATTGCGGCACTTGCGATGTCCGCCTCTTCGCTTTTAGTTACGGGTAATGCCGCGCTGCTGCGTACGCGTGCGCAGCAGGCGAAATGAGCGCGCTTATTTTGCTCATACCCGTCGCTTTGTTTCTCGGCGGGCTTGGTCTCGCCGCATTTTATTGGGCCGTAAAATCTGGACAGTTCGATGATATGGACGGCGCGCCGCAGCGCGTTCTGTTGGACGATGATTTGGGCGAAAAAAATGGCCAAGATGAAGACCATCTTGGCCAATAAGAGTCTCTAAGTGGCTTGATTAAAAGCGCAGTCCGAACCCCACGCCTACAATAATTGGATCAAGATCCACATCTACAGAATTCACCCCGACCCCCGGTGTCGTCAGGTTGGCGGTGGTGTTGATATCAACGAACTTCACATCGACGTTAAAGAAATACCGCTCTGTGATGTCAATGTCGACGCCCACCTGTGCGGACCAACCGAAGGAGTTTTCCAGGTCAATTGTCGTACCCGGCAGCGCATTGGTCAGGCTGTCGGTGGTGCCTTCAGAATAAAAAATTGTCCAGTTGATGCCAGCGCCCACATAAGGGCGGATATTATTGTCTGGCAAGAAGTGGTATTGTAGCGTCAACGTTGGCGGCAACACCCAGGTGTCGGCAATTTCGCCCAAACTTTCAAGCGCCATCTCGCCGGAGATATCGTGGTTGGTTGTGGCAAGAATTAGCTCGGCGCCAATATTGTCAGTAATCATATAGGTAAAGTCGAGTTCCGGCATGATTGCGTTGTCAACGGAAACTGAGCCGTCTGGAAAGCTAGGCAGTACTGGACCAGCGCTCTCTGTGGGCGCGACATAGATGGCCCGAGCCCTGACCAGAAAATCACCGGCCTCGGCCCATGCTGACACGGGCGTTAAAGCACTTGCAGCCAAAGCGAATGTAAGCAGCTGTTTCATTTGATTTCTCCTTATAAACAGGTAGTTTAAGCAGGAGCGTGCGTAGCGCGAGCTGTATGACAAATAATTGATTTAGAACAAAAATTATAAAGCTCGCAAAGTTTTGACCTAGGTCAAGCAAGGCGGGCGCGGATTGGGCAACGTCATGCTATGAAACTTGAATGGAAGTCTTATCTGGCGGCTGAAACACCGGCCTATACGAGCTATCCCACATCACATGGGTTTAGCGATGCCATTGGTGCCGCAGCGCTTGAGAAACGCCTGTCTGGTGTCGGTCAATATGAGCCTATTTCGCTCTATATTAATTCGCCGTTTGAAAACGCAGCCACGCTACAGACTGCAACACATTCAGATACATCCGATGTGCACGAGACGGCGCGCCGTTATGTTAAGCTTTTAACGCGGCAGATCTTCCATGTCGGGCAGTTGCTGCAAGGGCGGGGCAGGCTTACTGCGCTGCATTTTGCGGGTGCAGCGCCACATGTCCTTCTCCACAAGGACCTGGGCGTCATCTTAGATGCGGTTGAAATGGCCTTTGGCTTGACGGACAGCGCGATCGTCTCCATGGATATCGACACGCGGTTGGTGAGCTTTGAAATGGCTGAAGCTCTCGGTGCGTTAGGCTTAAGCCGGATCAAACTAGGCGTGCAAGATTTTGACCCCGATGTACAGAAAGCAATCGGGCGTGTTCAAACATTTAGCCATATTGGCGAGGTCATGAATGCGTTCCGTCGCTTTGGGGTCTTTGATATCAATCTTGAGCTTGGGTACGGCTTACCGCGACAAACCAAGGAGAGCTTTGCGCGCACATTGTCGCTCGCGGTATCGCTGTCGCCTGAGTGTATCACTTTACGCAATGGCGCGGCACCATCACCATCTTTGGCGGCAACCCAAACACAGCCTGATACCCTGTCTTTGAGGCTGGAACAGCCTGAAACCGCCCGCCACATCTTAACAGCCGCGGGCTATGAGTGCGTGGGCTTTGATCACTTCGCAAAAACGCAAACCGCGCTGGCAAAAGCTGCGCAAACGCAAGCGATTAAATATAATCTCCTTGGCTTGAATGCTGATCCAGCTCGTATCGTGCTGGGCATCGGCCAAGCGGCGGTTAGCCAATTTGATGACTTGCTTGTGCAAAACCATAGTGGGATTGATGCTTATATAAGTTGCGTTGAACGGGATATTTTGCCGGCCATGCGCGGTGCAACCTTATCGCGCGAGGACCGACTCCGAGCGAGGATCATCGAAGCACTTCTCAGCACGCTTAATGCAAATATACTAGACATTTGCAACGATTTTGACCTTGACCTTGCGGTCTTACGCAACGCCTTCGGCAAAATTGAAATGCTTCGAAATGTCGGTCTAGTGACTTATAAAGACGGAAAAATGCTGATTCCAGAAGAGGCTAGGGCGTTTGCAAATGTCGTTGCGGCCTGCTTCGATGAAAATCTATCAAAAATACGCCATTTGTCTTACGCCATTTGAATTGACCTACGCGCATTTTCGTACCACAGTTTTGTTAGGTAAAAGTGGTTAGCGATTTGGGGGAATGATCGCGTATGGCGACGACACTTCAGTGTGGTACACGTACGACACTTGATATTCTGCCGGTTTTTTGCTCGTCCTGCCAGGTGCGCGAGAAATCTGTTTGCGGCGATCTTACCGATCAAGAGCTGATTGATTTGCAGCGCAATATGTCGAGCATCGATGTTGAAAAGGGCAGCACACTCATTCACCAAGACGATGAGGTGATGCACCTGTTTGTCGTCACACATGGCTCATTTCGTCTGCTGAAAGTGTTGGAGGATGGTCGCCAACAAATAACCGGTTTCGGATTTCCAGGAGACTATATTGGCGTGCGTGCTGGCGCCGCCTCAAACTATTCGGTTGAAGCGCTGGTGCCGGGGCGCGTGTGTTCGTTTCCGCATGTCACGCTGCGGCGTTTGAGCGCGCAGCATCAAAGCATTCAAGACCGGCTGATCCGCAATGCGGATACCGAGCTGACAAAAGCCTATAACCATATGGTGTTGCTTGGGCAGAAAACCGTGCACGAGCGCGTTGCAACTTTTTTATACGATCTTATAGGGCAGATTGGAAAACCGCGTCCGCAGGATGGTCATGATGCCTATGAAGTGGCGCTTGATATGTCTCGGCGGGACATTGCAGATTATCTGGCGCTGCGGTCTGAGACGCTGTCACGTGTGTTAAAAGATTTTAAAACCAGTGGTTTGATGCAAGAGGTTACGCGGCATAAAGTGACCATTAGATCGCTCGGCCAGCTCAAGCAGCGCACACTTACGGATGCACTATAAGCAGTTTATTGCTCCGCAAGTAAAAAGCTGAAACGCACCTATAAACGCTACCACAGTCAAAAATGCAGCCGCGCAATCGTGCAGCGATGGTTTGCGGCGCCTCGCCTAAGCGAAGAATTAACCTCTTTTTGCTTATATTTTAAATAAATGGCGCCAAGTCGCCACAGCGATGATGCAGGTGTTTGGGCGAGCACCGCTTAAGTGGAGAGATTACCGGCTTACGGTAACAACATATTAGAGCGATGAGCGCAGTTGCCAATTTGGATGAGGTTGACCCAAACAGTCAGCCTGAAGATGACGTTGCGAGCGGCATCATTGGTGCCCCCATCCCTGAATTTGATACCATTGGTGGTACGGCCTACCAGCACCTGCAGGACAAGCACTCCTATATTCTAGTGCAAAACCGCAACGTTCCTTTCCGTAAAAACATGATCGATGGCTACAATCGATTTAAAGCCTCTTTCTTGTCTGATTTGCGTGAAGCGAAAATCATGCTTACGCCGCATGGCGAGGCTGCGTGCTACACCTTGCAGCGACCGCGCGGTGGCCGTCTTTTTATCGGCAAGCCTATTGGCGATAAAATCTTGCGGACCATCGTTGTGCCCAACATCTTGGCGTCACTGAAATCAATTCACGATGAAAGTCTTGCGTATCGCTCGCTTTCGGCAGAGCGCATTTATTATAAATCTGAGACGCAAGAAGAGATCATGTTGCTGGAAAGCTTTTCAGTGCCGGCCGGGCTGGAGCACCCGTTTAGCTATGAGACGATCTCGCGTGCCATGGTTGAGCCGGTGGCACGCGGAGAAGGCTCAGAAGCTGACGACTATTATGCGCTTGGAATGCTGATTGCACATTTAATGCTTGGGCGGGATCCTATCGGTGGGCGCAGTGAACAGTCTTTCCAGCAAGCGCGCATGACACAAGGCTCCTTCGCCGCAGTCGTTTCTGGGAGTTCGATCACTGGCGCCGTCTCGGCACTTTTACGCGGCCTTCTGCAGGACGATCCGGAACAGCGCTGGGGCTATAAGGACGTGCGCAACTGGCTCAACGGCGAATTGCGCACAGCCGCACCTGGCCACGGCGCATGGATTATGGCGCAGCCGGTCAACTTTGCTGGACGCACTTTAACCGACCGCCGCACCCTTTCTGCAGCCATGCAGGCCAATCCCGAAGCCGCCGATAGCTTTATCAAGCGCAATGCGACCGATCAGTGGGTTGCGCAAATTGCGCCCGGCGCTGAAGCCCATCAAGCGATTGTCAATCTGCTTGAATTTGGCAGCACGACCAAGCGTGTTGATGCCAGCGCCAGCGCCGCTGATGCAGTCCTCGCCCGTTTTTGCAGCTTTCTTGACCCATCCGGACCGGTGCGGTTTCGAAATCTAACAGTCATGCCAGACGCCATCGGCCCGTTTTTTGCTGCGTGCTACTTACAGGACCACAAAGACAAGCTGGCAAACCTGCAAACGCTCATGTCGAGTAATATTTGGCACAGCCTGATGGACTTGCGCGCATTGATGGCCGGTCCTGAAAGCCAGCTGGACCAGATGAACTCGCGTGTCGCCTGGCTTAAAGACGCAAAACAAGTCAATGATGGGCTTGAACGCGCGCTTTATACGTTAAATGAGGGTTTGCCATGCCACAGCGAGGCCTTGGGCGATGCGTGGGTAAGCACTGCCGGGCAAGCTCTGCGCGCCATAGACAGGCGGTGCCGCTCAGGATCTGAAGGCATAAAACTGGATGACAGTGACCTTATTGCCTTCCTTGCTGCACGTGCGACGACCGTTCGTGGATACGCGCTTAAGCTTGCATCGGCGCGCCCAGAAGCGCGCGATTCTATAAATCTGAAGATGTATGGCGAATTGCACATGCTCTATGGGGCAAGGCCTTTGCCTGGCCTTGCCAAGTTGTTCCAGGCGCGGTTTCGTGCGCGCATTGCGCGCCTGCGCGGCAAAACACGACGTGAATTGTTGATCCAGAAGGTTGCCGAAGCCGCAGAGCAAGGCAGTGTTCATATGCTGTCCAAGCTGATTAACATGGACCGCCTGCAGGCCGCTGATGATCGCGGCTTTGGCCAGGCCAAAGCGAGGGTCAAAAAGCTCGAGCGTGCAATGGCATTTGCCAAACGCCAGATTTCCGCAAATGATCCAACCGCAATTGCCAAAGCTGCGCAAGTTTCCACCTACTTCGGCATTTTGGCACTGCTTGGCTCCATGGTCTTAAGGGCGCTATAATGGCAACTGCGCGTACGAGGCGACAAAAAGGCGGGTCCAGCTGGGTTGGGTATCTGGTGCTGATCGGCATTGGATTGATTTTCAGTCCAGGCGCTTCAATGGTCGTGGCCATTGGTCTGATGCCGACACTGGTCGCCCTGTTTGTAACGACCGGCCCGAGCGCCAGCCAGCGCATCTTCACCGTTGCGTCCTTTAATCTAGCGGGTGTTATTCCGTTTGGACTTGATGTTGCACTTGGCCAGGCGGCAGCAGGCGAGGTGATCGCAGATATTTTTAGTTGGGCCGTGATGATGGGCGCTGCTGGATGCGGCGCTGCCCTCAACTATTTTGGCCCGATCATCGCCGCACAAATCCTGACCGGCATGGCCGCATCAGAGCAGCGCACACTTGATACCGTGCGCGAAAAATTGGTTGATGAGTGGGGGGAAGACGTTCTTAAAATGACCGTATCACCCGTATCCCCGCGCGACTGAGCCGCGCCGCTTAGGCGTCCTCCGTATCTGCGATGAGGCGTTTTTCTCTCGCTGCATCTAACATTGCTTTCTGCACTTTCTCAAAGGCACGCACCTCAATCTGCCGGATGCGCTCGCGGCTGACGTTGTAAATTTGCGAAAGCTCTTCCAGGGTCGACGGCTCGTCTTTTAAGCGGCGATCCTCAAACACGTGCCGCTCCCGGTCATTCAGCACGCTCATGGCTTGCTGCAGCATATTTTGCCGAACTGACAACTCTTGTGCATCAGCCACCAAGGCGTCTTGCTGCGGCGTATCGTCGGTGAGCCAGTCCTGCCATTCCCCTTCGGCGTCAGCTTTCAGCGGCGCATTGAGGCTGGAGTCCGGCGCACTCATGCGTCGGTTCATGCTGATGACATCGTCTTCGCTGACATTCAGCTGTGTCGCGATCTCGGTCACATTTTCCGGGTGCAGGTCACCGTCTTCGATGGCCTTTAACTTGCCTTTGATTTTGCGCAGATTGAAAAACAGTTTCTTCTGTGCAGATGTCGTGCCGATTTTCACAAGCGACCAACTGCGCAGAATATATTCCTGAATTGATGCACGGATCCACCACATCGCATAGGTCGCAAGGCGAAAGCCTTTATCCGCGTCAAAGCGCTTTACTGCTTGCATCATGCCCACGTTGCCCTCAGCAATAAGCTCTGAAACGGGCAAGCCATAGCCACGATACCCCATGGCAATTTTCGCGACCAAGCGCAGGTGACTGGTGACCATTTTATGGGCAGCTTCGCGGTCGCCATAGTCCTCATAGCGCTTTGCAAGCATGTATTCTTCATCAGGCTTCAGCATCGGAAACTTGCGAATTTCAGCAAGATATCTGCTTAGGCCCGCATCAGATGAAATCGTCGGAATTGTGTTGGCCATGGGTCTCATGCCTCGTAAATTTGAGTTAAGCCTGCGCATAAAATCAACGCGTTAGGCCATCTTCTATAATAGTTTATACGTCCCAAGAAGCCACCGGTTCACTGACATACTGTTTCTAGTTGAGAAACAAGGTCCTGCATATCAGGTGGTATGTCCTTGAAAAAATACAAGACGTATTTGGTGATAGGATGTTCAAATTTAAGTGAGTAAGCGTGAAGGGCTTGCCGGCTGAACGTGTTGAGCAAAGCCACTGAGCTTTGGCGGCGCTCGAGATAGAGCCGGTCACCGACCAGCGGCGCTCCAAGGCTTGCCAAATGCACGCGCACCTGATGGGTCCGCCCAGTTTCCAATTGGCATTCGACAAGGCTTGCACATAATGCACCCTCGGCTTCGAAGGTCTCAATGCGTTTATAGCGCGTTGCGGCATATTTACCGCCGCGCTGCTCACTGACCACAGCCATGCGTGTCCGGTGTTTGGGATGCCGGCCGATCGGTTTTTCCACGCGTCCCAGCGGCGGCATGGGTGAACCAAGCACTAGTGCATGATATGTGCGCTCAATGCTATGATCGCTAAATTGGGTCACAAGACCATCATAGCCAGCCTGGCTTTTGGCAACCACCATGATGCCAGAGGTGTCTTTATCAAGCCGGTGCACCAAGCCGGGCCGCTCGACGCCGCCAATACCGGTGAGGCTCGGCCCGCAATAGGCAAGCAGGGCGTTCACCAAAGTGCCAGTGCGTATCCCCGCGCCAGGGTGTACGACCATGCCTGCGGCTTTATTGATGACCAAAATGTCGTCATCTTCATAGACAATGTCGAGCGGTATATTCTCTGCTTCGATATGGCTTTGCGTTGCCTCAGGCATCATAACGGTGAGGTGGTCGCCGGGTTTGATTTTGATTGAACGCGACGACATTACAGCGCCGTTCACGCGCACCTGGCCTTGGGTGATAAGCTCTTGCAGGCGCGCGCGTGAGACGTCATCAATAAGCGCGGCAAGCACTTTATCAAGCCGCCCTGACCTGTCCGCCTCGCCGTCCAAAAGGGTGTTTACCTGTTGCATGTGTCTAGCGTCTGACAAAGTTGCGCTGCTGCGACAATAGAAATCGGCTGTATGATTACCAAAACGCTCATTATTTCCGCTGTGCAGTCTGCCGAGATCATCGCGCATGCGCAGCGCGAATTTCCATCAGAGGCTTGCGGCTTACTCTATGGTGTACATGATGGAGCGAAAGCGTGTGTAGATCG
>JBCCLR010000117.1:0-11607 GCA_039026755.1 Pseudomonadota bacterium | reverse complement strand
TGATCGTCAGGGATTTTTTGTACCAGTCCTCGGCCGCGTCGAGCGAGCCCCGATACTGCGCGACCATGCCAAGCTGGTGATAGCTACTGGCCATGCCGGGGCGGTTACCGAGTGCGTCCTTGATCGCGAGGGATTTTTTGTACCAGTCCTGGGCTGCGTCGAGCGAGCCCCGATCCTGCGCGACCGTGCCAAGCTGGTGGTAGGTGATAGCGAGGCGGCGATCGCGGGCCTCTGATTGCGCTGCCACGTTAAGTGTCTTGCGGATGTCATTGTAGATCACTTCGGCTCGCTCGAAATCATGGGCGGCACTAGCTAAGATAGCAGACGTACTCTTGATGAAAAGCCACAGCGCACCGGGGTCGCTGTCGAAATCTGGAGCTTGTCCATCTGCAGTCTCAAGGGCGTCGAGGCAGTGTTCGATCCAAGCGGTTGTTTCTCGCACCTCACCGCGGGCCCCGAGATGCGCAAAAAGTGGCTGCAGAATGCCCTGCGCGAGGCTGTGCTGGCCCGCGGCCAGCGCCGCCGTGGCCATTGAGCCAAACGTTCGTCGCTGCAGCGCCAGCAGCTGGTGGGCCAATTCTGCTTCGCCGCTTTGGATCTGCTGTTCGAGCCAGGTGCCGAGGGCTGCATGCGCTGCGATCAGCGCTGTGGTCGCCGCAGCCTGCTCGGCGCTATGATCTCCGCCCGCCGCCGCGCGCCATTCCGCCGCTAACATCGCCGGCAAAGCCGGGTGTAGCCTATAAACGCCCCTCCCCACCGTCGTCAAAAGCCCAAGTTCGGCTGCGCGGTCGAGCGCGGCCTCCCAACGCGCCCGATCGATCCCGGCGAAGCGCGCGGGCGCGCCCTCCTGTGCGGACATTATCGCCAGCGCATTCGCATCGACGACCCCTTCGAACATGCTGAGCACCGGCAGCGCCGCACGGGTCTCTGTATCGAGATGATCCAGAGACCAGGCGAGGCTGGCCGCCAGCCCCTGCGTCCGGCCCTCGCCCTCAAACCCCGGCGGCGGCGGGCCTTGGCCTTGCAGCCCCTGTAGCAGCGCGCGCGCCGAATGGGTTTCCAAATGCGGCAGGATCAGTTTCATCGACAGTGGGTGCCCGGCGAGCCAACCCATCAGCGCCTCATACCCCTCGCGGTCTGCTGCCGGCCGGGTCCGGCCCGTGGCGTGACGCGCCAGCACCTTGCCGGCGTATTCTGCCGCATCCTGGGGTGGCAGGCCGCCGAGCTTCATGCGCCGGACGTTGCCCAACCAGCTCTCCGGGCTGCGGCTGGTGATCAGCACCACCGACTTGCCGCCCGGCGCGGCGACCTCCGCCAAGAACGCGGCAATCTCGTTGCGGGCGGCCGCGTCGAGAGGCGGCACCGGGCTTGCCGGGTCTGCCATGCTGTAGACCGATTCAAAATTATCCCAGATCAGTAGCATTGCGTGCGTGCGCAGCGCCTGCACCAGCAGCGGGCGCAGTTCCCCCGGCCCGATCCGCGCCAGGTGCTCGCTCGGGATGATCGCCTGGGCGATGGCCGATAGCACCCCATCGAGCCCAAAGCTGGCGAGCCCCGGCTCGAACGAGTGGAAAAACACCAGCCCTGGATCGTCCGTGCCGCCGGTGTCGCGCCACCAGCGCGCAAATCCCTTGGCGAGTTCGGTCTTGCCCGTCCCGGCGGGCCCCTCGATCAGCACCGCGCGGTCATGGCGCGCGGCCAATTCCAATGTGTAGAACTCTGCGCCGCGGCCAACAAAAATCCCAGCCTCAGCCGCGATGCCCTCGACCGCGGCGGCGCCTTGCGCAGCGGCCTCGGTTTGACCCTCGCGCATCTGGTCCAGCATCGCGCCGAAATCGGGACCAGCCGCTGGGGCAGGCTGGGCTGCAAGTCCCGGAAAGGTCATATCGGCGCGGGCGTAGAGCACTGGAACCGTCCAGTCCTGCAGCGCCATGTAGCCCTTTGGGCTTGGACGCTCAGGCTTGCGCCGCAGCTGTCGCCGGCCTGCCGTAACCGCAGCAAGCACACTTTCACCGCGAAACAGAGCCTCATAGAACGCCGCCATGAATTCCGACGCGGCCACCGCATAGACGCTATGGCTCATGGCAACGACCGAGCGAACCCCCTCCTCAAGCAGGCGGGTCGCAACCGTCGCCCCGGTTGTCACTTGATCGCCCAGCATGGCTGACTGGCAGGCGTTGAGGACCACCAGCGGCACTTGTGTACGTTTCATCACCTGGGCGAAGTCACCAGCCGACACCAGTTGCTCTCCGCCCTCCTCGGTCTCGAACAGCAGGAAACCCGCTCCACCCAGCCCCGCACGATCGAACATGCCCGCGGCCGGCGGCGCGCCTTCGGCAAACACCCCATGTCCGTCAAAATGCACGGCGTGATACGGCGCGCCGCTGGCGCGCGCTGCATTCAGCTGCGCTTCAAGCGCGGCCAGTGTCGGGGGGCGCGCGACATCCAGCCTGACCTTGCCAGGAACGATAGCCAGGCGGTCATGCAAGGGGCGCGCAACCATCTGGAAATCGACATCGTCAAGGCCTGACGGGCGGGCGATCACCATCAGCACGCGCAGATCGTTTCCGCCTGGCTCCTCAATGAGCGATCCCGCCACCGCGCAGCTTCGCGAGATGCCGGCAAGATCGAGCGCAAGCGGGGCCGGCCGATCAGGATCGCTCAGAAGTTCCCAGGGCAAAGACAGAAAATCGGCCGCCTGTTTCGGTACGGCCGAGTAGATCAGCAGTTCGGCCCGGTGCTCGCGCGCCTGTAGATACGCATCCCGCCCGCTCAGCCCTGGTCCGAACACTGCGTTGAAAAGCGCCTGACCCCAATCACGCAGCTTCGCCTCGATCGTGGCGCCGCGTTCCGCATATTGAGCGAAGGGCGCGACCAGATACCGCTCAAGATACCAACTATAGTCCGCCAGATCCTCGGCCGAAATCGGTGAGGTGAACGGCACCGGGTTGCCATAGGTTTGTGCGTCATCCGCACCATCCCGGCGATATGACACGCGAACCTGCATCCCTTCCGCAGCGCACGCTTCTCCGGAAACTATTAATCGATCCGCCATGCTATTTTTTAGTGCTCAACCCAAAGCCGCAAAGACTCAACCATGAAGCCGCGATTGAAGTGAGTCAACGCTGCACGCTTTTGGATTGCTCGGCGCGGCGACCACCAGGTCGACCCATTTCACCAAGAAGGTATCGATCCATATAGGCTATAGGGCAGCCATCCGTGGCATATTGCGGGACGCAGGACGTTCGTCACGGGCCCAAGCGCTTGCATCCTGCCACTTCAACAGTGCTTGGCCGAATAATAGGAAACGCGCATTTGCCCTCATAGCTCTCGGTCAACGAATGCCGGGTTTCACGGCTACATTCCTCAATGTGTTGAATGTGATATTTAGGCTGAAAGGGTTCGGAAAAGACATTTGATGCACCTGCAAAAAACTGTCGAGTTGGGGCTTTGCGACGTTTTTTGCAGATGCATGAGACGAACACTCCCGACCCAATCAGTCAGGCTCCAGCACAGACAGCCTCATCCCCAATTCTGCTCCTTAAGCCAGGCATGCGCGACGGTGTTGAAGCGCTCTGGATCGTCCCAATAGGGTTCGTGGCCGGCGTCAAGATAGGAGCTGAGCTGCGCGCCGGGGATGAGCGTTGCCGTGTGCCGCTGAAAACCGCGGCCCATGAAGTCATCGGCGTCTCCGCCCATGATGAGGGTGGGAATGCTATAGCCTGCCATGTCTTCAGCGGTGAGCCAGGCGGATCGGTCCATCATGCTGTCGAGATATACGGCGGGGCAGGGGATGACGCCGCCGTCATCACTGCTAAGCAGCCCGATTTGGCGCTGCAAGAACGCCCGCTCGGCGTTTTTGGCAAACAGATCCAAGGGGCGTTTTGCGCCCGCTGCGATGGCGTCTTTCACTGGTTTTGCCGCTTCTATGCAGGCGGCGTAGTTTTCATCTGAATAAATGCCCGCGGCAGACCCCATGAGGATGAGCGCGCTCACGAGGTCTGGGTTTTGAACGGCGACACGCATGCCGCCCCAGCCGCCGGCGGATTCGCAAATGAGCGCCAGGCGCTCAACGCCCTCGTTTTCGCAGATGGCTGTTATATCGCCGGGGAAATAGCGCGGATGGCAGAATTCATCCGCGGCGGGGGAGAGAAAATGCCCGCGCAAATTCATCACCATCACTTTATAGCCGGCCCGCACGAAATAGGGGATGTTGGCGTAATAATGCAGCGTCACCTCGGCAATGCCGGGGACAAACAACAGCGCCGGGCCATCCCCATATGTCTCATAGTAAATCGTCGCATGTTCTATTGCGACGGTGCGGCTTTGTTCACTCCACATATGGTTCCCTCCCCCAAACGCGCATCATAAAATTACAGAAGAAAAAGCTATATGTCAGAAGATTTATATGAATACTAGATAATATGGTATATACCCGTTCGCGCCAATCACCAGATCAGGCGCGGCATGGCTTATGGCGTGACCAATGGAATGTGTTGGTGGTTTTGGCATATGCTTTTTATTGGCACCCTGCCGCGGCAGCGCCTGTGAAGAACTGGGGGATATGTTTTATGGCGGTATATGGATGGTGGCGGGCGAGCGTCGCAGCGGTTTTTGGACTCAGTGCAGTGCTGGTGGCCTGCGCGCCAGAAGCTGCGGCGCCGGAGGATGCCCGCCCGGATGCTATCGATGCGGCGCCGCGGCTTTCGCTGGCGCATCTAGACAAGCTGCAGCCCGCCTTACAGGCCGAAGTGGATGCGGGGCTACGCCCTGGTTTCGTCGCCCTAGTGCTGCAGGGCGATGCGGTTGTGCATCAAACAGGTGCCGGTTTTGCCGATATTGAAACGCAAAGCCCAATAGGCCCCAATACGCGGTTCCGCCTGGCCAGCATGTCAAAACCCATCATCAGTGTTGCAGCGTTAAAGTTGGTTGAAGAAGGCCGGCTTTTGCTGAGCGATCCGGTGTCGCGGTTTCTGCCTGAATTTAAAGATAAGCGCGTCGTGACAAGCATGGACGCCGGCCCAGACGGGCAATTCCCGGCCCAGCCGACAGACGCTCCGATCACCATTCATAACCTGCTGACCCATATGGCAGGGCTTGGCTATCCGTTTGATCCCTCAACGGATTTGGGCAAAATGTTTCAAGCCAATAACCTCTATCATGGTCAAGGCCCGTTGGCAGAGCGGATCGCGCAACTGGCTGACATGCCGCTCTATGAAGAGCCCGGGACGCTCTATCGCTATAGCTATGCGACAGACGTTTTGGGCCGCGTCCTTGAGGTGGTCACGGGCCAGTCGCTGGAAGCGTATTTAAAAGCGGCCATCTTTGACCCCCTTGGCATGAACGACACGGCGTTTTTCGTGGATGAAACCGACTTAGATGGCGCGGCCACGGTCTATTATACAGGGCCCGACGGCGCGCTTGCGCCATCGCCGGGCCTTTTTCTCGGGCTTGAGCCCAATGTTCAGGGCTTTGGCTGGATGTCCGGCGGCGGCGGTTTGATCTCCTCAGCAGCGGATTATGCCCGCTTTGTGCTCATGCTGATGAACGCGGGCACATATCAAGGTGCGCGCATTTTATCGCCGGCAAGTGTGCGTATGCTGCGCACCAAAAGCGTGCCTGATGCAGCAGAGCCAGCCGCCTGGGCCGCGATCGGCCGGGATTTTGGGCTGGGCGTTAGCATCGCTCAAGAGCCTGGCCTAGCCGGGCGCACTGCTGCGTTGGGGGAATATGGCTGGCCCGGCTATTATGGAACATTCTTTGCCATCAGCCCAGCCGATGATCTGGCCTACATCGTTATGACGCAGTATGAGCCCGGCACGAATTATCGGCCTAGCCGCGCTAATGCGCTGGTGGGGTCTATTGTGTATGGCAGTCTTGAATATGCCGGTGCGCGCTAAAGTGTTGTAAAAAAGCCCGCCGCATACCGTATTTTGTAGATTTTGAGCCGATATGTTGGCCTTTAAATACGGCAGTAATTGAGCCTATGAAAGGGGAGGAGGGGGTCGCGTGGGTCTCTCACTCAAGGTCGCTCAGACGTAATTTATAATTTATTTTCAAACTGTTAATGCGCGTGTTTTGAATCCAGAAGCGATGTGCAAGTGCGCGCTTCTGGTTTCGCCAGACGCGTCAGCGCCACCTATTTGTTCGCACGATCAATCATATATTCGCACATTAAGTATATTGACAGGTATAATCTTTGATGTTCTAACATCTTTCATTATAACAAAACAAATGTCGCGACAGATCGCCCCCGGTACAAGCAAGCGGCAAACAATTCAGCGGCATGTGCCGACCACGTTTTCGCTCTCACCCTAATTGAGGGGAAGGGCTGAGAGAAGAAGAGTGAAGATGAATGCCTAAGTCAAAGGGGGAAGCAATGGCTTTACGTGATCACTGTCTGGTGGACGCTCCGTCTATCCAGTCTCGTCTCTACAAAAATTTAGGGCGCGCCACGACGGCGATGACATTGATTGGTGGCCTCGCCGCTGCGTCAGTTGCGCCGGCACTGGCGCAAGAAGCGTCCGATGGTCTGTTTGAAGAAATCATCGTTAGAGCGCAAAAGCGCGAACAAAGCCTAACGGAAGTTCCTGTCGCCATTTCGGTGTTTCAGGAAGGTTTTCTGCAAGACGCGCTGGTTGAGGATCTTGAGGACATTGAGCAGTTCGTCGCTGGTTTTTCGCGTTTGGCAAGCCCTGCGCCGCGGTTCTCGCAGACCTTCATTCGCGGCGTCGGTTCGCTGCAGCTGGCCACGGCGTCTGATTCCTCGGTCGGCTATTATGTGGATGATGTGTTGATCCCGCAGCAGCTCCAAGGCCTGCGATTGTTTGATGTGGAGCAAATCGAAGTGCTTAAAGGCCCGCAAGGCACGGTTTTTGGCCGCGGCGCCCAGGCTGGTGTTGTGAACATCAGAACCAAACGCCCAGATATGGACGCTCTCAGTGGCCGGGCCTATGCCTCCATTGGCGATCAGGGCTTTTATAATTTTGGCGCTATTCTAAACGCGCCCATTACCGACGATCTCGCGGTTCGTTTTGGCGGTGCTTATGAAGAAACGGACGAGAACGTGACCAGCTTGCAGCCGGACCTGAGCCCGGATGCGTCGTCGGAAAACATCAATGCTGCAGCGACCATATTTTATACGCCGACCGAAACCATATCGACCGAGTTGGGTTTTAGCTATTCGCGAGACGATGCGGTTTATCCTTTGGCCAGTGGTGGTTTTCGTGTTGATGGCGACCGCGTGTTTTCCGGCGGCCCGCATACCAATAAGGCTGACGGATATGTGATTTACGGCAAGGTTACTGCGGACATTGGCGACTTTAACCTCATGTCCATTACCAGCTATGCGCATACAGACAGCGTGTTGATGGTTGATGCGTCGGATGCGTTTCTCCTAGACGGCATTTTTCCGCTCAATCTGGTCAATGATCCAAACCGTGATTTTAGTGACTGGCGGGATCAAGAAGATGAGTTCGCCCAGGAATTTCGGCTAACGCCAACATCGGGCGATATCGATTGGATTATCGGCGCGACCTATTACAGCAACGACTATGATTCCATTGTGATCCAAGACGATTTATTGACCACCGGCGTCGGCTTGCTGGATGGCATTCGCGATCACAATATTGATCGTGAGGGTTGGGCCGTATTTGGCGACGCGACCGTGCCTTTGGGGGATCGTTTTTCGCTGTCCGGCGGTCTGCGTTATGCGCGTGAAGACCAAGACCTCGTGCATATTTACATGCCATTTCGAGACAACATTAATCAGGTCTTTTTCCCCGGTGTTGTTGATTTAAATGTTGATGAGCAAACGCAAAGCTATGATGCATTTACAGGCCGTGTTGCCCTGTCTTTTGAAATTACCGACGGTGCAACATCCTATCTATCCTATTCGCGCGGGCATAAAGCCGGGGGGTATACCAACTTCGTGATTGGGTCTGCATTTGGCGGTGCTTTGACCCCATTTGATGAAACCTTTATCAACACCTATGAGGCAGGGCTGAAATATCAAAGCACTGACGGGTCGTTTTTCGGCACAGCCGCAGTTTACTTCAATGACGTAAAAAATGAGCAAGTCTCCGGCGGTGACCCAGAATCCCCTATTCCGTTTGTGATCATCTTTGAGAATGTGGATGTCGAGACTTATGGTGTTGAATTAGAAGCATCTTATTCGCCGATCGAAGACCTTACACTGTCGGCAAACTTCAACTACACGCACACAGAAACACAAAACGACGTTCAGACAGTCATGGCAGGTGAGCCCCTGTTTGACATTCCAGAAATAAACGCATCGTTCTTCATTCAGTATAGCAGAGATGTGGACATTGCCGGCAGAACAGTAACTCTAACGCCGAATTTTGACGTCACACATGTTGGACGGCGGCCTTATTTGGACTCAACTGGAGGAACCTCATTCCTTGATTCATACACGCTTGCGAATGCAAGCCTTAGAGTCGGGTCTGGGCCCACGAGCCTGTATCTGCGTGCGGAAAACGTATTCAACGAAGATTATGAGCTGCTTGGACTAGGAAACGCCACCGGCGGACTGGATTCGTTCATCTTTGCACGCTTGCGGCGGTTTTCCGCAACGCTGCAAGTGGACTTTTAGTTTTGCTGATTGCCGGGGGCGTGGGGAACCGCCTCCGGCGCCCAAGCCATCTATCGGCGCGGCTGTCTAAGCAGGCTTGGAAAATCCTAAGCTGCTCTGACCAGGTCGCGCCGGTTTTCACCTAAGCCCGAAAAGGCCGACACTCTGATCGCGCGGCTCAAACAGATATGTGAGGGGTTTTTGCAATGGCTGATGCGGCCGTCTTTGATCATCTGATTATTCCAACACTGGATCTGGACGCCAGCCACGCTGTCTTTCAGCGGCTCGGTTTTTCCATGTCGCCGCGCAAGACCTTTCCGTTTGGCGACGCGCGCGTGCAAAACCATCTGATCTACATGCACGGTAGCTATATCGAGCTGATCCAAGTGGTTGAAGGGCAAATCGATTTCCTTTCCAGCGTGCTGGCACAGCGTAAAGGCCCTGCTGGCCTGGCCCTGCGGTGCGCAGCAGCGCAGTCCCGCCGCGCGCGTGCCGAGGCGCTTGGCTTTGATGTCGACGTAACGGAATTTGATGTCAATTTTACCGTTGATGGCGTCACTTACACGGGCGATTTCCGGGCGAGCTTGTTTTTAAGTGATGCCTTTCCGGTCAGCTGGATGCAGCTGATTGAAGAGATTAAGCCTTATGATCGTTCGGCCTTCTTCCTGCCGCACGCAAATACAACCGATCGGCTCACCAAGCTGGTGATGGTCGCGGATGATGCAGCTCTGGTGGCGCCCATTTATGAGATTGGGATGGACCAGACGGCGCCCGGCGCCACAGCGCTGCGGCGCTGGAATGACGGCATTGTCGAGTACACGGTCACGTCGCTTGTTGAATTTACTCAGCGCTACGGTGCCGCCGCGCCAGCGGCCTTAGGCGCGCAGCCGTTTATTGCCGCAGCGCATTTCTGCGTTGATGATTTAGAGGCCGCGCGGTCGCAGCTGCAGCACGCGGGTATGCCTTTCACGGAAACTGATAGCGCGCTGTATGTGTCTGCCAGCGATGGCGATGGCATGGCCGTGGTCTTTGAAGCCGGATGAAAGCATCGGTGGGCGAGGCTGTTCAGCTACATGATCATATGCTTTGGACGCAAGACTATTTCCTGTTGCCAGACAACACTCCATTATCGGCGGCATAGCGCAATCCGACTTTGACGGCGGGCATCCGCAATGCCTTTCCCGATAGCCAGTAGTCAGTTCCCAGTCTTGGGACAAACCTTACATGTCCTCCTAGTCACGCGTGTGGCGCAAAAATAGAGCAGTTCGTGCCAAGAGCGTTGCCGCGTTAAGCGGCGCTTAAAGCACTGGCCTGATCGCCTTGCTTCAGCCGGGGCCTGAGCATCTCGGCATTGAGCAAGATATCAGCTTGCAAGGCTCTTTCGGCCAGTTTTGGGTTTTTTTGCTCGAGCGCATCAACCAGATCATAGTGATGCCTTTGCGCGCTGTGGCTGGCATGTTCTTCCCTCAGGTTCAATTCATGCAGGATCGGCCCAACCCGCAGCCAAATATTTTCTACCAACGATAACGCGTAGGGCAGGTTAGCTTTCTCATAGATGTGGAAACGCATGCTGTAGTTATCCCGCAGCAGGGCTTTCCAATCTTGCGTGGTTTCCATCCGCGCGATCAGCGTGCGTAAATACGCGATATCATTTGCTGTTAAATGAGCGACTGCATGTCGGGTGAGGAGGCCTTCAAGGGGCAGCCGAATGGCTAGGATTTCCTCATAGTGTTGCGCCGTGATTTCGCGCACCTTGAAGCTGCTTTTTGCAGTACTTTGGAGGACCGCATCCGCATCTAGTCGTTTGAGCGCTTCGCGGACTGGCATCGCGCTTACGCCGAGGGCATTTGCTATCGATCGGCTGCTGAGTTTTGCGCCCGGCATGATGGCGCCAGACATGAGCGCTTTGCGAATGGCGTTATAGACCAGTCGATCTGTCGGCAAACCGCTATCGGTGTCCAGCGGCTCTAAATCCGGCGGCGGCAGCGCCGGGCGGCCGCGGCTCGCGCCGGTTTTTGTCTTGCGTGTCGTCAAGCGATGCATCCCGCCTTTAAGATATGGCGCGCGGCCCAAATTCATCCGCCGCGCCAGCAGACGATAGCACGCTGCCTACGGCTTTGGAAATCTGCGCTATTCTCGCCGCGCGAAGGCCAAGTAAATGGATATAAACTATAGTCTGTAGCCGCGGCGATGGATGAAAAGGCCGGCGGCGTACCCGTATTCTAACGCAAAAACCGCTAGGCGGTATGGCGGCGAAGGTTTGAGCGGCTGGCAAACAGTGTTATGGTCAACTTTGCAAAAGTTTATGGCGGGCCACCCGTTATTTGCGGCTTTTTATAGCGCATCATCCATCGGCATGTTGCGTGTCACCTGGGGAGAGTGGGTATGTTGCACGAAGCTGCGTTAAAGCCATTTTTAGAAACGTCAGGCGAGTTTATCGCGCTGCGGCGGGATTTGCATCGCCACCCTGAATTGGCGTTTGAAGAACAGCGGACATCAGACATCGTCGCCGCAAAGCTCGAGCAGCTTGGCATCCCTGCGCATCGCGGACTGGCGGGGACCGGTGTTGTTGGCACGCTCAAAGCTGGCACGGGTAACCGCGCCATTGGCCTGCGCGCGGATATGGATGCGCTGCCCATGGCGGAAGCAAACGACTTTGACTATCGCTCGACACATGCCAATAAAATGCACGCCTGCGGCCATGACGGGCATACGGCGATGCTGCTTGCCGCAGCAGCTGAGCTCTCTGCCAGGCCTGATTTCGATGGCACAGTCTATTTTATTTTTCAGCCCGCTGAGGAAAATGAAGGCGGCGCGAAAGTCATGATTGAAGATGGTTTGTTTGATCAGTTTGACATGGAAGCGGTCTATGGCATGCACAATATGCCGCAGCTCCCGCTTGGGACCTTTGTAGCGCAGCCGGGGTCGCTCATGGCCGGCTTTGATATTTTTAACATTACCGTTGAAGGCAAGGGCGGTCACGCGGCCATGCCGCATTTGTCAAACGATCCTATCCC
>JBCCLR010000116.1:0-11643 GCA_039026755.1 Pseudomonadota bacterium | reverse complement strand
GCGATGCTGGCGGTGGCCGGCTCAAAGTGATGGCTTTTCGCGCCGCGCAAACACCGCTCGGTGCAGCCCTTCTCAGTGGCCAGGGGCGCCAGATGCATATGGCGGGCCGTCTGAAGCGAGACGATTGGGGGCAAAGCCCAAGGGCGGAACTGCATTTAGAAGACGCCGCCTGGTCGCAATAAATGCCGCCAATAAGTCCTGCGCCAATATTTCAAGGCCATAGCGCTTGACCCTAGCAGGGCGGCAGAGTACATCCCGCGGTGAGCACACCGCGCTACGGCCCCTTCGTCTAGCGGTCTAGGACGCCGCCCTTTCACGGCGGAAACACGGGTTCGAGTCCCGTAGGGGTCACCACCATAAGGCGGCATATCCTGATCTGCGCCGTTTGGGCGCACTAGGCTTTCGCGCTCTGCGCTACACATAGTCGTCAAACGTGTAAGGTGTGGGCGGATGTTTTCAAGTTTTTCAAAACCCTTTGAAGCCGTGGTGTTTGGTGCCGGCGGCGGGATTGGTGCGGCATTTGTCGCGCATTTGGCGGCCAGCGATCAGGTTAGCCATGTCCATGCATTCTCCTCGCAAACCAGCTTGCCTGAGCACTCAAAAGTCAAGCACCGGCACATTGACATTTTTAATGAAGCGTCCCTCATGAACGCTGCGGCCGCGCTTAAAGAGCGCGCGCCGCGGCTCATCCTGGTGGCGATCGGCACATTGCATGACGGGGACGTGCAGCCGGAGAAGACCTGGCGGCATATGGACTCGGATATGATGCAGCATGTTTTGCAGGTCAACACAGTGGCTCCCGCGTTGATCTTAAAGCATTTTCTGGGGCTTTTCCCGCGTAACGACAAGTCGGTTTTCGCCGCACTTTCAGCACGAGTTGGCAGCATTTCAGACAATAATATTGGCGGATGGTATAGCTATCGGGCGTCGAAAGCGGCACTGAATATGCTGCTGCGCACGGCCTCGATAGAGCTGGCGCGGCGTTGGCCCGATGCGGCTTGTATAGGCCTGCATCCTGGTACAGTTGACACCAAGCTGTCCAAACCGTTTCAAGGCAATGTGGCGACGAAGAAGCTGTTTAGCCCATCTCACTCCGCTGGCATGATGCTAGAGGTGGTGGATCACATTACGCCTGAACAATCGGGTCAAGTGTTTGACTATGCGGGTGTGCCAGTTCCGAGCTAGGGTCCCGGCTGAAAATGCCGAGGAGGCGCACCTGAGCGTGGCTCCAAATCGGCCCTGCGCAGACACCTGTATAGTTTCGCAGGGCAGCGTAAACAGCGCTTGCTGCTTGGTTTACGTTAACGTAAAGGTAAAGCCTGGATTGTCGCAGGAGACCTTATGGCTTTACCACCCCTTCTCAGTTCACTGCGCTTGCCTGTTGTGGGCGCGCCTTTGTTTATTTTATCAAACCCAAAGCTGGTGATTGCGCAGTGCAAGGCAGGCGTGGTCGGTTCCTTTCCAGCGCTCAATGCGCGCCCAGCGGGCATGCTTGAAACGTGGTTGACGGAGATCACTGAAGAGTTAGATCGCCACAATCAAGCCAACCCTGACACGCCTGCAGCACCTTATGCGGTTAACCAAATTGTGCACCGGTCGAATGAGCGGCTCATGCAGGACATTGAAACCTGTGTCAAATTTAAAGTCCCAGTTACGATCACATCTCTCGGCGCGCGCGAAGACTTGAATGAGGCGATGCATTCTGTTGGCGGCATTGTTTTGCACGATGTGATCAACAATCGGTTTGCCAAAAAGGCCATCGAGAAGGGCGCGGATGGCTTGATTGCCGTTGCCGCAGGTGCCGGCGGTCATGCGGGTGCGATTTCACCTTTTGCACTCATCCAAGATATCCGCGCGTGGTTCGATGGGCCGCTGCTCCTGTCTGGTTCCATTGCCACCGGTGGGGCCATTGTTGCTGCACAGGCCATGGGAGCAGACATGGCCTATATTGGCTCAGCTTTTATCGCCACGGACGAGGCCAATGCGTCGGAAGGCTACAAGCAAGCTGTGGTGGATTGCGATGCCTCAGACATCGTCTATTCAAATCTGTTCACCGGCGTCCACGGCAACTACTTGCGGCCGTCTATAGAAAATGCTGGCCTTGATCCAGACAACCTGCCGGAAAGCGATCCATCGAAGATGAACTTCGGCTCTGGTGGCAACCAAGAGAAAAAAGCGTGGAAGGATATTTGGGGCTGCGGACAGGGGATCGGCGCGGTCAAATCTGTCGGCACGACTGCGGCCTTGGTGGCACGTTTAACCGCGGAATATGAAGCCGCCAGAACCCGCATTGCTGCTTAGCCAGTGTCTTTTCTCGCGGATGTTTTTGGCGTAGAGGGGAAGGTTGCGCTGGTGACCGGCGGCGCAACGGGCATTGGCCGTATGGCCAGTGAAGCGCTCGTGCGGGCTGGCGCGAAGGTTTATATTGCCAGCCGCAAGGGCGATGCCTGCACAGCGGTCGCCGAAGACTTAAGCGCCCATGGCGAAGCGGTTGGCCTCGCCGCGGACTTATCGACTGAGGCAGGCGTCAAACAGCTATCTGAGGCCATTGGCGAGCGCGAAGACACGCTCGATATTTTGATGAACAATGCTGGGAAAACCTGGGGGGCGAGCTATGATCGTTTCCCTTGGAAGGCTTGGGACAGCATCATGTCGGTCAACGTAAGCGCGGTGTTTAGCCTAACCCAAGCGCTTACGCCACTGCTTGAAAAAGCTGCAAGCGCGGACGCTCCCGCGCGTGTTGTGAATGTCGGCTCGGTTGTGGCGAACCAACCCATTGGCAATGACGCATATAGCTATGCCGCGTCAAAAGCCGCGGTGCATCATCTCACGAAAATTCTTGGCCATGAACTGGCCGGTAAACACATTACGGTGAATGCAATCGCCCCTGGCCCGTTTCCCAGCCGCATGATGGCCTTCGTCACTGAGGATGAAGCGGCAGCGCAGCAACTAGCAAGCGGCGTCCCATTGGGACGGTTGGGTATGGCCACGGATATTGCGGGTGCCCTCTTATTCCTGTGCGGGAAGGGCGGCAGCTATACCACCGGTGCGATCGTTCCCGTAGATGGCGGTGTCCACTGCAACGTGCAAAACATGATGTAAGCCGCACAAGCAGGAGGGTCAGCCATGCCAATCATCCAAGCTTCTGACGTACAAAGTCATGTCGGTAAGGAAGTCGGCGTGTCGGACTGGCGCGAGATCACACAAGCGGGTGTTAACGCGTTTGCCGACGTCACCGGCGATCATCAGTTCATCCATGTCGACCCTGAAAAAGCCAAGCTTACGCCCATAGGCGGGACAATAGCGCATGGCTTTTATACGCTTTCCCTGCTGGCGGGGATGGCGGATGGCGTAACCTTGCGGCTGGATACCCTAAAGATGGGTCTAAACTACGGCCTGGACCGGGTGCGTTTTATCGCTCCGGTTAAAGTGGGGGCGCGCATCCGTGCCCGCTTTACCCTAGCAAGCGTTGACCGCCGCAACGACGGTGCCTACCAGTTCACCTACACTGTAGCGGTGGAAATTGAGGGCGAGGATAAACCCGCCCTCGCAGCGCAATGGGTTTTTCTGCAGTATGTTTAAGCGCGCGCTTGGCCATGCGCTTCGATGAACCACAAGGCCTTATCGATATCGCGCGATGCGCCAGTAAATAAATCGACCGTGTCTTCATCGCCGATTTCGCCGGCTTCCGACATTGCCGCGCGCAAACGCTTCGCAAAGGCTGCATAGGCCGAGGACAGCGCGTCGACATGGTCTGCGCCGTTGGTGATATCGAGTGGATATGCGCTCAGCTCGCTCTCTTGCGCGACAACTTGAACTGTCCCCCTTGGCGTGCCGCCAAGCATCGCAATACGCTCGGCAATGGTGTCGACATGCTCGGTGACCGTGTCATTGAGTTTGTCGAACAACTCATGCAGCGCGATAAAGCTTGGGCCCTTTACCGTCCAATGGGCTTGCTTGGTTTGCATCGCAAGGTCAATCGCATCGACCAGCCGTGCTTGCAGCAGGGTTACAATCGCCTGCCGGGTGTTGGCGGATAAGTCATGTTTGGTATTGTGAAGCGTCATGTGGCAGCTCCCTTTCATGTGTACATGGGGTCGATATGAGGCCATCTGTAGCGAATGCAAGCGCTGAAAAAATTGAGTTTATATGCTGCGCTGATTGATATTTTCGATTGGGCATCGAGCGCTTATGTGGCGCTAAAACTCGCACAGCGAATGACGTGCGTAGCTTGATGTGCAAAACATTGCCGGGTTTTCTAAGAGCGTGCAGCACGTTGCGGTGCACAGTAGGCAGGGAAAGGCGTTAAGCAGCATGGATGATCCAAAGCTCTATGACTATTGGCCGTATCGGAACCGGCCGAAATTTCGCTGGCCAGGCGAGAAGAAACTCGCGTTTTGGGTGGCGCCGAACATTGAATTTTATGAGCTGCACCCGCCGCAAAATCCATTGCGAAAACCCTGGCCAAGGCCCAATCCGGACATCGTAAATTATGCCTATCGCGACCATGGCAACCGCGTTGGCGGATGGCGCTTGTTTGATCTGATGGAGAAGTACTCTATTCCCGGCTCGGTCAGCTTATCGGTGTCCATGTGTGATCATTTCCCAGATATCATTGAAACGGCCAACACACTGGGCTGGGAGTTTTTCAGCCATGGCGCCTATAACACCCGCTATTGCTATGGCATGGACCGCGACCAAGAGCGCGCGTCGCTGCAGCACGCAATCGACACGGTCAAAGCAGCAACGGGGCAGCGCATTCGCGGCTATCTTGCGCCGGCGCTGACCCACACGACGCAAACCATCGAACTGCTTGCTGAGCTGGGCTTTCAGTACAGCTGTGACCTGTTTCAGGATGATCAGCCGCAGCCGCTCAACGTGCGCACGGGCAAGCTGATGTCCATGCCTTACTCGCTAGAAGTCAATGACCACTATGCGTTTAACGTGTTTGGCCTCACATCTGCGCAGTATACCGATATGCTGAAGCGGCAATTTGATACTTTGCTTGAAGAAGGCAGCGAATCAGGCACGGTCATGTGTATTCCATTGCACGCATACCTGATTTCACGCGCACACCGCATCGGTCCGTTCGAAGAGATCTTGAAATATGCCGATGCACACCGCGACGATGTGTGGATCACACGGGCCTGTGATATTGCCGACTACTTTAACGACCATGTGTATGACGCAGCGCTGGAAAACATCGCCGCGCAGCAGGGGAGTGAACATGCCGCTTGATCCATCTTATTTGGAGTTTCCAAAACGTCGTGAGGGCATGGACCATGACCTTTATCCCGCGCGGAATTTATTCAAGGACAGCCCAGTCACCTGGCCAGACGGAAAAAAAGTCGCGCTGTGGATCACCGTGGCGGTGGAGTATTTTCCTTTAACGCCCAATGACGGGCCATTTCGCGCGGCAGGCCATATGGTGACGCCATTTCCTGATTATCGCACCTATACCACGCGCGATTATGGCAATCGTATTGGCATTTACCGGGTGATGGACGCCCTTGATCAGGCGGGTTTTCCAGCAACCGCTTTCATCAGCAGTGCGCTTTTTAAGCGCACGCCGAAGTTGATTAAAGATATTAAGGCCGCCGGCTGGGAATTGGCAGCGCACGGCGTGGATATGAACCAGCTCCATTATGGCGGCATGGAAAGTGCTGAGGAACACGCTCAGATTGAGCGCTGCAAAGCTGATTGGGCCGCGGCGGGTTTAACGCCGCACGGGTGGATGTCGCCGGGCCGCAGCCAAAGCGATCATACGCTGGATTTCCTCAAGGATGCGGGGTTCACTTGGACGGCCGATTGGGGCAATGATGATATGCCCTTTGCTATGAACAACGGTCTTGCGGCCCTGCCATTTACCGATGAACTGGAGGACCGCAAGTCGATGGTCACGCTTGGCCATAATGAGGAGATGTGGTCAAATCAAATCACCGATGCCGCTAACTGGCTTTCAAATGAAGCTGAGCGATATGGTGGCCGTATTCTGCATATCGCCCTCACGCCATATGTGATCGGCCAACCCTTCCGCATTCAGATTTTGAAGGATTTGTTGGCAAGTCTGGCTGCGCGCGATGATATTTGGGCGGCCACTGGGTCAGATATTTACGCAGCATGCTGCGCTTCGACCAAGCGCTAAAGATTGTGAAATGGCTCCCCGGGAGGGATTCGAACCCCCGGCCAAGCGGTTAACAGCCGCTTGCTCTACCACTGAGCTACCGAGGAGCAGTTTCACGGTGTACTGACGTTGTCACCGCCAGTCGCGCTGGGTCATAACAACTTCGCCCAGCGATGCCAAGCCTGTATTGAGTAAGCCGCCTGCGGCAACATGGACCAGCGGCCAGCACGGGCGCGGTAGCACAATAAAATGCGTGCTCAAGCAGTGCGACTGCGCGATAGCATACAAAACATGGAGGCGCGGACCGGAATCGAACCGGTGTACACGGCTTTGCAGGCCGCTGCGTAGCCACTCCGCCACCGCGCCGAGGGGATGCAGGCTGTTTAAATATCAGCGCTGGCTTAGAGTGTTGCCGAGCGAATGGCAAGCTACAAGCTGCTACAGTGTTTGATGAAAGTGTTTCAGGTCGTTATTTCTTAAAAATTGTGAAATGACATAGCCAGGTCCATCCCGCAACGATATCAGGGTCCGTCGGTCCAACCATCTAAACGGCGTGTTGGCGCGTAAGAAAAAGCGAATTTGTCATTTAAACCCGCCGTAGTGCTTTAATCCAGAGAGACCTATGAGTGACTTCACAGACGCGCGCGAAGCGATGATTAATGGACAGTTGCGGCCCAACAAGATCGTCGATGCAGCGGTTCTTTCCGCCATTCGGGCTGTGCCGCGTGAACTGTTTGTCCCCAAGGCGAAACGCGCCATGGCGTATGTGGATGAGGACATCGAGGTTCTTCCGGGCCGCTGGCTGATGGAGCCGGTTGTATTTGGCAGGCTTATAGAAGCCGCTGATATTAGTGCGTCTGATGCTGTCCTCGATATCGGCTGCTTGCACGGCTACTCTGCTGCCGTTTTCGCACAGCTCGCTAACGTGGTGGTCGGCGTTGAGGATGATGCCGGGGTCGTCGAGCGAGCAAACGAAATGCTGACTGAGCTTGGGCTAGGCACGGCTGCCGTTGTTGAAAATACGCTTGTGGATGGTTACGACAAAGAAGCACCGTTTGATGTGGTTTTTATTGGCGGTGCAGTTGAGCGTATCCCGCGCGCGATTGTTGATCAATTGGCCGAAGGCGGCAGGCTCATCACGGTGCAGGTCAAAAATGGCGTCGGACGCTGTGTTCTAGGCAAAAAAGTCGCTGGCGTTTTCGGCTTGAGTGCGTTTATGGATGCGCAAGTACCGCTCCTGGATGCCTTTTCACTACCAGACACATTTTCCTTCTAAGGTTCCCTATAATGATAGCTCAATTTCGATTTTTAAGCGCTGCGTGCTGTGTGTCTGCATGGGCGCTATGGATGAGTAATGCCGGTGTTGCGGCGCAAACCTTAGAAGAAGCGCTGGCGCAAACCTATCAAAGCAACCCTGTGCTGGAAGCACAGCGCGCGGCGCTGCGGCAAGTCGATGAAAATGTGTTCCAAGCCAATTCCGGCTATCTGCCTAACCTCTCTGGCACTGGCTCGATTGATCGCACGCAAACGGACTTTACGGTCGAAAGCGTAACCACCCCGGAAGGCACTACCGATGGCGGCGATGAACTGTCGTTTCCAGCCACCAATACAGCGCTTTCGGCCTCTGTAAATCAGCCCATATTTAGGGGGTTTAGGACGAAAAACTCGGTGAAGCGGGCCAAAGCGGATGTGCTTGCCGGCCGCGCCAACCTGGCCACGGTCGAGCAAGATGTGCTGCTACAAACCGTAACCACCTACGTGAATGTGCTGCGCGATCAGGCGGTGCTAAAACTCAATGATAATTTGATTGCTGTGCTTCGCCGGCAGCTTGAAGCCAGCCAAGACCGCTTTCGGGTAGGCGAAATCACCCGGACTGACGTTGCGCAGTCCCAAGCGCGGCTTGCGGACGCAGTGTCCCGCCGCGCCGCTGCGGCAGCAGATTTAACAGCAAGTCAAGAGCAGTATCGCAGAGTCGTTGGTGATTTGCCGGTCAATTTGGTTGAGCCCAAAACGCCTGATTTGCCTATTGATGTCACAGCGGCCACGCAAACTGCCTTTGAACGCGCACCAATCATTCTGGCGGCGCGTTATAATGAGGAAGCGGCACAATCAAGCGTGAAAGAAGCCAAAGGCGGCCTGTTGCCGAGTGTAAATGGCTTTGCCAGGATTTCGCGCAACACCGGAGTACAGGTGCTTGGCCCGGCGATCACCGCCGATAATACACGCGTGGTGTCGACGGTTGGTGCTGAAGTTACAGTCCCGTTTTTCCAATCTGGCGCTGAATATTCCGCTGTGCGCCAGGCCAAACAGCTACGCAGCCAGCGTATTTTAGAAATTCGCGCCGCCGAGCGTCAAGTGGTTGAGCAGGTCACGACTGCTTGGGAAGTCTATCAAGCCAGCTTGGCACAGATTAAGGCCAATGAGGAATCTGTGAACGCGAACAATATTGCGCTTGAAGGCGTACGCCAGGAAGCAGCTGTAGGCTCGCGCACAACGCTTGATGTTCTTGATGCCGAGCAAGAAGCGCTCGATGCGCAGGTGAATTTAGTCCGTGCTAAGCGAGATCAAACTGTCGCAGCGTATAGTTTGCTTGCCTCGATGGGCCAGTTAACGGCCCGACAATTGGATTTAGCGGTCAAAATCTACGATCCCGAAGAGCATGCCGACAAAGTGGATTGGAAATTTTTTGGGTTTGGCGATTAACGCCAAGCGGCGACCGGGCAAAATAGGCTAGGGCCAAGAAAGTTTGATTAAGCTTTATTAACCCTATAACTGTAACCAGAACGTTGATTTTTTAACGCAGATCGCGACCTGGAACGCATCATGGCTGAACAAACTGCGCAGCAAGAGCCTTCAATGGAAGAGATTCTTGCCTCAATCCGGCGCATCATCTCTGAGGACGGAGATGATGAAGCGCCTGGTGAAGGCGCTGAAGACGCTGTCGGCCCGCAAGCCGTCGAAGCGCCCGCGGAACCGGAGCTGGTAGACGAAGAGCAAGCGGCAGAAGCAGACGCCGTCGCCGCCGAAGAGCCGGAGACCGACGATACTGAGTTTGAGCCCGTCGCCGCCGAGGTTGAGCCGGATGAGCCTGAGCCTGCACTGGAGCCTGAGCAGACCGACGAGGACGTCATTGAACTCACTCAGGAAGTGCCGGCAGGGCCAGTTGCAGCCGATCCCATTGTTTCTGACATGACGCAGGCAGCGACATCCGAACACTTAAATGCGTTATCCGCGCTTGTGGTGCGCAACTATCCCGGCGCTGAAAACACCCTGGAAGGCTTAGTCACCGATATGCTAAGGCCGATGTTGCGGGAATGGCTCGATGCAAATTTGCCAACTTTGGTCGAACAGCTGGTGAACCGCGAAATCGCTCGTATCTCCGGCCGTGACAGCTGACAAGCCATCGGCGCGCTGACAAACTAAAAGCGCTCTAATAAAAATCTGTTTATGTACAAGTGCCTGCATGCCACATTGCGGGTGCTACACGAATACGATTTGGGAGGGTGCGCGTGGCCGATTTGGTGCGTGAAGACCATGATGGCACAGTTTTTATGCGCATGACGCGCGCGCCGGTCAATGCGCTTGGCCCGGACATGTTGGCCGAGTTTGATGAAACCTTAGATGAATTAAGCAGTGCGCCGCCGGCCGGTGGTTTGGTCATCGCCGGGCTTGAACGCAGCTTTTGTGCTGGAATTGATACTAAAGCCTTAGCTGGGTTTGCGCCGGATGAAAAAACCGCAGCTCTGGCGCGTATCGATAGCATCATGGCGAAACTCTACAGCCTGCCGGTTCCGACAGTGGCTGCGGTACGCGGGCATGCCATTGGTGCTGGCTTTATTATGGCGCTCGCCTGCGATTGGAAATTCTTGGCCAGTGGGCCTGGCAAACTTGGGCTCAATCAAGTGGCTGTCGGCCTGAAATATCCGCCCGTCCCCCTCAACATCACGCTGCGCGAAATCCCGCAGCCGCATTTGCGCCGGCTCACCCTTAGCGGTGTGCTCATGACAACGGATGAGACCGCAGCGCTCGACCTGTTTGATGCCTATGTGACGCCGGACGTGCTTGAACAAACGGCCATCGCAAAGGCTAAAGAGCTGAGCGCACATCAGGGCTTCGGTATGGTCAAAGCGCAGGTGCGCGGCGAAACGGCGCTTATGCTGCGCGGCCTCGCCGGCCTCGATTAGACCCGATTACGCAAATCACCCTAAACGCCGCTTCCCAAAGCGGCGCGGTTTTGCCATGTAGGCGGAAACGTTAGATACTTATGTGCCTGCTATGTTAGAAAAGACTTACGTCCCCGCTGCCATTGAGCAGAAATGGTATACCCATTGGGAGACCAGTGGCGCCTTTCAGGCTGGCCAGCGTGCAGATGCTGAGCCGTTTGTCATCATCATTCCGCCGCCCAATGTGACCGGCTCACTGCATATGGGCCATGCGCTTGATAACACGCTGCAAGATATCCTTATCCGCTATCAGCGGCTGCGCGGTAAAGACGTGCTCTGGCAGCCCGGCACAGACCATGCCGGCATCGCCACGCAAATGGTGGTGGAGCGCAATTTGGCGCAAGAAGGCCTAAACCGCCGCGAACTCGGCCGCGAAGCCTTTTTAGAGCGGGTGTGGCAATGGAAAGCGCAATCTGGCGGTACGATCACGGGCCAATTGCGCCGCCTTGGCGCCAGTTGCGACTGGAGCCGTGAACGCTTCACCATGGATGAAGGTTTTTCCAAGGCCGTCCTAAAGGTGTTCGTGGAGCTGTATAACCAAGGTCTCATCTACCGTGATAAACGCCTGGTCAATTGGGACCCGAAGCTGAAAACGGCGATCTCAGACTTAGAGGTAGAGCAAAAGGAGGTGCAGGGGCATTTTTGGCACTTCCGCTACCCGCTGGAAGATGGCTCTGGACATATCGTTGTCGCGACAACCCGGCCAGAGACGATGCTGGGCGACAGTGCTGTTGCCGTAAACCCGAATGACGAGCGTTATAAGGCGCTGGTCGGCAAGCAGGTAAAACTGCCGATCACGGGCCGTCTCATCCCGATCATCGCTGATGAACACGCTGATCCGGAGCAAGGCTCAGGCGCCGTTAAAATCACCCCCGCGCATGACTTCAATGACTTTGAAGTCGGCAAGCGCAATGCATTGCGGCAGATCAATATTCTTGATGCAGATGCTAAGATCGGCGGTCCGGGATTTGAGGAAGCAGGTATTCCAGCTGAACTCATCGGCCTCGACCGCTACGACGCACGCAAGCGTGTTGTCGAAATGATCGAGGCGGAAGGTTGCCTTGAAAAAATCGAGCCAAAGACCGTAATGATGCCTTACGGTGATCGCTCCGGCGTGGTGATTGAGCCGTGGCTGACCGACCAATGGTATGTGGATGCTCAAACGCTGGCTGAGCCAGCGATTGAGGCTGTCAAATCCGGCAAAACCAAATTTGTGCCCGCCACTTGGGAGAAGACCTATTTCAACTGGATGGAAAACATCCAGCCTTGGTGCGTGTCCCGCCAGCTCTGGTGGGG
>JBCCLR010000115.1:0-11824 GCA_039026755.1 Pseudomonadota bacterium | reverse complement strand
CATCGGTAACGCTATTCATCGATATCTTCTTTATCTTCGTGTTTCTGGGTGTGATGTATCTTTACTCCCCGACCCTGCTCATGATCGTGCTCATTTCTCTGCCTTTTTATGTGCTCATCTCTGCCTGCATTACGCCGCCACTACGCCGCCGTTTGGATGAAAAATTTAAACGTGGCGCGGAGAACCAAGCGTTTCTGGTCGAGAGCGTCACGGGCGTTGAGACGCTCAAAGCGATGGCCGTAGAGCCGCAGATGCAGCGCAAATGGGAGCAACAGATTGCTGGCTACGTCTCCACCAGCTTCCAGGCCAACATGCTCGGCAATTGGGGCAGCCAGTCGGTACAGCTGATCAACAAGCTGACGACGGCTGCGATTTTGTTTTTTGGCGCAACGCTTGCCATCGCAGGCACCATTACGGTTGGCCAATTGGTGGCGTTTAACATGCTCGCCTCGCGTGTCTCGCAGCCGGTATTGCGGCTCGCCCAGCTGTGGCAAGACTTTCAGCAGGCGCGCATCTCTGTGCAGCGGCTTGGCGATATTTTGAACAGCCCGGCCGAGCCGCAAGCCAAAGCCGGCCGGTCTAACCTGCCAGCGATCAAAGGTGCGGTGGAGTTTGATAAGATCACGTTCCGCTACCGCCCCGATGGCCGCGAGATCTTGCGCGATCTATCGCTTGAGATCGCGCTAGGTGAAATGCTTGGCATTGTTGGCCCCTCCGGATCAGGCAAATCGACGCTGACGAAGTTGCTGCAGCGGCTATACGTGCCGCAGGCTGGCCGGGTGCTGGTAGATGGTATCGATCTCGCCATGGTTGACCCCGCTTGGCTACGGCGTCAGGTGGGTGTGGTGCTCCAAGAGAATATTCTCTTCAACCGGTCCGTGCGGGAGAACATTGCGCTGGCTGATCCGGTCGCAGCGATGGACCGTGTGGTTGATGCCGCAAAGCTGGCCGGCGCACATGAGTTCATTTTAGAGCTATCGGAAGGCTATGACACCATCATTGACGAACGCGGTGGCAACCTCTCTGGTGGCCAGCGGCAGCGCATTGCCATTGCCCGGGCGCTGATGACCAACCCGCGAATTTTGATCTTGGATGAAGCCACATCGGCACTTGATGCAGAATCGGAGGAGATCATTCAAACCAATCTCCAAGCGATTGCGAAGGACCGTACCGTTATCATTATCGCGCACCGCCTGAGCGCTGTGCGCCAGGCCAATCGAATTATTACAATTGAGCGTGGCGAAATTACCGAAGAAGGCAGCCATGATGCCCTCCTCAAGGCGGGCGGACGCTATGCCCAGCTCTATGCCAAACAGATGGGGCTCAGCCCCGAGGAGCAGGCATAATGCAAGGCGTGCTTAGACACTGGGACGTTTTAAAAGAAAGCTGGTCGTTAGAAAATCAGCGTAGAAAACGCGCCAAGCGCTATGAGGAGCGGGATTTTCTGCCCGCCGCACTTGAAGTGCTTGAAAGCCCGCCATCGCCGCTTGGGCGTACCATCCTCATCAGCATTACCGCATTTATTCTCATCGCTCTGTTATGGGCCATCTTTGGCCATGTGGATGTGGTGGCGACGGCGCAAGGCAAACTGATCCCCAAAGAGCGGGTGAAGGTCATCCAGCCGGCGGAATACGGCGTCGTGCGCGCCATTCACGTGGCCGACGGTAAGGCTGTGAAAGCGGGCGATGTCCTCATCGAGCTCGACCCTTCAGTGACGGGCGCAGAGCAAAGCCAGGCGGGCCAGTCCCTTAAAATGGCGCGCGTTGATGAGGCGCGGGCCAAGGCGCTGCTGACCTATCTTGACGACAATACACCGCCTGCGTTTATCGCCCCGGACGGCACCGCAACCTCCATCGCCTTGGTGCAGCAGCGCCTCATTGATAGCCAAGTCGCCGAATATGACGCCCAGCTCGCCGCCCTTTTGCAGCAGCGCATAGAGCGCCTCGCCGATAAAGCCGTCACCGCGCAAGAGCTGGTCAAGCTTGAGGAAACCCTGCCTTTGATTGCCGAGCAAGTCGACGCCCGCGCCCAGCTCATGGCAAAAGGGCTCAGCCCCCGGCTGCTCTACCTAGAGCTGAAAGAACGTCTCGTCACCCAGCAAAGCAACATCCGCATCCAGCGCCAGCAGCTGGCCAAGACCGAGGCCGCCATCGCCAGCTTAGACCGGCAGACCGACCAGGTGAAATCAGAGTTCAGAAAGCAGGTCATTGCCGACTTAGCCGAAGCCGGCAACCAAGTGGCCCTGGCCGAAGATGAAGTCCTCAAGGCGGCCACGCGCACGGGGCTGAAACAGCTAATCGCCCCTGTGGATGGCACGGTGCAGCAGCTGGCCATCCATACCGTGGGCGGCGTGGTTGAACCGGCGCAAGCCTTAATGGTCGTGGTGCCGGGCGAAGGCGAGCTGATTGCTGAAGCGCTGGTGCTCAACAAAGACATTGGCTTTGTTGAAAAAGGCGACACCGTAGAGGTCAAGCTCGAAGCCTTCCCCTTCACCAAATACGGCGTCATCGAAGGCACGTTAGACGATCTAAGCATGGATGCCATCCAAGATGAGACGCTCGGCCTGGTCTATCAAGCGCGCGTGTCCCTCAAGCAATCGACCATCCGTGTAAATGGCCGGGACATCCCCCTCGGCCCCGGCCTTGCCGCCACCACGGAGATTAAGACCGGCGAGCGGCGCATCATCGAGTTCATTCTTTCCCCGCTGCTGCGATACCGTGATGAAGCGTTTCGCGAGCGTTAGCGCAGGCTCATAGTCAGGGCGACCATGAGGACGCGCTAAGGCTGCGTTGAGCCACATGTCCGGACGGCAAAGCGGTGGCCGCCTCACCTGGAAACGGCCTAGGGCGCACGCGGCACAAGGCCGGTCTGCCATAGGGGAGAGGCACACTTTTGATAGGAACGCCCAAAGCCCCGCGTTAAAGTTATGAGAATGTAACATTCTGTCTTGCGCTGCGCATGTTCCCGTATAGAGTGTGGTGAACACGGGGGATCAAACCGGCGTGGATGCGGCATGCATCCCGCCTGCGCCCTTGCTGCGTTTAACTTGTGAGTGGGGGCTCTCAACCATAGCCATGACCAACACCGCCAAAGCCGGCGCGCCAAGCGCTGCGCCGCAACAGCCCAGTGCCGCGGGGCAACACCCAAGCCCGCAACACACCGTAAGCCACATGCTGGGCGAGCTAACCTGGCTGCTCACCCAAAGCCCCACGCACAAGCACTTCACGTTCGCCGACATGGAATGGATGATCCTGCCGCCGCTGATGCTGGAGCAGTACCGGGTCTTTCGAGGTGAAAACCAACCAGCGGGTTATGCCACCTGGGCGTATCTCAGCGAAGAGGCGGAGCAAAAACTAATCACAGGCGCAGACACGGGCAGCGGCGCCCGCCTGCGCCCGGATGAATGGAAGTCCGGCGATCGGCTGTGGCTGGTGGACATGGTGGTTCCGACGGCCAATGCCGAGAACAAGCTCGCCGAAGCCTGTCTGGCCGACCTGCTGCAAGGGCCGCTGAAGGGGAAGAAGGTGAAGTTTCATCGGACTGATCCCGCGACGGGTAAGCGCGATGTGGTGGAGTTGGGGGGGTGAGTAAGTGGTATCGGATGGTTTAATGGGGGCGCTAAATTTATTTAAGGACAGTAAGAAAGACTGTATTGCTGGCTTCTGTCTAATCGCATTGATAACGTTTTTCTGTGTTTTCCTAATGCCGTTCATATTTTACTTTACGGGACCTCCAGTATACTTAGCTGCTATAGGAGGGTATATTTTATCGCTCTTTATAATATTTAATATTCCAGGTGCATTATTAGGTACTTTTGTATTATGCGGAATTATTTATGTCGATTTAATCATGCCTATGAGAAGAATAGATCAATTATGCTCGATTAGAAAAGATGAAAGCCTTGCTAAAATCCCGCTGGACCAAGGGTTGTATGTTAATCATGATGGTTATTTTTATTCAAACATATTTGCATTATTTAATCAGAAAGTCTCCTGGATTGAGACAAATTCAAAAGTAATAAATAGAATTTCCGAATTAGATCAAATAGTTAACAATTATAGTAGGCCATATATTAAATTTACTTCTCGTCAAAAGAACGAAAATGGGAATTGTGATTCAAATTCGATAGACTTTAGTATAAATTTTAAATCCCTCCGAAATGAAAGAAATAGCTGTTTAGAATATGAGTTTACTGAAAATTTGATTTCAAGATTTGTTGAATTCGAAGATTTTGAACAAACAGAGTTTTATTCTGGTGAAATAATTGTGAAGAGATCTCGAATAAAAGATCTGTATAAAAATATCGACATAGTCAATTTTGAGCAATATCAGTGGATATCTCATCCTATATTATTTTTTCATAAAAATTTTTTTCGAGGATATGAGTGCCCATCGATGAAAGTTTTTATTTTGAACCCTAGCTACAAATTCGATCTCCGTAAGTGAGGATTTAAATGCCGATCCAAAACCGATCTACCGTTCTTTCAATAGATGACATCTTGAAATCCGCTATCGTTGCAGGTGCTGCGTATTCTGACTTGACTATTAACGACACTTTCCAGGAGCGGGAGACGCGTTTAGTAAATAGTGGCTTTTTTGACGCGCAAAGTGCCAATAACTTTGCGACCGAATTTTCACTCATTGGCTCTCTAAATGACAATTCGCCGGGCGGGACTCTTCGGACGCCGGGTTTGGATCTTTATGTCTTTCAAGACAGCGCCGACAAGATTTACATTTCTATTGATGGCACTGAGGACGGGCGAAGTGCGACACCAGATTGGATAGAAAATATACACAGCATCGTTGCTGGCGGTCCAAGTATTTATCAGCCTGAGATTGAAAATTTTATTAAAGAGTTGGTCGACAACGGCACAATTAAACCAGACTCCGTTGTTGAAATTGTGGGTCACTCGCAAGGGGGCGCGCAAGCCGTTTTTGCTGAAGGTGTTTTAAGAGCAAGAATCGGTGAAAACGCAAATACCAGAGTTGTGACTTTCAACGCGCCTGGCGTTGGTGGTACGGGCGGTTTTTTTGCTGACGTTGTTGACTTTGCACTAGGTAGGATCCCTTCGACTATATTGTATCCGTCAGACAGCGGTCGAATATTCAATGTTACGCTGAATAATGACAGAGTTAGTCATTTTGGTATCACGCGCGGTGAGACAATTACGCTCAACGCCGGATATAATATAGCACAGTTTTTGTCTGCCCACTCCATCGACAACGTCAGAAATTATGTAGCTTCTATCGAGGCGAATACTCGAGGTTCTTTTGGCGAAGATGCCAAAATGGTTGTAAATTTTGAGACTGGTGCCTTCGCATGGCTGATGCCGATTACTAATCCGGATGGTTCAAAAGACGTCTATCTCGTTACGGAATTAGGCGTCCGAGAAAACGTCGAAAATGACCCTAAGTTAAGGACCTTATTATCACAAGTAACTGACGTCGTTAGGCCTGACGTTGCGGAACAGTTGCGCCTGAATGCCGACCCAAATGCGAGTGTGCAGAGTTCCACCTGGACCAGTTTTTTAACCTTGCCAACGCCAAACACCGTAACTTTCGATCTTCAACCTATTTCATTTCAACAAGGTTTGAATCGCTTCGATATTCAAAAAAATTGGGCAACTTCGCGGGCAAATGCGCGGATTGGTGACAAGGTTTATGATCTAACTATTTACACGACTGCCGCGGAAGACGGCACTGCCCTAAGGGTAACGGAAGCGAGGGACCCCAATAATAGTGGCGCGCCAGCTTTTTACTCTCAATCATATACGACTGCGGCAGGAGAAACCGTAGCGATTGTCGAGAACTTTGAAGATGGCACCCTCAACGAATATAGGCGAGCTTCTTCGGGGCGGTTCGGGTTCAATTCGGTAACTTCACTTACCGAAAACGCTAGCGGAGATGGGTTCGAGCGTGGCGACACAGAATTCAACATCACCGAAATTGGCGACGCTGAGGTCATCGGCGGCGACGAAATTGGCTCAATTTTTGGGTCTACACTGGGGCGGCAGGTCGCCGGCGATAGTGTTTTTACTCAAGTCGCAGTCAGCAGCTTGTTTGCGGAGCTTGGTGAGCGGATAGGTCTTTCTGCAGAGGTCCTGCTCGAGCTAGACGATATCGGCTTGTTTAACGCCTTAGAACAGGCGTTCCAAGAATTTGACTCTGGCCTTTTCGACCGGGTCAAGTCGCAAGGTGTTGGCGCGCTAAGTTCGTTTTTAACCGCAGAGCTTTTGGGCGCATTGGGTGTCGATGGCTTCGCTGGCGAACTCCTCAATACGGCGGGCGGTACTGCGCTGGGGGGTATACTTACCAACTTTGATGACATCATAAACAACACCACATCCATCAAAGACGTGATTGGGCCGTTAGAGCTTGGAAATGTGGTTGGCTCGTTTGTCGGTGGTAAAATTGCAGGTGAGATAGCAAGCTTTGATACGATTGGCGGTCAGCTTGGTGCATCTTTAGGGTCCGCTGCCGGGACGGCTGCGTTGGGTAGTGTTTTTAGCAATGCCGCAGCCGCTGGTGCAGCAAACGTTTTAGGTGGTGGAAGCGCGACTGCATTTCAGAGTTTTGCAACCAAGCTAGGTGGGTTAGCCGGGCCAGTTGGTGCTGCCGTAGGTGCAGTTGCAGGTTTCCTTTTGGGAGGAGTCATAGGATCTCTTTTCGGCGGAACGCCCCGCTCGGGTGCAGATGTACGATGGCGTGACGGCGAGTTCGTCGTTGACAATGTGTGGTCTCGCAAAGGTGGTAGCGAAGAGGCGGCTGAGAGTTTAGCAAGCCAGGTTGCCGGGACGCTGAATGGCGTCCTAGCGTTAGTCGGTGGCGAACTGCTCAACGGTGAGGACGTCACCGGCGGGACTTATGGCATGCGTAAAAAAGACTTCACCTACCGTGAAGCGCAATCCCGTGAAGAGCGCGACATAAAGCTGAAAACGCGCGACAGCGGTGCCGTTATTAAGAAAGGGTCTTTCACGGCGTTATCGGATTTTCAAGTTGCGGGTGGAGATATTATTGGAAAGCGAGCAGTTACGTCATCGCTTGCGCTGTCTGGCGAGACCGCATTTAGCATGGAGGCTCTCGTCGGCGATCTAGCGGTTGCTAGCGACTATGCTTCCTATCTTGCAAACCCTTCCATTATTAATTCCCTGATTGCATCAGATCCTGATAGCGCATTTGCAGCGGGTTGGATTCTCACACGCGTGAGAGCGGTAGAACTCGGCCTCCATAAACGCGCCGCCAGCGACTGGTATGGCGGCTGGGATGTGGCTTTGGGGGTTTATGACGGCCCTGAAGGCGCAGAGTATACCCCTGGCCAGCTGTCGTTTGACCTTGTCGGCAAGGAGCGGGTGACCTCGCTGGTGGATGCGGGTGGCGGGTTTGTGCTGGGCAGCTATGGCGACACGATTGATACGGCGGGTAAGGATGAGATTGCCGTAACTGGCGATCTGACCGTGGCGGGCGACAATGGCGATACCATTGCTGATACTGCGGGTCTGACCATCAATGGCGAAGCGGGCGTGTCGGGCCAATCCCAAACAATTGACGTGGCTGCCGTGATCCGCGGCAATGCGAGTGATAACACTATTCGCGGCGGGGATTTGGGCAATGACATCTTTGGCGGCGCCGGCGATGACGAGCTGCGCGGCGGCAAGCTCGATGACTGGCTGTTTGGCGAAGCGGGCGATGACATGCTTTACGCCGGCGATACGGCGGAAGTAAATGCCGGCAATGCGGGCAATGGTAACCTGCTGGATGGTGGCGAGGGGGATGACCAGCTTTTCGGCGGGCAAGGCTCAGACTGGCTCGAAGGCGGCGCCGGGACCGACACGCTCTATGGCGGTTCGGGCGATGATATTTTAGCGGGCGGCGCGGATGGTGGCTCTGGCGGCGGCCTTTTGCTGGACGATGCCATATTCTCTGCCGGCCTTGCCGCGACGACCACGGGCGATTTTTCTTTATCGCTTGATGTGGCGTTAGCGAGCACGGACCAGTCTGGCTATATCGCGCATGTGAGACGCGAGGGCTCGAACGCGCGGATTATCGAGCTGAGGTATCGCGGCAACACGTCGTTCCTTGGTGTGCGTATGAGCAATGGGCCGGAAGTTGGGTTTGATGTCGATATTAACGATGGTGAGGTGTACAACATCGTCGCCGTCTGGGACCATGATGAAGCGGATTTAAAGCTCTATCTTAACGGCATCGAAGCAAACCGGCGCGCGGGCAGTGAAACCATAACGCCGCGCGCGCCGACGACCACCGACCCGATGACAATAGGCTTTGCTAAACGCTATAACACGAACTTCACCGACGTAAATCAATTTGGTGATGAAAGTTTACCCAGTACATTCTATGGCGCCAAATTTTATGATCGCGCTTTAACATCGCAAGAGGTCGTGGACGGGAATAGCACGGACGGCCTGCTAAACGACTTAGAGGTTAACGCCAACGCCAACGAGGTCGTTGACCGTGTCACCCAGTTGCCAGCTGCGCTTGCGGAAAGGCCTGGCAACCCCCCGGGCACCTCCTATGCGTGGGTTGCCGCGAGCGACCTGCTCGATGGCGGCGACGGCAGTGATCAGTATTTATTCCGCAGCGGCGATGGCAGCGATGTTGTTAAAGAGGGCGCAGCGCCAGCGCCTGAGCGCGCGACAGATTTGCAGCCTGCCGAAAGCCTGACTATTGCAGAGCATATCGCTCGGCTATCCGACTCTGGGGCAACCCTTAACGACTGGCGCGGCACCTCGGCGCATGAAACGGTCGACCTTCAGGCAGCTGGCGGCGATGATGTTTTGGTGCTGGGCCCTGGCATCGGCTGGGAAAACATCCGTATGCGCCAAGCCGGCGATGACTTGATCATCTCGCTGGTTGAGCGCGATGCAAACGACGATCCCATCGCCACGGATGATCAAATCACACTGTCCGACTGGTTCACTAGCCGCGAGACGCGGGTGGAACGGCTGCGCCTGGCCGATGGCCAGGAAGTCGCGCTGGGCTATACGAATTTCCTGTACGGCGATGATGGCAATAACCAGATCTACGGCACCGCAGAGCGTGATTTTATCTTCGGTGGACGTGGCAGCGACGAAATTGCCGCGCTCGGCGGCGCCGATTTTGCCAATGGTGGGCCGGACTATGATTTCGTCAGTGGTGGAAGCGATGAAGACCTGGTCATTGGCTCAACCGGTGACGACATTCTCGCTGGCGACAGCGGTACGGACACGGTGCTTGGCGGTGATGGCGATGACTATGTTCTGGGCAATCAAGGCGATGACCGGATTGCGGGCGGTGCCGGCGCAGACATACTTGCAGGCGGCGAAGGCAACGACACGTTTCAATACGGTCGCGGTGATGGCAACGACATCGTTATTGATACATTCGCCGATGGTGATTGGGTAAAGTTTTGGGACGGCGATACACCGTCTGGCTATTCCAAACACGACCAGATAATTTACGAAGGAAGCGCCGCTGACCCAACTCAGATTGTCTACGAATTCGGCGTCATGCATGATTGGATCCACTACAACTCTGATGGTACTTCAGCGTTTGCAAACAACGAAAACACCATTGGCTACTACCACAACGTCAGCATAAATTCCGTCGATGATAACGGCACAGACAAAATTGAATTCGATATTGGCATTGATATTGCCGATATTCATATGCAGTGGGATGGCGATGATCTCGTCCTCGGCATCGGCTCGGCAGCGGGCACGTCTGGGGCCTTTGCCGATTTAACCGATACCATCACGCTTAAAGATTGGAACGCGGCAGGCAAGCCGATTGAGCAATTCCAGTTTTTCCATACCGGCATTGTTGAAACGAGCGAGTTTGATGTTTGGGGCGGCAAGGGTGCAGGCCCGACTGACGGCGATGACACGTTAACGGGCAGCTTGGTCCGCGACTGGCTCACTGGCAATGCGGGCAATGATGATCTCACTGGGCTTGACGGCAATGATATTCTCAACGGCAATGGAGGTCAGGACCGGCTGGTCGGCGGTGAGGGCGAAGACATCTTGTTCGGCGGCGCCGGCAATGATGTGCTTGAAGGCGGCGCTCATGCGGATATTTTGTTGGGTGGAAGCGGTTTAGACATTGCCTCTTATGCGAATGCACTGCCCATCCCAGATCAAAGCTGGCTCGGTCCGGGTATTCCATTCACATTACCGGGCGGACCTCTAGTTGCCTCCTTGGCAAACCCATCAGAAAACACTGGCGATGCTGAAAGCGATGCGTATGACAGCATCGAAGGTCTAGAAGGCTCGGCATATGACGACAAGCTCATCGGAGACCAATTTGACAACGATATCATTGGCGGCGCTGGCAATGACAGGCTTGAGGGCGGTCTAGGCGGTGATACTTATATTTTCGGCATCGGCGATGGTATCGATATCATTGCTGACGATGGCGGCGCGGAAGATATCCTTTCTTTTGAAGAGGGCATTGCGCTGTCCGATCTCAGCTTTGCCTATAACGGCAATAATCTTGTCATTGGTTACAATGGTGGTGCTGATCAGATCACAATCGAGAGTTTCGATGATGCTGCCAAACAGATTGAAACGCTACAATTTGCTGATGGTACCAGCGCGAATTTAGCGGGCTTGCGGCTTAACGGCGGCACTGACACAAACCAAAATCCAACTCCAGAAGAGTTAATTGTTGGCGAAGGCGCTTTAGACGGAGGCGCTGGCAATGATACTCTTATTGGACGTGGGACCAACAACACGTTGCGTGGCGGCGACGATAACGACGTTTTGGTTGCTGGCCAAGGTGTGGACGAGTTGGATGGCGGAGCGGAGAACCGAGATGCCGTTACCAACGCGCCGTTAGATGGCGGCGATTGGGCAAATTACACAGGGTCCAATGCCGGCATAATTGTTGATCTTGATGGGCACTTCAGTCCAGGCGTAGCCGCAACCGGCGGTTATGCGCAAGGAGATTGGTTCACGGGCATCGAAAGCGTTGCTGGTTCGCAATTTCGCGATGAAATTTATGGAACATCTGGGCATAATGTCCTTCAAGGACATGGTGGCGATGACAAACTCATTGGTCGCACAGGAAATGATATCCTTCTCGGTGGTAGCGGCGTCGATGAACTAAAAGGTTCGAATGGCGATGACGTACTTGACGGTGGCGCGGGAAATGACGACCTGCTCGGCGGACGACACAAGGATGCTCTGTTCGGCGGAGACGGAAACGATAGGTTAGACGGCCATACCGAAGATGATGTCCTTTACGGTGGACAAGGAGATGATCGCCTCTATGGGTCTAGTGGAAACGACCAGCTCGACGGCGGACTTGGATGGGACAGGCTTTCTGCCGGCGCTGGCAACGATATTTTGTTTGCTGGCGCAGGGGGAGATTCGCTCAAGAGCGGATCAGGCGAAGATCAATTTATTGTTCAAGCTTTTGGCGACACGATTACACATTTAGAAAACTCTAGCGATCTTGATACGCTAGAGCTCATCGGTTTTGATATCACTGCACTCACGTTTAGGCTCTATAACGGCGACCTGCAAATTCGCGATGCCAATGGCGGTGGGCTTAATTATATAAACTGGTCGGTTGGTGGCAGTGGCGCTGTTTCCGCGCTGCGCTCCATTACTTTGGACGGCAGGGTCCTGAGCGCTTTTGACCTGGATGCTGCGCTCCCAGCAAATGGTGACTGGATTACCTATGCCGACGTTCAGACCCTGTGGCAGACGTCAGCACTTTATGTAGATAATGCGGTCTATACCGGTTCGGCGAGCGGCGAAACCATCGCAGCGGAAGCCCCCTTTGAAGGCGGCGCGACGTTTAACGGGCTAGCAGGTGATGACACCAT
>JBCCLR010000114.1:0-11839 GCA_039026755.1 Pseudomonadota bacterium | reverse complement strand
ATTTGACGCCTGAAAGCATCGTAATAGCAAGAGAGCAACTGACAGCGGTGAACCACGTGCTGCGCCATATGCCAGAAAAACGTCGACGGGCGATTTTGCTCCACCACATTGATGGCCTGTCGATCACAGAGGTCGGGCGCCGTCTTGGGGTTGGGCCGACGGCCGCGAAAAAGCACATTATGCGTGCCATGTGCGACATCGATGCCTATTTAGCCGCGTCGCGCCGCGACCATGAAAGGGAAGGCTGATAATATGACCGCTGACCCCGCCACAAATACACTTCGCCAGGCCGCCCACGCATGGTGTTTGAAAACCCAGTCAGGTGCCCTTTCAGGCTCAGAAGAGACGAGGTTTCAGGCCTGGCTTGCGGCAGATCCGAGCCACATGGCTGCTTATGATCGCGCGGTAACGCTTACGCAGGCGTTTCAATCACTATCGCCGGCAGACTTTGATGTCGATGTCGTAAAACCATCGCTTCGTGAACGATTTCTAAGGTTCATCCAGAGCGTTGCTGTTATTGGGCGGCGGCCATCCGTCTGCGCCGCCGTATTGGCGTGCGGCGTTGCCATAGCAGTTGCCCTCCATCCAGGGCTGAAAGCCACCTGGAGTTCCAAGGAGTACGCCACTGGCAGTGCGCGCTATGCCAGCGCGATTGGTCAAACTAAAGCGCTGACCCTTATGGACGGCACACGCGCCACTTTGGCGCCGGCAACGCAATTGACAATCCGCTACACCGATACGGTGCGCCGTGTTGAGCTGATCTCCGGCGCTGCTTTGTTCGATGTTGCAAAACAGCCCGAAAGGCCATTTGCTGTCGCCGCTGGGCATTTAACAGCGCGCGCTTTGGGCACGGTTTTTGAAGCGCGCAACAATGGCGGTGTTGCCCGCATCGCCGTCGCTGAAGGGCGGGTGCGTGTTGCTTTTGATGCACAGATCAGCGGCACCGCAACGGCAATTCCAGTCAGTGAGACCCTCGGCACAGGCCAGCAAATTTCTGCGACAGATTTATCAGGCCTAGGCATACCGCAAGACATCGCACCATCGGCAGTTGCCGCCTGGCGGGCCGGACGGCTGGATTATGACGAAGCGACCCTGTCCGAATTGGTCAGCGATGCCAACCGCTACGCACAGCAGCGGATTTACCTGGCGCCAAACCAACCTGATTTGGCTGCACTCAAGGTTACGGCTTCATTCGACGCGTATAACACCAGCGCCATGCTGGACGCTTTAGTGGCCTTATTTCCCGTGCGCATAATCCAAGACGGCAAATCCGGCCTGCGTATCGAAGACGCAGGTCCCGCTCAATAACGCAGCCGCACTTCGCGCTCTCGCCAACGCTCCGGCACCTTTTTTAAAAAAAATGTCTCCCGAGGGTGTGGATCGGCGAGGCCCAAGCATCTCTACATTATAAGTGCGACTTAATCGCACTCGCGACAATAAAAAAGAGGGCCGGGCGCAGTGTACCAAGACAACTTAAAGCGAATTCAAACACTTTTTTTGGGAACGGCCGCCGCTGCTGCGATAACCGGTTTAAGCGCACCGACAAGCTCTGCGCAAACGGCAACCGTCGATGCGGAAACATCACCATTTTCCGCGCCAAGTGGGCCGCTTGATAAAGCTATCGTCGCGCTTGCTGCAAATTTTGGTATCGATGTTATTGCCCCTTACAGCTTAGTGAATGGCAAGGCTGCGGCCCCAATTAAAGATGCGCCTGACCTGCAAACTGCGCTATCGCAGGTGCTGGTCGGGACAAACCTCTCGGTGAGCCAACTGGCAAGTGGTGCGTATGTGTTGCAGGCTGCGCCAGCACCTGCCGCCGCCGTCCCGCAAAAGCGCGCCAGCCCTGCGGTTGACCCTGAAGAGATCATCATCAAAGGCACCAAGCTCGGCGGCAGCCTGCAAGACCAGACGGCATCCATTGAACTCTTCACGCCAGAGCGTTTGGCGCGCGAACAGCTGATTGACGTGGGCGACGTTTTCCTGCGTACGCCGAACCTAAATTCACGCGGCGGCGCAGCCGGCTCCATCAGCATTCGCGGCATCAGTCGCGGCGGCCTCGCCGGCCAAGGTGTGACCTCCAACATCTATGTAGATGGCGCCCCATTGTCTGGAAATGCGCTTGGCACCGGCCCAACGTCGCTATGGGATGCCGCGCAAGTGGAAGTGCTGCGCGGGCCGCAATCTTCCGTGCAAGGGCGCAATGCGCTGGCTGGCGCTGTTGTTGTGACCACTGCCGATCCGACCTATGACTTTGAAGGCAAAGCCCGGGTGCAATATAGCTCGTTTGAGACCATCATCTTGTCTGGCGCGGTGAGTGGCCCGATCATTGCGGATCAGGTCGCGGCGCGATTGTCCGTCGATTATCAAGACACCGACGGCTTTATTACCAACACTGTCGCATTCCAATCCGCTGATCGGCGCGAATCTGTCTTGCTGCGGGGTAAAGTATTGATTGAGCCCAGCGGCTTGCCCAATTTCACAACCAAATTTACAATCGATTACAGCGACGCTTCGCAAGGTGAATCCCGGCCGATCGTCTCCACAGCCTTTGGCGGCAATTCACCTTTGCTCGAAGACTTTGATTTCTTCGACTATGAGAGCAATGGGCGGTTCCCAAACAATGATGTTGAATCGATCCGCATCTTAAATGAAACCACATACGACTTTACAGACAACTGGCTTGGCCGCGCCATTTTAACCTATGAAAACACCCAAACGGATCGGCTGTTTGGGCTGGAAGATGACATTTCCGCTTTCAACGGCCTGACCTTCAATCAATTCGACGCTGAGATTTTGTCCGCCGAAGTTCGAGCAGAATTTGACTATGGCAATCTGCGCGGTCTGATCGGAGGCTATTTCTACGATGAAAGCGACGTGCTTGATCGTAATATTCAGGCGGAAATATTGCCTGCCGTCTTGAATGCCGTTCCGGCGTTTGTGCGCCCACTTGTGGACATTAACCCGGCGACTTCGGTGTTGTCGCAGCGCGATGGCAGTACCGCGAATATTCAAAACTTCGCGTTCTTTGCGCAAGTGGAATGGGACATCAGTGAGAAATGGACGGTCAATGCTGGGTTCCGCTATGACAATGAAGAATTTTTCCAGTCCGACGTGCGACAAACCATTTCAGTCGATCCGGCGACGTGCATATCAACCGTGCCAAATGCTTTGGTGATGCAACCGGGTCTTGGTCCATTTGATCCGGTCACGTTGCCATGTCAAATTCTTGCCGAGGCGGCAACGGGCGGCCAAGTACCAGACCCCGACCAGCGCGACCGGTTTGATGCATTTCTGCCTCGACTGGCGATAACCTACAATGTCACAGACACAAATTCAGTTTTTGCTTCCTTCAGCCGCGGTTATCGGGCGGGAGGCTCCTTTATTTTTGCTGAGACGCAAGGCGGGCTGCTTGGTGTGGTTAGTCAGGTCGGCACATATGAGCCAGAATTTCTGACCACCTTTGAGGTCGGCAGCAGAAATACATTTTTAGACGACGCGCTCACAGCGAACCTTAATGTATTTTACTCGCTCTATGAAGACCAACAGGTTGTCTTGCCTGGCGAGAGCGCAGATACGATTGATAACATCATCGCGAATGCTGGGGAATCGACTATTTATGGCGCCGAGCTTTACCTTGCTTACCAGGCTTCAGAGGCATTGGACGTTTTTGCATCTGTCGGATATCTAAAAACCGAATTTGATGATTTCCCTTTTGCCATCAACCCAGACGGCACGCCGGCCAACGCAGCTGACCCGCGTTTCGCCAATTTAGCAGGTAATGAATTTCCATCAGCACCAAACTGGACCTTTTCAATAGGCGCCAACTACACACATTCTAGTGGGCTGTTCGCAAATGCAACCTTCAGCTTTATCAGCAGCCAATTTGCTGATGCCAGTAACCTAACAAATGATGATTTTCTCGAGGCATATCAGGCCATCAACCAGGCTAATATCGACGCTGGCCAACCGCCACTGCTCAACGAAGCCTTTGGTGCAACGCTTACTGAAAAGCTAGACAGCCGCACCGATATGACATTGCGCGGTGGCTTTCAAACGGAGACTTGGAAGGTCTACGGTTTTGTGACCAACCTGTTTAACAGCGAAGTTCTGACGGATGTAAATTTCGGCTCGGTCAACACAGCGACAGGTGAGGTGCTGTTGTCGCCCAACGAAACCTTTGCGACGGTAAACACGCCGCGCACCTTTGGCGTCGGCGCCGAGCTTGGTTTCTAGGGTTTGCGGCGCACCGCGCATGAAGCTGCTGCCCGTGCTTCGACGGCTTGAGCCGACACATCGCGTTCTTCTCGGCGTGTTTGTGAATTACGCTGTGGTGCAGACGACATCAGCGGCTGCAGCGCTTGCAATCGTTGCGCTGGGGTGGATGCCGAAAGCGAACGCATTGGTTTGGACGACGATGTTGTCGTTTCTAACCTATTTTGGGGTTTTGTTGTGGTGCTTTGCTGCACGTGATCTGTGGCGCATTTGGCTCTGCGCTATAGCCAGTATCGCCATAAGCATTGTTGTCGTCGCATATCTCGGCGGCGATGTCAGCTTTGGGTTTGGCGGCTCAAGACGTGTTTTGCACTGAAACATAGTGGGGTCCGATGCATCCTGATTTTCGCAGTGCCATGAACTGGCTGCACACCTGGGCGGGCGTTATCCTCGGCTCCATCATGTTCGTGATGTTTTTCATGGGCACGCTGAGCGTCTTTAAGGCGGAAATCGACCAATGGATGCTCCCACAAACGCGGCTTTCCATGCCGGCGCAGCCGCCAAGTTTGGATGACATCTATGATGCTATAAGGACGCGTGTTGGCGAAGCGCCGCAAGCCATTCGCTTTGTCATGCCTTCGCATGGTTTTCCAGCCATTAGCGTTTATGTCTTCGCGCAAGACGGGACGCGGTCAGACCTATTTTTCGATCCCAACACGCTAGAAGAAACCGCGCCTATGGATTCTTTGAGCGCGCGGTTCTTTTTATATCCCATGCACTACCGCTTGACGCCGCTGCCAAACGGGCGCTGGTTCTCTGCGGTTGTTGCCATGTTCATGCTCACGATGATGGTTTCAGGTGTTGTCATTCACCACAAGATCTTCATCGAGTTTTTCACCTTCCGCCCAAGCAAAAAGCTGCCACGGTCATCCTTGGATTTGCATAATCTGACAAGTGTGCTTGCCATGCCGTTTCATATCGTTATCACGCTGACGGGCGTCATTATTCTGGTTGGGCTATATTTCGAACCGAGCTTGTCGGCGGCATACCCGACTGCTGAAGCACCGCGTCAACAGCTGCGATACGAAATTGAAGGAATGCAAGACGTAGAACCCATTGGCACTGCGCTTGGCCGCCGTATCGCACGGCTTGATCCAATGGCTCAAACCGCTAGGACGCTTTGGCAAGGTGAGCGCGTTGCCGACATCTACATCGAATATCCAGACGATAAGGGCGGTGTTGTATGGCTGTACAAGTCAGTGGCTGATCAAGTCAGCAGCTACAACATGCCGCTTCAGTTTAGCGTTGGCGAGGGTGCGTTGATCAGCACCTATCAAACGTCACTGGGATATGACGTCCAAAATGTCCTAGCCGGCATGCATTTGATCTTCTTTGAGCATTGGACACTGCGCTGGCTTTACTTTTTAGCCGGAACAGCTGGCTGCATCATGATTGCAACAGGCTATATCTATTGGCTTGAAACCCGCCGCAAAGAGCATGCCCGTCAAGGCCGGCGAAGCGTGCGCTTTGTTGAAGGCTTTGCCATTTGGGGCATTATGGGCCTGATGGCTGCAACTGCCGCATTTTTTTTCATAAATCGCGCATTGCCGCCGGGTTTGTGGACCTGGCAGTCCATTCCCAAGCCATTTTTAGAGCCCATCCTTTTCATGCTCGTATGGCTTTGCGCATTGTTGCATGGCTGGGTGCGTGGTCCAAAGGCCTGGTTCGATCAAGCGGTCTTGATAAGTTTTCTGTTGTTTGGTGCCGTTTGCCTCAATTGGCTGATCACAGGTGATCATCCACTCCGAGCCCTGAAAGATGGCAAAACGGCTATACTTGTCATGGATGTCCTATTGCTGTGTTTTGCCGCGATTGCGCTAGCGGCTGGCATGCGGCTGCGTGCCAACCTTCAAGCCGCTGGGGCACATGCGACTAAGGCTGCGAAAAACGTAAAAATAGGGTCTGTGCGGCCGCAATAAGGCCGAAAACTCGCTCTTTGCCTTCGGTGCAGCACGACAATTGGAGGAAGGCACACCGTTGATTGGCGCCAAGCAAAAGCGCATAAGGTCGCCGCTGCACTACGGCAACTGCTTGCATTAACACCTATGTTGTAAACATATCCGAAGCGGTTATTTATCTTCTTACCAAAGATTTCGGTCGATCGGCTTATCGCGTCATCGAGATCATCCTCCCGGCGCCTCCATCCCGTGATGGCTTGCATGTATTTCTTCGTCGGGCAGCAATACTTATGAACACCTGAACACAAATGCGCTTGCACTGGAGAGTGGCCATTCTAGGTATTGAAAAAGCTTCTCATAAGCAGGTAGCAGAAAGATGGCACAGCGCACCGGGTTTGCAGGAACACAGGCGACAGTGTCTGATGATGAACGCGCCATAAAGCGCTTGTATAGCGCCAATGTCGGGCGCATCGCTGGCGCATTGCGCAAGTCCTTTGGTGATGGCCCGCCCGATCCTGATGATATTTCACATTTTGCATTTCAAAAGCTCTTAGAGCACCGAAAAAGCAATGATGTGCGCAACCCAGAAGCCTTTTTATGGCGGACTGCCCGCAATTTGGTGCTCAATGAAAAGAAGCGCGATACCGTTCGGGCACGCTATGATTTTGAAGTCGAGCAGCTTTTTTTTGCGCACGGAGGTGACATTTTCGACCCTGAAAGACTCGTAAGTGCGAAGCAGCAAATAAAACTCATGCGCCAGGTGATTGCGGACATGCCCTATAAACGGCAGACAGCTTTTGTGTTGCACCGGGTTGATGGCCTTTCAATCTCGGATGTGGCGCGGCGAATGGCGTTAAGCCGCACCGCCGTGACGAAACACTTGGCCCGCGCTTTTGCAGATATTGATGCGGCTTTACAGGCCTTGTCGGGAGATGAGGCCAATGCGTGACAACGACATCCATATGAATGATCCCGCTGTAGACCCAGAGCTACTGTTCGAGGCGCATGAATGGCGATTGCGCAACGATATTGGTGATCTTGACGCAACAGAGCGCAGCGCTTTTGCGGCATGGCTTGCCCGCAGCGAAGCGCATTGCGCAGCCTATGACCGGGCGATTACATTAGGCGCTGCACTGGCGACGTTAGACCCCGAACGCTTACGCCCAGCGCCCGCCCAGACCATCTATTTCTTCGACCGCCCGCAACCCGGCCGGCAAGCATTTTCCTGGTGGTCAAAATGGGTGGTCGGGGCAGCCGCTGCCCTTATTCTGGTCGCGTTGATTCCCATATTTTTACCGCAACTCGATACCTCGGCAACAGGTCAATCGACGATCCGGACCTATCTGACGGAAGGCGGCTCAACGCGCTCCATAAGCCTGAGCGATGGCTCAAAAGTCCTGCTTGATGCAGGCAGTGAATTGCGCGTTACGTATGGCTTTAAAGCCCGCGATGTCCGTTTGCTTTCCGGCGCCGCGCTGTTTGACGTTATGCCCGATCCTCAGCGCCCCTTTACGGTGTCTGCAGGCGCACTTCATGCGCGCGCTGTTGGTACGGTTTTTGACGTTCGATTTAATGCAGGCATAAGCCGTGTTGCAGTTGCTGAGGGCCGCGTACGTGTCAGCTATCCCTTGATTGTGGATGCCAAACCACTGCAGTCGGATGTGACGCGCATGCTTGGCGCAGGCCAGCAAATTGCAGCGCTCGAAGGAGGGCTCGGAAGAATAAAACCCATCACCGCGGAGAAAGTCGGGGCTTGGCAAGAGGGCCGCGTAGACTATGTCGCTGCGCCGCCGGCTGAGCTCGTTGCCGATTTGAGCCGATATTCAGGGATCGACATTTCTATTAATGATCCAGCTGATGCACTTCGTGAAAAAACCGTCTCTGGTTCTTTCGATATGCACAATGTGGATAGCCTTTTAGAAGTTTTAGGCAGCATTTTACCGGTCAGCATAGAGCGGCAATCAGATAAAAAGATTACGTTGAAAGCGGAATAATATCAGTTATTTAACGTATATTTGAACGTCCCTCCAAAACGCATTTTTCAAAAAAAAGTTCAACCGGGGTGTCAGATCTCCCAGCCCAATTGTCGTAAAGGCATGTCTGCAAGTGAGTAGCACTCACAGTCTTTTCGAAAGGGGTTTCCATGCGGCATTCTTTGCGATTTTACGTCAGTCAAGTGGCGTTAGCCTGCGCGTTATCGACTGCGCTTGTTCCATGGTTTACCGCGTCATCACAGGCGCAGTCTGAACCGCAAGAACGCCAAGCCGTGAATATTCCCGCAGCGCCTTTGGAAGATGCGATTTCTGCTGTGGCGCGGGCGTTTGATATTGATATTTTAGTGCCGGGTGAGTTGGTTGCGGGAAAAATAGCACCTGGAATTTCTGGGTCGCTAACTGCTGACCAGGCGATAACGCGAGTGCTGCGCGGTTCTGGCCTCAGCTTTCGCCGATCGCCAAGTGGTGGATATATTGTTCAAGAAGAGATTGCGCAGGCGCGCCCGAACACCCGCCAGAGGGCTTTGAAATCGATTGATGAGACCATTATTGTCACCGGCACAAAGCAGTATTTGTCGCTACAGGATACCTATGTGTCCGTATCAGTCTTAACAGAACAGAAACTGGATGAGCGGGCAATATACGCACTGGAAGATATTCTTTTGCGTACGCCCAGTTTAACGACTTCAAACGAAGGGCTTTTCAATTTTGCGATCCGCGGAATTGGCAGTGGAGGGGTGCGCGGCAACGTTGCCGTTGGCCGGACGTCCAATGTTTATCTTGATGGCGCACCAATAACAGCCGAAGGATCGCTTAGCGCCTTTAATCTGTGGGATGTGAGCCAAGTCGAAGTGTTGCGCGGCCCGCAATCGACGATACAAGGGCGCAATTCACTTGCTGGCGCGATCGTCGTTCAAACCGCTGACCCAGAATATGATTTTAGCGCGCGTTTTAGAGGCCTCATTGCCGAGGATAATACCTATCAAGCCTCAGCTATGGTTACCGGTCCTATCATCACGGATCAAATCGCCTTTCGCCTGGCGGCGGACTATCGTGAAGAAGATTTTAATACGCTGAATTCAGCGACAGGGACATTTGGCGGCGATAATGATTCCACCACAATTCGCGGTAAATTGCTGTTTGAGCCGGAAGCGCTGGCCGGACTAAGGCTAGAGCTTGGCATTCAATATATCGATAACTTTACCAGTGGAACAAACCGCAGGTTTGGCGTACCTGGCTTTGGAACGATTGAGGCGGAAGGCTTTGATGTCTTTGACCGGGTTGGTTTCGATCCCCGAGACGGCCGTGTTCAAAATGAAAACATACGCTATTTCGCTGATCTGCAATATGAAATTTCGCCCGAATGGAAGGTCGTCACTCTGGCGACCTATGACGATACCGAGCGCGCTATTATCAACAATGGCGGCGATGATGTTCGTACCGACGAAGTGTTTTCATTTGATGCCCGGGTGGAATTCAATTTCGATACATTCAAGGGTTGGTTTGGCGGCTACTATTACAACGATACCTTAAACAGCGCCGTCGATCAGGTGTTTGATTTGACCGCGTTTGGCGCCGTCACCAATCCGCCAGGCGCTACTGTCTCCCAGCAGACAAATCGTGACCTTAAAACCGAGAATTATGCCATCTATGGTGACGTTACGGTCGACGTAACAGACCAACTCAGCGTCAATGTCGGTGCACGATATGATTGGGAAACCAGCAACGACACCGGCATTGATGGCAATGTGGTTGCGAGTGTGGATCCGTGCATTGTCACGGCACCAATTTTGCCAGGTCCGGTGCCATGCGCCGCCCCCTTTGCCGCGTTTATCAGCCAAGGATTGTTGGAGGAGGGCGACTATAGCGCATTCCTGCCCCGTGCCTCTATCGTATATCGTTTTGATGAGGATCGCTCAGTTGCATTTTCAGTGGCTCGTGGGTACCGCGCTGGCGGCTTTAATCCTGGCAACGACGTGCTTGAGGAATTCGATCCAGAGTTTCTGACCAATTACGAATTGGCGTTTCGCTCGCAATGGCTCGATCAAAAACTAACCGTCAATGCCAACATCTTTTATGCCGACTATGAGGATATCCAGGTTGCACTTCCAACGCCCCTTGGCCTCTCCTCAGACATTATCAATGGTGCTGAGGCGGAGCTTTATGGCGCTGAGTTTTCATTGAATTACCAATTCGCGCCGGAACTGGATGTTTTCTTTGACATCGCTTTATTGGAAAGCGAGTTCATTGATTTCCCATTTGCTGTTGATGATCCAGTGAATCGCAATCCGCTTCCTGGTGACCCCGGCTTTGCAAATCTGGCCGGCAATAGCTTTGCCCAAGCGCCAGGAGTATCGGCGGCGTTTGGCGCAAATTATGACGATGGAAGTATTTTCGGATCGTTTATCGTGAACTATACCGATGGCGTATTTTCAGACTTCACAAATCTCGAACCGGACCGCACCGATAGCTACTTCATTACAAATGCCCGTCTCGGCTATCGCTATGGCAAAGCGCAAATCTCGGTCTTTGTAGAAAATGTTTTCAATGAAGAGTTTATCACCACGCAAAACACCCAGGCCGTGAACATTAGCAACGGCGTTGTCTCTGTGGGTCCAGGCGGTGTTGGTCTTGCTTTCATCAGCCCACCGCGCACCATCGGGGCGGAGTTTGAGGTCAGGTTTTAACCGGCCTGCCAAATGAAAGCGGAGCGCTCTGGCGCAGCGCCCGCTGCGTTCTTAGTTAAACGCTGCTTTGAGGTGCGCATCGAAACGCTCAAAATCGGTCTCAATCTGAGGATTTTTCATGACGTCGAATGCTGCAAAGGTTGGCAGCGGCGTCATCCCAAAGAACTTCGCATTTAGGTGCACAGGCAGCAGCAAATCATCAAGTGATTTGCCTTCAAAGAACGGCTCACTTGCATCATTGAACGCTTCGGCTGGCGCGTTGAGGGTCGCTGAAATCATATAGCGCGTGTTCTGCAGTGTGCCGCCCATGCCATAGTTCGCTTTCAGCGCGGCATCGGTGCGGCCATCGCCGGCGCACAGGCGGCCATCCATGCCGGCGGTATAGACTTCGTCCATATATTTTTTAAACGACCAAGGCGCACCCATCCAGTTCACAGGAAACTGCATAAAGATGACGTCAGCCCATTGGTGCTTGGCGATTTCAGCATCGACGTCAAAGCCCTCCGCCACATGGCTGCGCTGTACAGAATGGCCTTGTGCTTCGAAGAAGGCATGAGCGCGTGCTTCAAAGGCTGCATTGAGTTCGCCTTTCGCAAAGGGGTAGGGCTGGTGTCCGTTCAGAATGAAAATATGGCTCATGACGTCTCATTGATTGATTTAATAGCGGGTCTGATTTGGCCCAAACCTGCGCAGACACGGCTTTAAAAGCAACCCATTTTGCGTGCGGGAAGACGCCTTTATAGGCTTATCGATGGGCGCCGCGCGCGCCTAAGCGGCCGGAGCCATATAAACATGAACGGCGCTGGTCCCTAGCATGATGCCTGGCTGGCGTTCAAATGTATTGCCAGGCGCGTAAGCCATGCCATCGAAGTTGTCGAAAACGTGGTTCCAAGCGATCATCTGTTCAAGCCGGCTTAAACTGGCACCAGGGCAAGATCGCACGCCTTGCGAAAAGGCAAGATGGCGGTTGGCGGCCTTGCGGTCGAGT
>JBCCLR010000113.1:0-11851 GCA_039026755.1 Pseudomonadota bacterium | reverse complement strand
CCGTCGCCAGTGGCCCGCGGCCTTTATCAAGCCGCGCTTCAATCACCACGCCTTCGGCATCGCGGCTGGGGTTGGCCTTTAATTCCTGCAACTCTGACTGTAAGTTGATGGCTTCGAGCAGCTTATCGATATTGGTCTTTTTAAGCGCAGAGACTTCAACCTCCTGCACATCGCCAGACATCGATTCCACAATGACTTCATGCTGCAAGAGCGCAGTGCGGACCTTATTCGGGTCTGCGCCTTCGCGGTCCATTTTGTTGATCGCAACAATCATTGGCACCTCTGCGGCTTTGGCATGATTGATCGCTTCAATGGTCTGCGGCATGATCCCATCGTCAGCCGCCACAACCAGTACAACGATATCGGTTACACTGGCGCCGCGCGCGCGCATTTGCGTAAATGCTTCATGGCCGGGCGTGTCTAGGAACGTCACTTTGTTGCCGTCCGCGACTTTCACTTGATACGCACCAATGTGCTGGGTAATGCCGCCGGCTTCGCCGGACACCACATCGGCCTGGCGGATCGCATCGAGAAGGGACGTTTTGCCGTGATCCACATGGCCCATGACTGTAACCACCGGCCAGCGTGGCTCTAGGTCCTCATCAGCATCGTCTGCGCCAACCAGACCGATCTCCACGTCTGATTCGGCGACCCGTTTAATGCTGTGGCCAAACTCGGTCACCACCAGTTCTGCGGTATCCTGATCGAGCATTTGGTTGATCGTAACCATCATACCCATGTTCATGAGGGTCTTAACGACATCGGCGCCTTTTTCAGCCATCCGATTCGCCAGCTCTTGCACGGAAATGGCTTCCGGCACGGTGATTTCCCGAGGCGTTTTGCTGGCGCTGCGTTGCGAGCCGCCGCCACTTGATTTTTGTTTTGCCCGTGCCCGCTTCAGCGCCGCAAGAGAGCGGGTCCGCTCTTCATCATCGCCATCCAGTGCGCGGGCAACGGTAAGCTTGCCCGACCGGCGCCGGTCTTCACCGCCGCGTGTGCGCTGCGGCCGCTGACTGTCTTGTTCAGGCCGGCCTTTTGCCGCTTTTTGCGTTTTGCGGCGCGGTGCATCGTCATCTTGCGCCGGTGGGATATCCGCGGGGTTCGGCGCGGCTGCAGCATCTTTGCCGCGTCCGGTGTCCTTCTTCCCAGATCGGCGCGCTGCGTCTTTTGCGTTGGCTTCTTCGCGGCTCGCTTCTGCGCGCGATTCGCGCGCTAGGCGTTCGCGTTCAGCGTCTTCCTTCTTACTTTCCTCTTCGCGTTTGCGTCGCTGTGCGTCGGCCAGTCGGCGGTCCTCTTCGGCCCGTTTCATGGCTTCGCGGACCATATCTTCGCGCGCCTCGCGTCCAGCGGCAGGTTTCGCACGCGGCGGCTTAGCTGGCGCTTCTGGCGCTTTTACAGGCGCGGGGGCCGGCTCTTCTTGGACCGTTTCAACTTTTGTTTCTGGTTCATCACCTTTGCGCAAGATGCGCTTGCGCTTGCGCTCGACCAGTACCGACTTTTTGCGGCCATGCGAGAAGGCTTGTTGAACCTTGCCTGTCTCTACGGTGGTGCGCACGCCAAGTGTCTTGCGCCCCGACAGGGTCAGTTTCTTTTCGTCACTCATAGACTGCCTTTACCTTCCAGCATGCTTGCGCCTGCGTTATCTGTATCGCTTGGCGTCGCTGCACTATAGCGAACATAGCTTTGTGTGTATTTCAGAATATTGCGCCATCCGCCGCGTTCAGCGAGCGCAGCATGTACCACATTTTCTCGGCCAAATGCCAAGCTCAATTGCGCCCTTGTAAAGGCGGTAATGACCGGGAGGTCCGCGGCTTTGGCGCGCGCCATAAATTTATGACTGTCGCCTGCGCCATCGGCAGCATTGATAAACACTGAAATCTTGCCCGCACTGCCGGCTTTATTGACGCTATCGGCTCCCAAGAAGGCCCGGCCGGCCTTGCGTTCAAGGCCCATGAGACGCAGCGTGGCTTGCACATAAAGTGCGGAAATGCGCTCGGCAAAACCATCTGGAACAAGGATTTTCTTCGGCGCGCATTTATAATGCCGCGCCGCTGCTTTAAGGAGTGCGCCGCTCGCATGGGCTTCGGACAGTTTTGCTTCGCCAAGCGAGAGATACAGCCCGCGCCCCGGCAGCACCTGCTTTAAATCCGGCGTTAGCGTGCCGTCGGGCGCTAAGGCGCACCGCAGCAGCTCAGCTTTTGGAGCGGTTTGGCCTGTTAGCGCACAGCGACGCTCGGCAATTGGGTGAGATGACATATGCAAATCGCGGCCCTCACCTTACGCACCGGCAGCAGCATCATCGCCGGCCGCTCCTTCCGGGCTTGCTGCACTATCGGGGGCAGGGTCATCTTCATCATCGAACCAGTGTGCCCGCGCTGCCATGATCACCGCATTGCCTTCCTCTTCAGACAGTTCAAACTGTCTAAGCACGCCGTCTTTTTTATCGACCAGCTCATCTGTCGCCAGATCGCCCAAGTCGTCTAATGTCAGGATTTTGTTTTCGCCAAGCACCACGAGCATTTGCGGCGACAGCATGTCAATGTCAGCAACTGCATCTTCAACGCCCAGCTCTTTGCGGCGTTCATCAGCAGCTTGTGCTTGGCGCTCAAGCGCTTCGTTGGCCCGGGTCTGAAGTTCCGCGGCCAGCTCTTCATCAAAGCCTTCGACCGCAAGCAGCTCCTCAATCTCCACAAATGCCACTTCTTCAAGCTGCGTAAAGCCTTCCGCTACCAGCAACTGCGCCAGCGTTTCATCGACATCGAGCTCCGCCACGAACATCTGACTGCGCGCCACAAACTCTTCCTGGCGCCGGTCTGACTCTTGCGCTTCGGTCAGGATATCAATGGTCCAACCTGAAAGCTCGCTGGCCAGCCGGACGTTTTGCCCGCGCCGACCAATGGCGAGTGAGAGCTGGTCGTCAGGCACCACGACTTCAATCCGGTCATTATCCTCATCAAGCACGACCTTGGCCACTTCGGCTGGCGCCAGGGCATTGACGATGAAATTGGCAGGGTCAGGCGACCAGTTGATGATATCAATCTTCTCGCCATGCAGTTCAGAGACTACCGCTTGCACACGGCTACCGCGCATGCCAACACAGGCGCCCACTGGGTCAATCGACGTATCATTGGAAATAACCGCGAATTTAGCGCGGCTGCCCGGGTCACGGGCGACAGACTTGATTTCAATAATCCCGTCATAGATTTCCGGCACTTCCTGTTTAAACAAATGTGCGAGGAATTCCGGCGCATTGCGCGAGAGGAAAATTTGTGGGCCCCGCTGCTCGCGCCGAACATCTAAAATATAGCAGCGGACACGGTCGTTTTGGCGATGATTTTCGCGCGGGATGACTTGGTCGCGGCGGATGACACCTTCTGCGCGGCCCAGATCGACAATAACGTGGCCATATTCGACCCGCTTAACAACACCCACGATGATTTCGCCAACCCGGTCTTTAAACTCGTCATATTGCCGGTCGCGCTCGGCATCGCGCACTTTTTGGAAAATCACTTGCTTTGCTGCAACGGCGGCGATGCGGCCATAGTCAATCGGCGGCAGTGGATCGGTCAGGACATCGCCGACTGCGGCATCTGGCTTTTGGTGTTTGGCATCGGCAACTGTCATCTGCGTTGCGTTGTCTTCCACCTCATCCACAACATGGATCACGCGAAACAGCCGTGTTTCTCCGCTCTTACGATCAATCTCGGCGGAGATTTCATTTTCCATGCCATAGCGGGCCTTCGCAGCCTTCTCGATCGACTCTTCCAGTGCTTCAAACACGATATCCTTGTCGATCAGCTTTTCGCGCGCGACTGCATCAACAATCTGCAGCAATTCTAATTTGTTCGCACTCGTGGCTAGCACCATGTCAGTGGTTCTCCATTGTCGGCGCTGCTTTAACAGCGTCCTGATGCGCCTTGATCAGCGCGTCTGTTAAGACCAGTTTGGCCTTCTCCATCCGATCAAACGGAATTTTAAAGGTCCCCTCGTCGCATTCAAGTGTGATCATATGATCTTCTGAAATGCCTTTTAAAACGCCAGTAAAACGCCGCCGTCCTTCCACCTGCTCGGTTGCTGTCAATTTCGTCAAGAAGCCGGCGTAGCGGTCAAAATCCAGGGGCCTCACAAGCGGCCGGTCAATGCCGGGCGAAGACACTTCGAGCGTATACTCCTCATGAATTGGGTCTTCCACATCCAGCACCGCACTGATGTCGCGCGAGAGGCTTTCACAATCTTCAATCGTAAACGTTCCATCCGGCCGTTCGGCCATAATTTGCAATATCGCTTTTTGACCACCGCCTAAGCGCACGCGTACCAACTCAAAGCCGAGCGCTTTGACTGTGGGTTCAATAATCTGTGCGATACGCTGCTGCGTCGTCACTCTTGCTGTCCTTACGGCCTCGCCTGAAATAACACACGTATTTGGAGCGGCGCTGCGAAAGCTACGCCCCTGATATATCTTTTTGTTTTCAGGAATACGGCTGACATACGCCTCTCAGCCCCAGAGCGCAAGAGCTATGGCCGCTAAATCCTAGAAAAGGTGAAATGCACGTCACGGCGCCCGGCTTTAATCGCCTTTGCCGCATAGCGTGTTTGCGGCCAATCATCGGGCCGCACCTGCCAGTCTCGTGCTGTGGCGGCCTGCCAAACAAACCGCGGATCCGCCAATAGATGGCGCAGCGTCCAGCAGCTATAGTCGGGCCAGTCTGTACCAACACGCAGCTGCGCGCTTGGCGCCAACACGCGGGCTAACTCACCAATGAAGCGCCGGCTTATGATCCGTCTTTTGGCATGCCGCCACTTTGGCCATGGATCAGGGTGCAAGACAAAGGCGCGGCTTATAGATGCATCGGGCAGCCGCTCGATAAAGCGCCGCGCATCGCCCATACACAGCCGAACAGAGCGAATGCCTTGCGCCTCAATCCCTTGCAAACACTTTGCAATTCCGGTGACAAACGGCTCAACGCCGATAATGCCAATGTTCGGGTTTTGCGCAGCTTGCCACAATAAATGCTCTCCCGCGCCGATGCCAACTTCCAGCCAAATCGGACGACGCGCCCCAAGAATTGACGTCAGATCCAGCTGCGGGCCATGCTCGTCTAGGCCAAGGCGCGGCATCCATTCATCAAGGCATGTCTTCTGGTTTTGTGTTAACCCGCCATGCGCGACTTGCCGGCCATACAGCCGAAACGGCTGAACTGGGGCCGTCATGAGGCGCTTATACGGTGCGGGTCAGCGCATCGACCAGATCTGTCTGCTCCCAAGAGAACCCGCCATCCGCATCCGGCGTCCGGCCAAAATGGCCGTAGGCGGCAGTGCGTTCATAAATTGGTCGATTGAGTTTTAAGTGCTCACGGATCCCGCGCGGCGATAAATCCATCACCTGCCCAAGCGCTGCTTCAACTGCGGCCGCGCTGATCCCATCGGCAGCGCTATCGTGTAAATCCACATAAATAGACAAGGGTTTTGACACGCCAATAGCGTAAGCCAGTTGGATCGTGCAGCTTTTCGCCAACTCGGCGGCCACAACGTTTTTCGCCAAGTAGCGCGCCGCATAAGCCGCGGATCGGTCGACCTTTGTGGGGTCCTTACCCGAAAATGCACCGCCCCCATGCGGCGCCGCCCCGCCATAGGTATCGACGATAATTTTGCGGCCGGTGAGGCCCGCATCGCCATCTGGCCCGCCAATCTCGAAAATGCCGGTGGGATTGACATAAAATTCCTCATCCGGACACATCCAGCCCTCTGGCAAAACCTGCTCGACAACGCCGCGTACGGCTTCACGCAGCTCGGCTTGGTCGCACCCTACACTATGCTGCGTTGATACAACGACAGATGTGGCGCCAACCGGTGTGCCATTTTCATAGCGCAGGGACACTTGGCTTTTTGAGTCAGGCTCTAGGATGGGCAGCGTGCCATCATGCCGGGCCGCCGCCAGGCGCCGCAGAATTTCATGCGAATAAAAAATCGGCGCCGGCATGAGTGCTGGCGTTTCGCGCGTTGCAAACCCAAACATAATGCCTTGGTCTCCGGCGCCTTCGTCTTTATTGCCGGCCGCGTCAACACCTTGTGCAATATCGGCAGATTGCTCATGCACAAAGCACTGAAAGTTTGCGTCACGCCAATGAAAACCATCCTGCTCATAGCCAATATCTTTGACAGCTGCGCGTGCCGCGGCCTCTAATGTCTCCGTGGCCACTGGATCAGCTGATCGAACCTCGCCGGCGAGGACGATTTGATTGGTGGTTACCATTGTTTCAACGGCAACGCGCGCCGTAGCATCAACTTTTAAAAACGTATCTAGCACCGCGTCTGAGATGCGGTCTGCGACTTTATCCGGATGCCCTTCAGACACCGATTCACTGGTAAAAACATAATTGGATCGCCGCAACGTAGACATCGATGAAAACCCTTCGAATGTGCTCTAACAACAAAGATTGTCGAGCCGCATAGCTTGGCGGGGCGATGAAGTAAACAACTTCGCCGTAATATTTGATGTCCTAGGGTGAGTTCGTTCAGCCGAGCGCGCGCATCAAGTCCAGCATCCGCCGGCGCACAGCAACATCTTTGATGCGATAATAGACGCGAATCAGATCTATTGTCTCCGGGTTCTCCGGCGCCGCCCCTTCAAATTCGGTCGCGTTTTCAGCGACTTGGCCAAGAATGGCCGTTGTTGGCTCGTCATAGCCTTCAAAGAAATAAGAAATATCGACATCGAGGATTTGGGCTAACTCATACAGCCGTGATGAACCAATGCGATTGGTGCCGCGTTCGTACTTTTGTACCTGTTGGAATGTTAGCCCAAGCGCTTTGCCAAGCTTTTCTTGGCTCATAGACAGCGCGTTGCGCCGCTTGCGGACCTGTTTGCCCACATGAATATCGACCGGATTGGGATGTTCCGCCATGTCTTCCCCACACGTTGGCGTCTCATAAATTTATGAAGGTTAGGCGAAGCGCCTGGAGGTAATTGTTGTTGTTTTTTATATGTTATGAATTTTATACCTATCATATTAAAACAAAACTGTAACAAAAAAATGTGTCAGTGGTGTTTTAGGTGCCTGGCTGCAAGTATAAGGGCACATATGAGCAAAATAGTCGCCCATGGGATTAAGGTGCCTACGGAAGGGAATACTGGCGCAGACATGCGCGGCTGCGGCAGCTGGGTATGCAGAACGTTTTTTGAAAACGGTGCTATGCGGGCTGTCACCCGTCCATAAGGGTCAATGATTGCAGTAATCCCCGTACCTGTGGCGCGCACTACACTCACGCCATTCTCAATGGCTCTAAAGCGTACTAGATTTAAGTGTTGAGCTGGTCCGCTGGATTCGCCGAACCAGGCATCATTTGAGATATTTAAAATCCAATCGGGCCGTTCACCGGTATTTAAAAGTGTGCGCGAGAAGATGCCTTCATAGCAAATCAGGGGGCTGAATTTCGGTATGTTTGGTGCGCCAATAACGCGAAAGCCGTCGCCTTTTTTAAAGCCAGATAGAGCATCAACGAATGTTCTTAAGCCGAGCTGCCTCAGCACGCTGGCCAATGGTAAATATTCGCCAAATGGTACGAGCTGCACTTTGTCATAGTGCTCAATGATTTGCCCCTCATGCAAGATAAACAATGCATTGCGTGCCGTGCGGCCTTCTGGGTCGTTCACAAATCTGTTGGCGCCGAAGATGAGTGTCGTGGTTTCACCCAAGGCACTTTGCAGGTCCTGCTGGGCTGCCGGGTCTGTATCAATTACATAAGGATAAGCCGCCTCTGGCCAAATCACGACCCGCTGTGTTTGCGGATCTATCGGGACGCTATTTGTAAGCGCCACATGCGTACGCACATGATCACGCAGCAGCACACTTTTCCACTTGTCACGCTGCGCGATATTGGCTTGCACCAGCACCAGGTCGAGGCTGCTGAATGTTGGCTGGATAGTGCCGGGGAGCAGCGTCGCTCCGCCGCCATAAATGGCCAAGCTGAGCACCACGCCAAGGCCGATGGTACGTTTGCGCTGCGCTGGTGCTGCGGTCAGCGCTTTCGCAAATATTGCCGCCACCAGCAGCGTCATGGCACTAAGGCCATAAACGCCGATCACGCTTGCCAGTTGGGCGATTGGCAGCCAGCTGCCCCACATGGCGCCGATGGGGTTCCAGGGGAAGCCGGTAAAAAAAAATCCACGGGCATATTCGGCAAGCAGCCAGGTGAGGGGGAGAAACAGCACCGCCGTTGCAGCATTTCGGGCCAATTGAGCACTATAAAAGGCGGCAGATGTGGCCGCAGCGGGATACAGCGCCATCGCAAGGGCGAGCGCAGCCACGGCGGCCATCCCTTGCCCATATGAAAAGCCTTCACGGATTGCAAAAGCATTGGCGATCCAAAAGAAATTGATGAGAAACTGCCCCGCGCCAAATGCATAACCAACCCAGAACGCCGTCTTGGCCGAGGGTGCCTTATTGAGGCATAGCGTTAAAGCGACCAATGCGAGAAAACCAGGCAGCAGCCCAGATGATGGCGGAAAAGCAAAAGCAAAGAGCGCGCCGCTTGCCAGAGCTGCGCCGGGGAGCCCGCCAATCCTGCGCTTCATTGTTGTGGTTGTGGCTGTTTGGAAATACGCACCTGTTTGATGCGGCGTGGGTCACCGTCAATCACTTCTAGCGTGAGGCCGGCGGCATGCTCAACATGTTCGCCGATGGCCGGGACGGCTCCTGCAAGGGATACCACCAGCCCGCCAAGCGTATCAACGTCCAGTTCAGCGTCATCGCTGCGCACCTTCAGGCCAACAATCTCTTCTAATTGATCAATCGGCAGCCGTGCGTCGGCAAGCCAAATTCCGCCCCCTAAATCGGTTACGGCGTCCGGCTCGGCGAAGTCATGTTCGTCTTCGATGTTGCCAACAATCTGCTCGACCAAATCTTCAATGGTGACGAGGCCGTCGCTGCCACCATATTCATCTACAACGATGGCCATATGAACGCGCGCAGCGCGCATCCGGGCAAGCAGATCTATCACCCGCATGGATGGCGGCACATAAAGCACCGAACGCAGCAACGACGTTACCGAAGGCGTTTTGCGCGCAGCACCATTGGCCTTGGGCGTAAGTGGGCGCACAATGTCTTTAATGTGCACCATGCCGAGCACTTGATCGAGCGTTTTGGTATACACCGGAATGCGCGAATGCGCGGCATCCATGAACATGGCCACAAGCGCCTCAAAGCCTTCGCATTCATCAAACGCGATAATATCGGCGCGGGGGACCATAACATCATCGACGCGCAATTCATGATACTGCAAAATATTGCGGATCATGGTGCGCTCGTCTTCGCTTAAGTCCTCCGTTGAGCTGTTGACCGGATCAGCGGACACCATATCATCCAGGCTTTGCCGGATATCTTGACCAGATTTGCCAAACAAGCCCTTGAGCCATGTGATGAGGGAGAACCCTTGATCGTGTCCGCGCGTCTCATCGCCTTCGCTGCTTAGCGGGTTGGCGCTCGGTTCGGCGGGTCTCGGGGAGGGGTCGTCAGCTTGGGCCTGTGTCACTTCAGGCGACTGCAAAGAACTCATCGACGTCTATGTCAACCTTCTATCGCGTAGGGGTTTGCGATACCAAATCGCGCACAAAAAGCAATTTCTTTCGCTTCCATAGCCGCTGCGGCATCGCCGGTCTCATGGTCAAAACCAAGCACATGCAAATACCCATGTATCATAAGATGCGTTGCGTGACTGGAAAAATCGATACCGCGTGCAGCACTTTCGCGTGCGACCGTTTCAAAGGCCATCGCGATATCCCCGAGGATAACAGGTGGCCCTGGGGCACTCAGGTTGTCCAGTTCAGCGGCGGAATAGGCTGGAAATGAAAGTACATTTGTGGGTTTATCTTTGCCCCGGTGGGTTAGGTTTAGATCATGTAGCTGCTGGTCATCGGTGAGCAAAACAGAAATTTCAAATTCGCGGGTCTGCGTGGGAAGGCCGTGCTCTTGAAAGACATCTTTACTGATGCTTTCAATACACTTTTTATGCGCTGGCCACCGGGTCCGCCAGCGCGAATCGGTGACCTCTAAGGCGGTCAGCAAGGCCATTTTGATCAGCGCGGGCTCGGTGTTGTTTCACCGCGCTCTGCTTTATCCGCGCGGTCATAGGCATCAACAATACGGCCCACCAGGGGATGGCGCACAACATCCTGCGCGTTAAATCGAACGGCGGCGACGCCCTCGACCTCCGCCAGCGTGTTGACAGCATGGGCAAGCCCCGAGCGCACCTTTGGCGGCAAATCAACTTGGCTGGGGTCGCCGGCAATAACCATGTGCGAGTTTTCACCAAAGCGGGTGAGAAACATTTTCATCTGCATGACGGTCGCATTCTGCGCTTCGTCCAGAATCACAAAGGAATTGGACAATGTGCGCCCACGCATGAACGCCAAGGGCGCTATCTCGATTTCGCCAGACTGCATGCGCCGTTCAACAAAGTCCGCGGGCAAAAGATCGTCTAGGGCATCATATAAGGGCCGCAGATACGGATCGACCTTCTCGCGCATATCGCCTGGCAAAAAGCCAAGGTTTTCGCCAGCCTCCACCGCTGGGCGTGACAGCACAATTTTATCCACTTGTCCGGCCAGCATAGCCGAAACTGCTTGCGCTACAGCCAGGTATGTCTTGCCTGTTCCGGCCGGGCCGATGCCAAACACCATAGGCGTATCATTAAGGCGCTGCATATAGGTGCCTTGGGTAGGCGATCGCGGCAGCAGCACCTTCTTGCGGATTTGAATGCGCGCGGCGGCCTTGGTATCGCCGCCCGATTTCGCTGATTTACGGCCGCGCCGTGCCGCGTGCCCTGCATCAACGCGGCCAATCATTCGAAGCGCGCCTTCAACATCGCCGAGTTCGATCGCAAGCCCCTGTGTCGCGCGGCTGTGTAGTTCTTCCAGCACCATCTGCGCCTGATCGAGCGCTTGAGCGCTGCCTGCCAGTGTGAGTACATTGCCGCGGCTTGAAATGCTAATGCCGAGTGAGGCTTCAATCTGCGCTAGATTTTTATCGTATTCGCCGTATAGGGGCAATAAGAGCGCGTTGTCTGAAAAGGTCATAACGCGGCGTTTATCGCTACCTTCTGGGGCCAGTTCGGCGATGTCTATGCCGTGCGAAAAAGGATTTTTAGTCGTCAATGCAAACCGCGCCTTTCGCAGATGTGATGTGCACGCACACTAAGCGGCCATGCGCCCTTGTAGGGAGTTTGGACCTGAATGCACAATTTCGCAATTCTTCATTGTGCCGAGCGCTTGTTGTGCGGCTTCGTCAGTCGCCATCGTCACATACACCGACTGCATGTACGGACTACGCCCAATAACTTGCTTGGCCGTTTTGCCGCGCCGCTCAAACAAAACGGGCATGCCGCGCCCCACACATCGCGCATTAAATTCAAGCTGCTGCGTATTCAGCAGGTCTTGCAAACGCGCCAAGCGCTCGGTTTTTACCGCTTCATCCACTTGATCGCTCATCTCCGCGCCAGGCGTGCCGGCACGCGGCGAATATTTGAATGAATAACACTGCGCATATTTGACCCTCCGGACTAAATTCATGGTGTCTTCAAAGTCTTGATCGCTTTCGCCCGGAAAACCGACAATCATATCACTGGAGAGCGCCAGATCAGGCCGCGCGGCACGCAACTTATCGATAATATCGAAATACAGAGCTCGGTCGTGCTTGCGGTTCATCTGCTTTAAAATTCGGTCAGAGCCAGACTGTACGGGCAAGTGCAGATAAGGCATCAGTGCGGCAATCTCGCCATGCGCAGCAATCAAGTCGTCCGACATATCGCGCGGATGCGATGTGGTGTAACGCAGCCGTTCAACACCATCGATCTG
>JBCCLR010000112.1:0-11913 GCA_039026755.1 Pseudomonadota bacterium | reverse complement strand
CGATGCACCATGACATTGGCGATATCGACATCATCCAAATCGAGGATGCTGCCAAGCATATCGCGGTGCTCTTTAACAATACCGCCTTCAGAGGCATGCAAATCAATGGTGCCTCTAATTTCCTCATGGCTCGACAAAAACGTATCTTGCTCGGAAATATCGATACCAAACAATTTCAGCGTCGCGCGCACAATTTGCTGCACCACGTTGACGACGGGGCCGAGTATGTGCGCGAGAAATGCAATTGGCCGAGTGACCACCAACGCCATTTGATCAGCCCGGCTGATCGCAAGCGTCTTGGGAAGCACTTCAGCAAACACGAGGACCAAAGCGGTCATGGCCAGCGTCGCATAAATCACGCCAGATTCGCCAAACACTTGGATCATCACGCTGGTCGCGAGCGCTGAGGCCATGATGTTCACGAGGTTGTTGCCAAGTAAAATTGTGCCGATAAAACGCTCGGGCACCTCCACGAGCGCCCCAAAGCGCGCTGCGCGCTTATCGCCTTCACTTTCAAGCAAGCGCAAGCGCGCCCTTGATGCCGCAGTCAGAGCCGTCTCAGAACCTGAAAAAAAGCCGGACAGCACCAGCAAAAAGAAGATTGCGGCAATCGAGAGCCAAATGTCCGCGGTCATAGCGCGCCTGCTTTCCCGCGCTCAAACACCTGGCCAATCAGTGTTTCGAGCTGGCGAGCGTCAACATCACGCGTTAAAAACGCTTCACCAATGCCGCGCGTTAAAATCAACGTGATGCGGCTGTCTATGTTTTTCTTATCTTGCGTCATATGGTGCAGCATCTGCGCTGGCGTCAGATCTGGTATGTCAAAGGCTTGCATGGTCATCGGCATATTGAGCGTTTCAAACGTCGAAAGCATGACGTTTAAGTCAGCATCGCTTAACAGGCCGAGTGCATGGCTCACCTGGTGCGCCATGACCATGCCGACGGATATTGCTTCACCATGCAAAACACGCCCGTCATAGCCGCCATGCGCTTCAATGGCATGACCAAATGTATGGCCCAAATTCAGCAGCGCCCGCACCCCGCCTTCGCGCTCATCTTGCGCCACCACATCGGCTTTGTTTTGGCAGCTATGAGCAACAGCTTTGGTCACGGCGTCAGCCTCATTATCGAGGATACGCTGGCCATGTTGGCGCAGCCAATCAAAGAACGGCCGGTCATTAATCAGTCCATATTTAAGCACTTCGGCAAAGCCCGCTTTACGCTCGCGCGCAGGCAAGGTTTTGATGCACCCGGTATCGGCCAGGACGAGCTTTGGCTGATAGAATGCACCAATCAGGTTTTTGCCTTGCGGCACGTTAATCCCAGTTTTGCCGCCAACGGAACTGTCGACCTGCGCCAGCAGCGTCGTTGGGGCCTGAATAAAATCGATGCCGCGGCGCACGATAGAGGCGGCAAAGCCGGTCAGATCGCCGATCACACCGCCGCCGAGGGCAATGATCATATCGCGCCGCGTTAATTTCAGATCAAGCAATTGGCTGCACACGTCCTCAAGCTGCGCAAAACTCTTCGAGCTTTCCCCAGCCGGTACAATGATTGCGTCCGCTGACACGCAAAGCGGCGCCAACATAGCTTTGAATGCAGGCAAATGAATTGACGCCACATGGCTGTCTGTGACAATTGCGCAGCGCTTGTTTTCCACAAGTGCAGACAACGCTTGTGTCGGCTGTGAGATGAGATTGGCGCCGACGAGTATGTCATAGCTGCGCGCGCCAAGCTCCACGTGGACGGTGGCGGAAGCGTGCGTCATGCGTGCGGCCCCACATAGTTTTTCAGCGCTGTCACGACTTGCTTAACGACGCTGGCAGCAGACCCACGCCCGCTTTGTACATGAATATCCGCTTGCGCGTAAAATGGCCGGCGTTCGCGAAACAGTTTTTTTAAAATCTTTTTTGGGTCTCCGGTCTTTAACAGCGGCCGCGTATTGCGCCGTGCTGTCCGCTCAACGAGGACGTCAACATCCGCATCCAGCCAAATAGACCGTGCACGGGTTTTTACAATTTCGCGCACTTCATCATCAACAAACGCGCCGCCGCCTGTGGCCAGCACAGCATCTTTCTGTTCTTCCAGGATGCGCGCGATAACGCGCCGTTCGCCCTCACGAAACGCAGCTTCACCAAAATCTTCGAAAATTTCGCTAACGCTGCGGCCAGCGGCTTTTTCAATTTCGTGATCGGCATCTAGAAACGCGCGGCCAAGGTGTTTGGCCAAACGCCGACCGACGCTGGTTTTTCCAGCGCCCATCAACCCAACCAATACAATTGGCTGGCCAGGCGCTGGATCCAGGGCCTCTGGCGGTACATCGCCGAGCTCTGTTGTCATCTCGATCTAGTCCAAAAAAACCTGCGGCTGTGCCGCATTTAGCCAACAAATAGCCGGGAACGACAGTCAATATCAATGGCGCCTTAAAGCCGCCGCACTTGATGCGCATTTCAAGGTAGTGTTTAACAGCGGGTCAACGGGTGGCGGCGAGCCGCTGCGGCCCGCGCAAACACATCTGCAGATTGCGAGCACCAGCGTGATACGCATACTTCTTCTGGTTCTAATTATAGCTCTGCTTGGCAGCGCCACCTTTTTGTATGTCTGGGATATTCCCGTTGAGCAGCAACCTGTTGAAAAACCGCTCGATCAACGGGTTTTGCGTGATTAACAAGCACCTCTCTGTGGGGCTCATACTCTGGTGCTGGGGTATATCCGCCGCACTGGCACAAGACGTAGCGCCAGACGCCGTTTTAACACCTGACCCAGCCGCCACGCAGGCCCCTAACCCCACAGACAGCGTTAGCACCCGCGCCGCGCAAACTCCAACCCCTAAGGCTGCACTTAAACGCCGACCGTTGGTGCCACTGCCGTTCGCGCCGCAAACGACGACCGGTCCATCTGCCCCTGCAGACCCGAATGCGACGGATCTCCCAAGCAGCCAACCCGCCGCGTTGCTGGACCTATCCCCGATATCCGCTGATGCTATTGCGCGCCTAATGCCTGACGAAGGGCTGCAAACCGAGCCTGATGGCACGGCGCCGGAGACCGCTGAAAATGGGTTAAGCGAAAGCGATCTGGCGGCAGCTGATGGAGCGGCTGATGATGCTGCGCCGCAAGCCGGTCTCGCGATGCCAGTCATTATTGAAGCCGAGCCATTGACGGGCCAGGATATGGCCGAAATTGGGTTGCTTACCGAAGCTGAAAGTGGCTTTTCAACGCAGATTTGGGCAATGTCGGAACCGGATGCGCTGCTGGCTGCCTGGGCGAGTGCACCCTTTAATGCACCGTCGCCAACCATCGTTGAGACGCTTAAGGCGCTTGCCTCGGCGATTGCGTCTGCACCCGCCGTGGATGAAAACCAGGCGTGGGCGCTCATAGACCAGCGCGTGACGATGCTCGCAAATTTAGGGGATTTAAAAGCTGCAAATGCGCTTATGGACCGGGTGCCCAACGATATCGCGCCCGATGCACTGCTGCAGCGCAAAGCCGACCTGGCCCTGTGGGCAGATGACTGGGCCAGCGCCTGCGGCGCAGCAAGCGCTGGCATTGACCGCAACCCGGGTCCCTTTTGGACAAATCTAACGCTGGCCTGCCATGCGCTTGAGGGCAATCAAGCTGCCGTTGACCTGCTGCTTGAAATCCTGCCGTCAAAAGAGCAGCCGGATCAACAATATATGGATGCAATTGATCGCCTTTTGCTCGCCAGCACTGGGCGCACGCCCAAGCCGCAAGACGCTGGCGAAGCGCTGACGCCCAGCACTGCGCAAGCGCTATCCGCAGCGATTGCCAAACGCCTCAATCAGCCGGTTAAGGTCACGGCGCAGTTGGTGGATGCGCCCGCGCCAATTCAGGCGAGCATCGCTTATTCCGCCGGCAGCAGCCTGGCCGCGCGCTGGCCAGGCCTGGCTGCGCTGGCCTACCGCGCACGCGTTGAACCGAGTGATCTGCTGCAGTTTTCACTGGCGGCCAAAGCTGGTAGTGCGCCAGACCCTGGGCTGGGGCTGGTACCGCGCTACTTGGCGCGGCCCTTGGCCATTGCTGATGAGACCCAGCGCGCGCAGGCCCTCCTCAATGCAGCCGACCAGGCGCGCGATACTGCAGCGGAGCAAATCTGGGCCCGGCCGATCGGCACCGTCTTTAAATCAGCACAGCCGATAGAAAGTCTCTGGCCCTATGCAGGCCAAATCGCAGCCCATCTGGCCTTTGCCGGCGCCGGGGGGGACACGGTGCAATGGTATCGCCATATTCGCCGGATGGCATCGCCTGATGACTTAACTGCAGCGCGCAGCGTGATTTCCATATGGCCCTATGCTCTGCTCCTGGCCGCGCCGGGGGAGATCCCGTTTACGCCGCGGCTGGCACAACTGTGGTGGCAAGCACAGGGGGCTGAACAGCCTGATACGCCCGATGATAGTTCGCCCGCCTCAGGCAGCGGCTTTGGCCCACGCGCAGCGCAAGGCATTTATGTGTTCACCATATTCGAAGCGCTGGGCTATCCAATGACGCCGGAAATTTGGGCGACACTTGGTGAAGCCAGTAACTATGTCATCGGCGGGACGGCCGGCGATGTAGAACCGGCAGCACTAGAAGAAGCTATAGGCGCAAATGAAGTCGGACGCGGCATTCTGCTCAGCTTCGCAGCGCTTGGAAATGACGGCCCGGTCGCGCCCTCCCCGGAGGCTTTGAGCGCCTGTTTGCGAACTTTGGTTGCACTTGGTCAGGATGATCTGGCGCGCCGTTTGGCGGCTGAAGTGTTGTTTTTCAACGGTGTGTCCCGCGGCAATGGCTAATACCCTCTCTGCGCCAGGTCACACCGCTCCCGATAGCGCCTGGATTGACCGTTTTTGTGATATGCTCAGCGGCGAGCGCGGTGCATCAGATCACACCCTTGCCGCCTATACCCGGGACTTGCAGCATGCCTCAGAGCTGCTGGGCGGCAGCCTTGTGGAAGCAGATGCAGCGCAGCTTGAAGCACTTGCACGCAGCTTTAACAAGGCGGGATTAGCAGCAACAACGCGGGCGCGGCGCCTTTCAGCCATCCGCCAATTTCACAAATTCTTGGCCAGTGAAGGCATGCGCGCTGACCTGCCAGCCCATAAACTTGCTGGCCCTAAGACCGGCGGGCAGTTGCCAAAAACGCTGTCGCACGGGCAGGTCGATGCCCTCTTTAAAACGCTTGAGAAGTGGGTCGATCAAGGCAAATCAGGGGCACTGAGATTGCAGCTGATTGTCGAACTGCTATATGGAACCGGCCTACGGGTGAGCGAACTTGTGACGCTCAAACGCAGCGCAATTCGCGGCGAGCCGCCACTCATCTACATCCGCGGCAAAGGCGGCAAAGAGCGCTTGGTGCCGATGGGTAAGTGCGCGGCAGATGCATTGTCAAAATACCTCGCCGAAACGCCCGGCGAAGCAGCGGACTATGTGTTCGCATCACGCGGCAGAGCAGGCCATTTAACCCGTGTCTCAGTTTTTTTGCAGCTTAAAGCACTTGGGCAAGCCGCCGGCATTGCGCCGGAGCTGATCTCACCGCACGTGCTGCGCCACGCCTTTGCAACGCACTTGCTTGACCATGGTGCTGACTTGCGCGCGCTGCAAGATTTACTTGGCCACAGCCAGCTTTCTACCACACAGATCTATACACACGTCACCCAAGCCAGGCTTAAAAAAGCAGTCGAAACATATCACCCCTTGGCGCAGGAAAATCCGGATCACGCATCAAAACCATAGCCAAACGCGCGATCACACCCTACATAGTGCGGCAAATATGTCGCCTTATCGCTGCAGGGTCTGCCGGATAAGTGCATGTTGCGGTGATCATCACACTCTCAGGTCTTAAGGGCACAGCTGGCCGTGCATAGCTTTTTAGAGTTCGAAAAACCAATAGCAGAACTCGAAAACAAGATTACCGAACTGAAGTCGCTGTCGCAGAGTGACACCGATGTGAATATCGATGATGAAATCGCGACGCTGACAAAAAAAGTCGAAAGCACGCTCACCAAAGTCTATTCAAATCTATCAGCGTGGCAGAAGACGCTGGTGGCGCGCCACCCTGGCCGGCCCCATTTCTCAGATTATGTGGCGCGGCTGATCACGGACTTTACTCCTTTGGCAGGCGACCGCTGCTTTTCAGATGACCACGCAATTTTAGGCGGGCTTGGCCGCTTTCGCGGCCAGTCTGTTGTGGTCATCGGGCATGAAAAGGGCAAGGATACCGCCAGCCGGCTGCACCATAATTTTGGCATGGCGCGGCCGGAGGGCTATCGCAAAGCCGTCCGGCTGATGGATATGGCAGACCGCTTTAACCTGCCGATTATCTCCCTCGTGGATACATCGGGCGCCTACCCCGGCGTTGGCGCGGAAGAGCGCGGACAAGCCGAAGCCATAGCCAAATCAACCGCCAAATGCCTCGATGTTAAAGTGCCAATGATCTCGGCAGTCGTTGGTGAGGGCGGCTCTGGCGGGGCGATCGCGATCGCAGCGGCAAACCGGGTCATCATGCTTGAACACAGCGTGTATGCTGTTATTTCGCCGGAAGGCTGTGCCTCGATTTTGTGGCACACCGCGGATAAGGCTGAGGAAGCGGCCAAACAACTGAAACTGACCGCACAAGATCTCTTGTCGCTTGGGGTCATCGATAAGATCATCACCGAGCCCAATGGCGGCGCCCATAGAGAGCCCATTGCCGCCATTGATGCCCTGGGCAATGCAATCGAGGAAGACTTAAAAACCCTTGTTGGTATGGAGCCTGAAGCCCTGCGTCAGGACCGGGAAGATAAATTCCTCAAAATGGGCGCGCTTTAACACGCGAACAGCCGCGCTACCACAAAGGCACCGACACAACGGGGGCACAAAACCCGCCGGCACAGCCATGAAAGCCACGCACTCTCACCCGTGCACCGCGTCCGGCAAAACGCCGCGAAGGATTAACTGTAATAACGACAGGCTGGCGTGCGCTAAATGGCGCAACGACGACCGGAGGGTTAACAATGCGGACGGGCTGACGAGACCTTTGCCCACCGCGAAATTGGCCAATCTGAACAATCGGCGCGCTGAAAGTGACTACAGCGCCGCGCCCATGCGCGGAAGCGACATTTGGGATGAAGGATGCAGCCAACACCGCTGCACCAAAGGCAAGTCCAAGTAGGGGACGTTTGAATCTGACCATAGCTGCTTTCCTTTCAACAAACCGGCACCAAGGCCGCAGCTTGAAAGGATGCCAAAGTGTCTGTGAACGCGGTTTGAAGCGTGCGTTCAGCTTGGGTTCACATTTTCAATGCGTAGAAGAGCTGCCTCAGCGTCAACGCTGCTCTAGCGCCGCTAAACGGAGTGCACGCCTTAGACCGCGCCGTGACAGTGTTTGTATTTGCGCCCGGAGCCGCATGGACACGGGGCATTGCGACTGACTTTGCCGGTGGGCGCGCTTTTCACCCGCGCAGCTTGGCCAGCTGACGGCGCGGCCATTGATGGGCCAGGTTCAGCCATCAAATTTGGTGCAGCATCTGCTTCATTTTCGCCAGTGACCGGATCGAGATGTTCAATCTGGATGCCGGTTGGCAGCTCCGGCATGGGCGGCGGCGCTTCGATTTGCACATTCATGCGCGCCAGCGCTTTGGTCACTTCGGTGCGGGTGGTCTGCAGCAACCCTTCGAACATGCCAAACGCTTCAGACTTATATTCATTCAGCGGGTTACGCTGCGCATAAGCGCGTAGGCCAATCACGCTGCGCAGCGAATCCAGCATGGAAAGGTGCTCTTTCCAATGGTGGTCGATGGTGTTGAGCAGCAGGCTGCGTTCGACTTGCCGCCAAATATCAGACCCGGCAGCGCTGGCCCGCTTGGCCATATGGGCATCGGCACTTTTCTGCAGCTCTTCGGTTACCTCATCAGGGTCAATACCGTCTTTACTGGTGATCTCATCGAGATCGAAGTCTGTGCCGAAGACGTTCTCAAGCTCCCTCTTCAGACCGTCAACATCCCATTGCTCAACGAAGGACTTGGGCGGCAGATGGGATGCCACAAGGTCTTCCACGGTTTCTGCACGCATGTCGGTAACGGTTTCCGCCACATCATCGGCGTCCATAATTTCGCGGCGCTGTTCGTAGATGACCTTGCGCTGCTCGTTCATGACGTCATCATATTGCAGCAGGTTTTTGCGAATGTCGTAGTTCCGCGCTTCGACCTTTTGCTGGGCTTTTTCAATCGCCTTGGTGAGGAGGCCCGCGGTAATCACCTCACCGTCTTCAAGACCAAGCTTGGTGAGCAAGCCTTGCATGCGCTCCTGGCTGCCGAAGATCCGCAGCAAATCATCTTCTAAGCTAAGGTAGAACCGTGAGCGGCCAGGGTCGCCTTGGCGGCCAGAACGGCCGCGCAGCTGGTTATCGATACGGCGACTTTCATGGCGTTCTGTGGCAATCACATAAAGCCCGCCCGCCTCCAGCACCTTTTGCTTATCCGCTTCAATATCAGCAGTAATCCGTTCAGCGATTTTAGCGCGCTCAACCTCAGAGGTGGTGTCATCAACCGCATGCGATAGCGCCATTTCAAAATTGCCGCCAAGCTGGATGTCGGTGCCTCGGCCTGCCATATTGGTCGCAATGGTCACCGCGCCAGAATGGCCGGCTTGGGCGATGATATAGGCTTCCTGCTCGTGATAGCGCGCATTGAGTACATTGTGCTTGATGCCCGCTTTCTTCAGCAGTTCAGAGACGTATTCAGAGCGCTCAATAGATGCAGTACCCACCAAAATGGGCTGGCCGCGCTCATGCGCGTCTTTAATCTCCGCCAGAACAGCATCATATTTCTCACGCATCGAACGATAGAGCTGGTCATTGTCATCCGCGCGGGCGATTGGGACATGCGTCGGGATTTCGACCACATTGAGCTTATAGATGTCGAAGAACTCTTGTGCCTCGGTCGCTGCAGTCCCCGTCATACCGCCAAGCTTGGGGTACATGCGGAACAGATTTTGGAAGGTGATGGACGCCAGCGTTTGGTTTTCCGGCTGAATATCGACGCCTTCTTTAGCTTCGAGGGCTTGGTGCAGGCCGTCAGAATAGCGCCGCCCGTCCATCATGCGGCCGGTAAATTCGTCGATGATCACGACTTTATCATCGCGAACGATGTAGTCTTTGTCTTTGGCAAACATCTGCTGCGCGCGCAGTGCCTGGTTGACGTTCTGGACGATTGGCGCATTTTCAGCGTCATACAGACTGCCAGAGCTGAGGATACCGCTATCGGTTAGGATCTGCTCAATTTTCTCCTGCCCATCTTCAGTCAGGAGAATAGAGCGCGCCTTTTCATCTTTTTCATAGTCAGCCTCTTCAAGCTGCGCGACCACCTTATCAATCGACACATAGAGATCCGACTTATCTTCGGTTGGACCGGAGATAATCAGCGGCGTACGCGCTTCATCAACGAGGATGGAATCCACCTCATCTACAATGGCGAAATTAAACGGCCGCTGCACCATCTCTTCGAGGCTGAAATTCATGTTATCGCGCAGATAATCAAAGCCTAACTCATTGTTGGTGGCGTAAGTAACATCGGCACTATAGGCGGCGCGGCGTTCATCGTTGCTGCGACCGGAAATGATGTAATCTGTCGTGAGCCCCAGAAAGCTGTAAACCTGGCCCATCCATTCCGCATCCCGCTTGGCGAGATAATCATTCACCGTCACCACATGCACGCCCTTGCCGGCCAACGCATTCAAATACACTGCCAGCGTTGCCACCAGCGTTTTACCTTCACCCGTTCGCATTTCAGCAATTTCGCCGCGATGCAGGACGATGCCGCCAATCAGCTGCACATCATAATGGCGTTGACCCAAGGTACGCTTGGCCGCTTCGCGCACTGTTGCAAAAGCATCAGGCAATAAATCATCCAGGCTTTCGCCACCCGCATGGCGTTCGCGCAGCCAAGATGTACGGGCTTTTAAGTCGTCATCGCTGAGCGCCGACACGCTGTCTTCTAAACCGTTTATGGCGCTCACAATTTTGCCCATAGAACGGACATAGCGATCATTGGCGGAGCCAAAGAGTTTCTTCCCAAGCGAGGCGAGCATGCAGAGCTTTCTTAACGTGTATACTGTGGCGACCTAAGCGGGCTTTGCAGACATAAGAAGCAGCCCTATAGGTGTCAATGAATGTGCAGCTTATGCAGCGTTCAGTGGCATCTAACCAGAATGAAGTGGACAGAATGTGAAAAACTTGCCGATTTCGCCACTCGCGCCTACAGATTTTCCCGCTGTCAGGCCCATTGCGGGCCTTGATATTAGAACCGGCCGCGCTGGCTATGCCTATGATGGGCGCGATGATGTGCTGTATCTGGGTCTGCCCGAAGGGAGCTGCGCAGCAGGCGTGCTGACGCAATCAGCGACCCGGTCTCCCGAAGTGGATTGGTGCCGCAAGGTGCTTGCCTCAGAGACTGCCCCGCGTGCGCTATGGGTGAATGCCGGCAACTCTAATGCCTTTACAGGCAGTCGCGGGCAACATGCGGCAGATCAAGTCACCCAGACGTTGCAGGCGGCCTTTGAGATTGACGCAGACAGCATCTATCTCGCGTCTACCGGTGTGATTGGCGTTCCACTGCCCGCGGATAAGGCAACCGCAGCGATCAACGCAATTGCACAAAACTCCGCACAAGCCGACTGGCAAGCCGCCGCCAGCGCAATCATGACCACAGACACCTTTCCAAAGGCCGCGTGCCGGGTACTAGAAACGCCGGACGGGCCAGTCACGCTGTCTGGCATCGCCAAAGGGTCGGGCATGATTGCGCCGGATATGGCCACTATGCTGGCCTTTGTTTTTACCGATGCAAAAATGGCAAAGCCAGCGCTGCAACAGGCGCTTGCTGCAGCGGTCGGCCCAAGTTTTAATTCAATCACCGTCGATAGCGATACGTCGACCTCAGATACACTGCTGGCCTTTGCAACAGGCCAAGGCGCAGTGCCAGAACAGATCCAGTTTACCGACGCGCTGACGGATTTATGTATCGATCTTGCGCAGCAGGTTGTCCGCGATGGCGAAGGCGCGACGAAGTTTATCACCGTGCGCGTCACAGGCGCGATATCAGATGCGTCAGCAAAAAAGATCGCGCTAAGCGTTGCGAACTCACCGCTGGTGAAAACAGCCATCGCCGGTGAAGATGCGAACTGGGGCCGGGTCGTGATGGCGGTTGGCAAAGCCGGCGAGCCAGCACAGCGAGATCAGCTCAGCATTTCATTTGGCGGTATCGCTGTTGCCCGGGATGGTGCAGCGGTTGAGGGGTATGAGGAAACGCCGGTTGCCCAGCATTTAAAAGGGCAGACGATAGAGCTTGAGATCGGTCTTGGGCTGGGCGCGGGCAAGGCGCGGATTTGGACCTGTGACCTGACGCATAGCTACATCGACATCAATGCGGACTACCGCAGCTAAATAAAAAAAAGCGCGGACCTAAAAGATCCGCGCCTTCTTTTGCAGTTAAGCAAAGGCGAGTGCTAACTTAGTTGTTAGCGGCCGGTGCTTGCTGACCAGCAGCGATACCACCAGCGATTTCACCTTGAACTTCGGTGAACGCAGCGGTGAGCTGACCACCCATTGCGGTCATTGCGCCGATCGCAGCAATTGATACGAGTGCTGCAATAAGACCATATTCAATGGCCGTTGCGCCGCGCTCGTCTTTACGAAGGTTACGTAAGAATTTGAACATTATTGTTCTCCCACTTCCAAGCTTGGTTTTAATTAGTCACCTTAGGCAGGCCTTTCTGCCGGCCTACGTCGTTGACGGTAGGGATGCGGGTTGAACAAATCGTAAAGTATTGACGCAATTTTAATAAACCTTACTGCGCATTTGTTCTGGCATGACAATGCCCTCGGCAATCACGTATTTGTGAGCCAGGCACGGTGCTTTGTGCTTTGGCTTTGCCATGTCTTTG
>JBCCLR010000111.1:0-12004 GCA_039026755.1 Pseudomonadota bacterium | reverse complement strand
CGCGTGCTTAAAAGATGTTGGGCGCGTGCATTCAGCGCTTTGGCCCGCAGCCGGCGAAAGCTTGTGTTTTCCGCTTCTAACCGCCGCCGCAATGTGGCAACGCTAACGCCCAAGGCTTTGGCAATATGGCGCTGGCCATCTTGCCCGCTTTCTAAAATGCCGAGCACGCGATCTGCCCAGTGCTGGGCGGCGCCATTGCCGTCTGCGCTGTCCTCGCGCGCGATATCAAATATTGTCAGCGTACTTGGGTTTTCGATCCGCTCCACTACATGTTCGCCCACCCGGCGCATGTATTGAACCGCAAAATACTCGGCGCCGTAGCGCACTGGGGCGTGCCAATGGCGCAAAAAGGATGGTGCTTTTTCGACCGGCGGTCTTCTCGTGTAAACCCGCAACAAGCCGTCATCCAGTGATGTTCCCGCGAGTTTCGAAAACAACAGATGCAAAGACACCAAAATACTCTCAATCAGCGTGTAACGGTCTTGTTCTGATTGGTTTTCTGCGTAGGGAAAGCCGGCATCATCAATCACATAGGTGACGCTTTTGGGTGTGGTGCGCACATCATTAAAAGCGCCGCCATGCGCGAGATTATACCCTTTCGCGATGGTGGCCATAGCCTCCAGCAAAGGAACCGGACAGGACAGCGCCGCCAGCAGATAGTGTGTGGTCCCTGGCATCAAATGGCGCGAGGATGCAGCGCAGGTCTCATCACCGGTTTTAAGCGCGATGCGTTGCAGGATATGCGCGTAATCGGCCAGGCGCAGCGTTCCACTCGTCCCATCTGCAAGCAGATGAGGCGGCAAACCCATGTCCGCAAAGGTCGCCGGCAAATCCAAATCTGCCCGCTTTGACAACGCACTTAAAAACTGAATGTCGCGTACGTCTATTTCAAAACTCTTCACCGCACAGTCCTTCGACGTCGTCGAACGATTCGATTTTTAACGATCTGACGTCCTTATCGCAATGGCGGTTCCTTCGGAGAACCGAAGACGAATGCGCCTTTGCCAGGTCATCTCTCGCAACGTGAGCGGATCCAAGCGCACAACTGCGCTCCGAGCAACATATGTTGTCATGAAAAAAAATTCGGCAAAATTGATGTAGATCAAATGTCCGGATTAGTGTGTGCATCAGTGTAGTCGTGCACGCCATTGGGGAGGAGGCGATGCACTGCTAAGCGGCCTGCCAGACCCGCTTTAGCGCCCCTTCAGGACATCCATTGTCTTTCCCGAGCTGTGAGCGTGCGCCCGCAACGCAAGGCCTTGGGAGGGACGCGATGGCTGAAACCTTTTACGATATTATCCGCGGACAAGGTGTTTCGCGCCGCTCGTTTATGAAATTCTGCTCCTTAACGGCGACGTCTTTGGGGCTGGCACCCAGCTTTGCTGCAAACATCGCCAATGCCATGGAAACCAAACCACGCACACCGGTGGTCTGGCTCAATGGTCTAGAGTGTACGTGCTGTTCTGAGAGTTTTATCCGTTCTGGCCATCCTCTGGTTTCTGATGTGGTGCTGTCCATGCTGTCGCTGGATTATAGCCATGTCCTGATGGCTGCGTCGGGCACGCAGGCCACAGATATCCTGCACGACATCCGTCATGAGCATAAGGGCAATTACATCCTCGCTGTCGAAGGCAATCCGCCGCTCAATGAAGATGGCATGTTCTGCATCGTCGGTGGCCGCCCATTTGTGGAAGAACTGAAAGAAATGGCTGCTGATGCCAAAGCCGTGATCGCCTGGGGGTCTTGCGCATCCAATGGCTGTGTTCAAGCGGCAAAGCCCAATCCAACGGCTGCCACACCCATCCATAAGGTGATTAAAGATAAGCCTATTATTAAAGTCCCCGGCTGCCCGCCGATTGCCGAAGTGATGACCGGCGTTGTCAGCTACATGCTGACCTTTGATCGCATCCCGCCGCTTGATCGGCTGGGCCGGCCAAACATGTTTTACGGCCAGCGCATTCATGACAAATGCTATCGTCGGCCGCATTTTGATGCAGGGCAATTTGCTGAAGCCTGGGACGATGAAGGCAGCCGGAAGGGTCATTGCCTTTACAAAATGGGGTGCCGCGGGCCGACAACCTATAATGCCTGCTCCACTGTGCGCTGGAACGAAGGCTTATCCTTCCCCATTCAATCCGGCCATGGCTGTATCGGCTGTTCAGAAGAGGACTTTTGGGACTCAGGGCCATTCTATGAGCGATTGGCACAAGTCAATACGCCGCTCGGCGTCGAGGCCAATGCTGACAAGTTGGGCCTCGCGACCGCCGGTATTGTGGGCTCCGCCGTTGCGGCCCATGCCGGCCTGTCTGCCTTAAAGCGCGCGCGTGACCGCGCAGATGCCGACATTCCAGCAATGCCGGCTGAGTAAGGGGAGCGCAAGACATGGCAATAGAAACACCCAATGGTTTTAGCTTGGATGACAGTGGCCGCCGCGTCGTTGTTGATCCTGTCACCCGCATCGAAGGGCACCTGCGCGTCGAAGTGAATGTGGATGACGACAATGTTATCCGTAACGCCGTTTCCACCGGCACCATGTGGCGCGGCCTTGAGGTCATCTTAAAGGGACGCGACCCGCGCGATGCCTGGGCGTTTACCGAGCGGATTTGCGGCGTGTGCACGGGAACGCACGCACTTACATCCATTCGCGCGGTAGAAGATGCGCTGGGCATTCAAATCCCCGAAAATGCCAATTCCATCCGCAATATGATGCAGCTTGCGCTGCAGGTGCATGATCACCTGGTGCATTTCTACCACTTGCATGCGCTCGATTGGGTGGATGTTGTCTCGGCACTGTCGGCTGATCCAAAGGCCACGTCCGAACTGGCGCAATCGATCTCGAACTGGCCGCTATCCAGCCCCGGCTATTTCCGTGATTTGCAGAATAAACTGAAGAAGTTTGTTGAGTCCGGCCAGCTTGGTTTGTTCCGCAATGGGTATTGGGGGCATCCGGCCTATAAACTGCCACCTGAAGCCAATCTGATGGCTGTCGCCCACTATCTTGAGGCGCTTGATTTCCAAAAGGAAATTAAAAAGGTTCACACCATCTTTGGCGGTAAAAACCCGCACCCAAATTGGCTTGTCGGCGGCGTGCCGTGCCCGATCAATATTGAAGATGTCGGTGCGGTTGGCGCCATCAATATTGAGCGTCTCAATCTGGTTAAGAAGGTCATTGATCTGACCATCGAGTTTGTTCGAGAGGTTTATATTCCCGACATCTTGGCCATTGGCTCATTCTATAAAGACTGGACCTATGGCGGCGGGCTTTCCTCGACATCTGTTCTGGCCTATGGCGACGTTCCAGATAACGCCAACGACTATAGTGCTGAAAACCTTTTGATGCCGCGCGGTGCGATCATCAATGGTGACTTAAGTACCGTACATGACGTAGACGAGCGCAATCCTGATGAAATCCAAGAGTTCGTTGCCCACTCATGGTATCAATACGCCGATGAAAGCATGGGGCTACATCCATGGGACGGTGTAACCGATCCAAAATTTGAGCTTGGGCCAAATGCGAAGGGCACCAAGACGCGGATTGAAGCGCTTGATGAGAACGCGAAATATTCTTGGATTAAGAGCCCGCGTTGGAACGGTCATGCGATGGAGGTTGGCCCGCTGTCGCGCTACATTGTCGGCTACGCCAAAGGCATACCGGAGTTTAAAGAGCCGACGGAAGCAGCCTTGCGGCATCTCGATCTACCGGTTGAAGCGTTGTTTTCCACCCTGGGCCGTACGGCTGCGCGGGCGCTTGAGTCGCAGTGGGCAGCGGACCGCATGCTGTATTTCTATAACAAGCTGCTCACCAATATTAAAAATGGTGATACGGCGACCGCAAATATTGAAAAGTGGGATCCAGAAAGCTGGCCGAAGGAAGCCAAGGGTGTTGGCTTTACTGAAGCGCCGCGCGGCGCATTGGGTCATTGGATCCGCATTGCTGATGGTAAAATCGAGAACTATCAGTGTGTTGTGCCGACCACCTGGAATGCAGGTCCGCGCGATTTAGAAGGCAATATCGGCGCGTTTGAAGCCTCGCTCATGGATACGCCGATGGCCAACCCTGAGCAGCCGCTGGAGATCCTCCGGACATTGCACAGCTTTGACCCCTGCCTGGCCTGCTCAACGCATGTGATGAGTAAGGATGGGGAAGAGCTTGCCGACGTTAAAGTGCGATAGAAGGGATTTAGACAATGGCTACAATCCCCGCATCGCCAAGCGAGAGCCCTAAACGCCAGCCTGATCAACGGCGCCCGGCCAATGATCCTGGCCTGCGCCAACCGCCGCCGCAGAAGAAGAGCTTTTTAGATACGCTGGTTTCAGAGGCGACGGAAGCGACGACGCCTGCGGAGAAAGTGTATGTGTATGAGGCGCCGGTGCGGCTGTGGCACTGGGCAAATGCGCTGTGCATTATCGTGCTGTGCGTCACCGGCTATTTGATCGGGTCGCCGCTGCCGAGCATGCCGGGTGAGGCCTCCGATCATTTCCTCTTCGGTAACATTCGCATGGCGCATTTCATCGCTGGTGAAATCATGGCGATTGCCTTTTTGGGCCGTATTTATTGGGCCTTCATGGGCAATCATCACGCCCGGCAAATCTTCTTGCTGCCTGTATGGAGCAAAAAATGGTGGCGCGAGGTGTGGCATGAAATCCGCTGGTATAGCTTTGCGGCGAAAACGCCGAAGAAATATGTTGGGCACAACCCACTGGCGCAGCTTGCCATGTTTACCCTGCTGGTGGTGCCGCTGGTCCTACAAATCCTAACCGGCTTTGCGCTCTATGCTGAAGGGCAGGGCACCGACACCTGGTGGTTCAGCGCGTTCGGCTGGGTGTTTGGCCTGTTCGGTCACAACAGCTTTGCAGTGCACACATACCATCACTTGGTGATGTGGCTCATCGTGTTGTTCACAATGGTGCACATCTATGTGGCGATCCGCGAAGATATCATGAGCCGCCAAAGCCTGATTTCGACAATGATTTCCGGTTGGCGTTATTTCAAGGATGACCGCGAATGAGCCGCACTGGAACAGACGTCTTGGTGCTTGGCGTCGGCAACGTTTTATGGGCAGATGAGGGGTTTGGCGTGCGCTGCGCTGAAGCTTTTGCCACGCAATACGAAGTACCTGACGGCGTCACCGTCATGGACGGCGGCACGCAGGGCCTTGCGCTGCTCAATGATATGGCTGAAGCGCGCCGCATTCTCATCTTTGATGCCGTCGATGCTGACCTTGCGCCTGGTTCTTTAACGGTGGTGCGCGGCGATGATGTGCCGCGCTTCGTGTCTGCCAAAAAGGTCTCGCTGCACCAAACATCGATGATGGAAATCATTGCTCTGGCAGAGCTCATGGCCGGTGGCCCTGCTGACGACATCACGCTGATCGGCTTTCAGCCGGTTGATATGGAAGACTATGGAGGGGGGTTAACGCCGCAGGCGGCGGCGTGTATTCCTGAAGCGATCGCCTCAGCGGTTGAAGAATTGACACGTTGGGGGTTTCCACCCAACGAAACGGTCAATGGTGTGGCTGATATCATGCCGCAGGGCATTACCAGAACCACCTATGAAGCTGGCCGTCCTAGCGCTGAGGCGGCCTATCGCTATGGCGATGATCGGGTGATTGCCCAGCTTAAACCCGCGGCGGGGACCTGAGGGCATGTGTCTTGGTGTCCCCATGCAAGTGATCTCCGCGAAGGAGCATGTGGCGTTGTGCCAGCACGGCGACCGCATCGAAGAAGTCAGCCTGGCATTAATCGGCGATGTTGAAGAAGGCCAAGATGTGCTGGTCTATTTAGGCTCTGCCGTCCGCGTTCTTGAGCGCCAAGAAGCCAAACACATCGCCGATGCCTTAGAAGCAGTAAGCCGCGCCGCCAGTGGCGAAAGCTTCGAGCATCTCATTGCCGATCTGGTGGATCGTGAGCCGCAATTGCCGCCGCATTTAAAGCCCTCGACACATTCAAAAACCCAAGGAGACCCTGAATGAGCCAAGCGTTGCTTGATAATTTAAGCCAAGAGCCGGGTTTTACCCCTGTCACCGCTGATGGCCTTAAGGCCTATCTTGCACGCGACGCTGGACAAGTGACTGCGCTGTTTTTTACCGGCGACCCCGAAAAGAAACTCGAAACCGCCGATGTTGCTGTGGTGATGCGTGAACTCGTCCGTATGCACGCTGGCAGTTTGCGGGTCGGTATTATCGCGCGCAGTGATGAGCGTGCTTTGATGAAGCAGGCGCACGTTGCGGTCCTGCCAAGCGTCGCCTTTTTCGCAGGTGATACCCACATTGAGACAATTTCGAAAATTCAGGATTGGTCCGTTTATGCAGAGAAAATTCCGCAAATTTTATCACAGGCGGAAGCGGCTTAGTCATAGCGTTTAGGGGAACATAGAATATGCGTAAAAATCCGATGTTATGGGATGAAGAAGGCCCACAAGGCGTGTTGTCTCCCTTTGAAGGGGAAGACAGCGTTGATATTCCCGGCGATGACCCGCTGGCCAACCTGCTTGGTCTGCCCTCTGGCAACTCTATGGGCTTGCCGGGAGAGATAAAGAAGCTCGACGACGCCAGCCCAGCCGTCATTGAAATGCTTGATACCATCCACGCGCGCCTGCTTGCTGCTGCAAGCCAAGGCAAAGCATGGAAGCGCCGCCTTAACTTCCTGAGCGAAGACGAGCGCGCGGTTTTGTATGACGCATTGGGCAGCGGTGAGGTTTCAGTCGTTGTCTCTGCAGGTGCGGATGACGAAGGCGAAGTCCAGATTTCTGAAACCGTTTTGCCGGGCGTTTGGATTGGCCGCGCTGCTGATACCAACGGTGTGGTGCAAAGTGAGTGGGTTGAAGTTGCCGATGCACCGCATGCATTGCGCGATGCGGCCATCATGCGCCCGCGCGGGGATTTAGCGCTCGCTATGCTGAGCGCGCCGCGCGGGGCAATGAATGTGATGGGCGTGCTGTCAGAAGTGCGCGAGAAAGCCGTCACGTGGCGTCCGGATGTGCCAACGCATGTGGTGAACTTCACGCTGTTTCCCATGACCGAGGCCGACACCAGCTTCCTCACCAATGTGTTGGGGGAAGTGGGTGTGCGCATCACCTCCGGCGGCTATGGCACGGCGCGGGTGATTATGACAGCGCTGCGCAATGTTTGGGCGGTGCAATATCTCAATGGCCTAGGTTCGGTCATCCTCGACACACTTGAAGTTGGCGATGTGCCGAGCGCAGTGCTCGCTTCAAAAGAAGACTTTGAAGATAGCGCGCAGCGGCTTGCAGAAATTCGCGGGGCCTATGTCTAATGGCCGTCAATTTTGAAAGCTCCGTCAACGGCGACATTGGACCTGACACTGTGCTGGAATGCGGCGTGTGCTGGTGGGAGTTTGACCCCAGCCGCGGTGACGATGCGCAAGATATCTTCCCGGGTACAAGCTTTCGCAACTTGCCTGAGCATTGGTGCTGTCCGCAATGCGCGGCGCCGCAGTCGAAATTTATGGTGAAGTCTATGACCACCGAGGAAGCGGCGGCATCTCCTGCAACGCCAGAAGACCGTGTCGCCGCGTTAGCTGCCGCCTATGAAAAAGCGGAAAAAGACATGGTGGGCCTGCCCATTCACAATGGCGCACTGGCTATAGAGGCTGTCGGCTTTCGCACCCACGGCGATGACATCGTTGGTGTTATCGTCACGCCCTGGTGTATGAATATCGCCATTCTCCCTGGGGATTTACCATCGGCACAATTGGGCTCCAAGCGCAGCCATGCTTTTCCCTTTGGCACCTATAGTTTTGTGATGGGGCAGATGGACGGTGTCGGGCTTGTTGAAACCTGCTCGCTGTTTTCCCCCATGGATGAGTTTGATGCCATGGAAACGGCCCGCCAGGCAGCCCAAGCTGCAATAGACGGGTTGTTTGACGTCGATGAGGAAGCCATAGAAAAAGCTAGAAAGAAGCAGACGCGCCGGTCGATTTTTGCCGGTCGCAGCACGCAAAGTGCGCCATCGGTATGATGCAAAGCGCGCGCACATATGAGCTTTGCTTAAAGCCAGAAAGCTCCACGGTTGTGCGGCGCGGGCCCGGCGACATTGCGCAGCTGGGCATCGGGCGATCGACAAGCGACATTCTGCGCCTTGCAGGCCTCATGTTTCCGCTGTGCCCCCGCGCCCATGTCGCGGCAAGCCTTAATGCTATCGAGCAGGCGAGCGCAATCGAGCTGTCCAAAAATCAGCGTGCGGTGCGGGACTGTCTCATTCTTTCAGAAGCTTTGGTCAGCGCCATTTGGCGCGCCGCATTGCACTGGCCGGCGTTGCTCGGGCACGATGGTCTTCCTGCGGCTGTGCGTGATGCGCATCAAGCCAGTCAGCACATAGAGGCAGCGCTTTATCAAGCCCCATGGGCGCATCCCGGCGGCGCTGAAGTCGTGGTGCAGCGGCAAGCGCTTGATGCGGCTATCGCAGTATTGTCAAGCACTTTGCGCGATATGAGACCGCTCGCCGATCAGGTGCTTGCTGCAAGCAGCGGGATTGATTGCAGCGCGAGTGTCAGTCGCCCCCTCGAGGATGCGTTGTTTGATGCGTCTGTAGAGCCAAACCTTGCGGGCTTTGAAGAAACACCGCGGGCACTGCACGCACCACCGCGCCGGCCAGTTGGGCTCGCACCGTGGTTTCAAGCGCAATGTGCGCACGCTCAATGGCTATTAGAGATGCTTTTAGAAGCATCGCAACACGTCGCGAATGAGGCACCGGCGCAAGACAGCCGTTTGCAAGACGGCAGCGGGCTGGGCATATCGATGACAGCGCGCGGGCGGCTGCGCCACGCATTGAGTATTTCGGACGGGGTCGTCACGCATTGGTCCATTGCCGCGCCGACCGATTGGAATTTTGCGCCGCGCGGGCCAATTGTGAAAGCGGCAAACCAGCTTCTTGCCACATCCAAACAGCCTGAGCACGACGCCAAGTGGCTGGTTGCTGCTTATGATCCGTGTGCGCCGTGCAGCATTCATGTCGCAGGAGGCGCCCATGCATGAGATGTCGCTGGCCGAAGGCATGGTCACCGCCGTGCAAGAACAAGCATTGGCGCAGAATTTTCGCCATGTAAAACGTGTCGTTTTAGAAATTGGCACGCTCAGCCATGTTGATCCGCATGCCATGGAATTCAGCTTTTGCGCCGCTACCAAAGGGACGTTGATGGACGGTGCGACGCTGGAAATTTTATCCCCTCCAGGCCAAGCGCACTGCTTTTCTTGTGATCAAGATGTCAAGATCGAGCGGCGCGGCGATGGCTGCCCAAACTGCGGTTCGCACCAGCTCATCGTCACGGGTGGGGAAGAAATGAAACTTAAATCATTGGAGGTTGTTTAACATGTGTACAGTTTGTGGATGCGCTGGTGACGGGGCAACAATTGAAGGGCACGACCAGCGAAAAGACCATCATCATGACCATGGCCATCAGCATGACCACCACCATCACAGCGACGGTGCGATAGACTATGGCGCAGGCGCTGCGGGTGTGCATGTGGCCGGTCAAAGCCAAACCCGCCTGATTGAAATCGAACAGGACATCTTGTCGAAAAATGACGCGCTTGCGGCTGCCAACCGGCGGCGCTTTCAAGAGCAGGGCATCATCGCACTCAACATGATGTCGAGCCCAGGCTCTGGCAAGACGACGCTGCTGGTAGAAACGCTCAAAGCGCTCAAAAGTCGGCCCGTAGCGGTGATTGAGGGGGATCAACAAACCTCTAATGATGCAGCGCGCATTCGCGAGACCGGGACCGCTGCTATTCAGGTGAACACCGGCAAGGGCTGTCACTTAGATGCCGATATGGTGGGCCATGCGGCAGCGCATTTGGAGATGCAGCCAGGCACGCTGCTGTTTATTGAAAATGTCGGAAATTTGGTCTGTCCCGCCGCGTTTGACTTGGGCGAAACGCGCCGCGTGGTCCTTGCGTCCGTCACCGAAGGGGAAGACAAGCCGCTGAAATACCCGCAAATGTTTGCCGCCGCCGATGCCATGATCATCACCAAAACGGATTTGCTGCCGCATATTCAATTTGATGTCGACCTTCTGGTTGAGAACGCCCGCAAAGTGCAGCCGCGTTTAGACGTTGTATCGACCTCTGCTACAGGTGGCCCAGGCATAAAACCTTGGCTGACGTGGCTCACCGGCCTCACGCAGCAGTTTCAAATCGCAGCGGAATAGCGCCTCCACATGGCAAGCCAGCCCCAACGCCTGCAGGTTCAGCGTGTGCACATGATTGTGCGCGGCGCCGTGCAAGGTGTTGGCTTTCGGCCATTTGTTTGGAACACAGCAAAAGAACTTGGCCTAGCAGGCTGGGCGCGCAACGGCGCAAATGGCGTTGAGCTCGAGCTGGAAGGCAGCGCGGTAGACCAGTTTGTGGACCGGCTGACCTACAACGCACCGCCGCTTGCACGGATTGATGCCGTTGAGGTGGAAGCGCGCACGGTGCAAGGGTCGACAGACTTTGTGCTGCGCAAAAGTGACCAGCGCGGCAGCGTACACACCTGTATCCCGGCAGATGTTGCAACCTGCCCAGACTGTGTTGCTGAAATCACTGACCCGACTAATCCCCGCTATGGATATGCATTTACTAACTGCACCAATTGCGGTCCGCGCTATACGATCACTCAGGCGCTGCCCTATGATCGCGCGCAGACGTCCATGGCGGACTTTCCTATGTGTGCGACGTGCCAAGCGGAGTATGATGACCCGGCAAATCGGCGTTTTCATGCCCAGCCCAATGCATGCCCGGAGTGCGGCCCGCAGCTAAGCCACGATATTGAAGACATTCAAGCCGCACTTACAGCGGGCCAGATCGTCGCGCTGAAGGGCCTCGGCGGCTTTCATTTTGTCGTCGATGCCACAAACGACATGGCTGTGCGCCGGCTGCGTGCGCGCAAGGGCCGGGATGCAAAACCCTTTGCGGTTATGATGGCCAACCTGACCTCAGTGCAGTGCGTTGCAGAGCTTTGTGATGTCGAGATCGGCCTACTCAGTGGGCCGGAGTGCCCGATTGTCATCTGTCAGGCCCAGTCCAGCGATATTGCCCCCTCGGTGAGTGAAGGCCTGCCGACCATCGGTGTGATGCTGCCTTATACACCGCTGCATCATCTGCTGTTTCTTGGCCCGCAAGCGCCGCACGCACTGGTGATGACCAGTGCAAATGTGAGCGGTCAGCCTCTCATTACCGATAACGCAGAGGCTCAGGAAAAATGTGCTCAAATTGCGGATCTCATTGTGACGCACAACCGCGATATCGTGGTGCGCTGCGATGACAGTGTGGTGCGCGTCATTCATGGCGCGCCGGCCTATCTGCGCCGCGCCAGGGGCTATGCACCAACACCGATCAAGCTCGCCCGTGAAATACCGCCCATTTTGGCGGTCGGCGGGCATTTGAAAAATACCGTGTGTTTAACGCGCGGGGATGAGGCCTTTGTTTCGCAGCATATTGGGGATTTAGAAGACTTAAGTGTGTTTGAGTTTTTCGAAGAGACCATCACACATTTAAAATCGCTCTTGGATGTGACGCCTGAGGTCGTCGCTTGCGATATGCATCCAGACTTTCTCTCCACACGCTATGCTGAGGCCAGCGGGCTCGCCTGCATTAAGGTGCAGCATCACCACGCCCATATGGCCTCGGTGATGGCTGAACACCATATCGATGGCCCCTGTCTTGGCCTGGCGCTTGATGGCTTTGGCTTGGGCGATGATGGCGCATCAAGTTGGGGCGGCGAACTTTTACGCGTTGATGGTGCTTCTTACCATCGCCTCGGCCATTTAAGCCCACTTGCTCAACCCGGCGGGGATGTTGCGGCCCGCGCGCCTTGGCGTATGGCGGCAGCGGCATTGTCGGCGCTTGACCGAGGTGATGACATTGCACAGCGCTTTGTCAAGCAAGATGGTGCAAGTGTGATTGCTGCGATGCTAGAACGCCGCGTCAATTGCCCAGAGACATCGTCCGCCGGGCGCTATTTCGATGCCGCATGCGGCTTGCTTGGCGTCAAAGCTGAAGCCTCGT
>JBCCLR010000110.1:0-12111 GCA_039026755.1 Pseudomonadota bacterium | reverse complement strand
GTGGCTTGACGCAGCATGTCGGTGGTCATGTTATCGAGCAACAACGACGTTGCGCCTGCCGATACCGCAGCAGCGGCTTGTTCAAGCGTATCGCATTCAACTTGTATTTTAGCATGGCCGCTTTGCTTGCACGCGGCGATGGCCGCTTCAATGCTGCCTGCAACGGCAATGTGATTGTCTTTAATCAGGATGGCATCAAACAAACCAATCCGGTGATTTACAGCGCCGCCGCAGATGGCTGCGTATTTTGTTAACAGCCTAAACCCTGGAATAGTCTTGCGGGTATCGAGCAATTCTGCATGCGTGCCTTCAAGCGCCGCAGCATAGCGCTTTGCCTGTGCGGCGATGCCGCAGAACACTTGTAGGGTGTTTAAAGCGCTGCGCTCTCCCGTCAGCACCGCGCGCGCCGGCCCGCGGACAACTGCAAGGCGCGCATTGGCCGAAAAAACATCTCCGTCTGCTAAATCAAATGCGATGTTGATAGCATCATCAAGTGCAGCAAAAATAGCGCACACGACCTGAGCGCCGCACAGCACGCCAGCTTCGCGGGCATTTATGCTGGCGACCAGCTTAGCTGTTTCAGGGACGCAGCTTTCAGCGGTAATGTCCCCGGAACCCACGTCCTCAGATAGAGTTTGTTCAACCAATGTGGCCAGTGCGGCGTCATCAAGCGGGAAGGTCGGCGGCATAAGGGCTCCGTTTGGTTATATGGTTTGTCTATGTCGACACCCAGACGCAGGCGATATTCAGGCACGCGCAGCACGTCTGCAAAAATGTGTTTCTTAGGTCCTATGCGGCCTCAAAGATCAAGCGCCAAGTGCCTGGGCATTGGTGCAGAGAGGCATTTTTTCCCTGTGAAAACCAAATGCAAAACGAAGCGCAAACCGGTCTGCGCAGATGGCGCATTTCCCTGGCAGGAATCAGATGCTGGTTTTTATTTATAAGAAAATGCTAACTCTTAGGTTCATGAAAGTTTCAGACTTCAACTTACGGCATCTTCGCGCGGCCCACGCGATTGGAGATTTGGGCAGTATATGCGCGGCTGCGAAAGCCATTCATATTAGCCAGCCAGCTATTACCCAGGGCTTGTCGAAACTTGAAGCCAGCCTCGGCGTTCGGTTGTTTGAGCGCCACTGCACCGGGATGACGCCCACACCTGCCGCGCGTTTGCTTCTGCCCAGGATTGATGCGGCTTTGCGGCACATCGCCTCCAGCCAAGTAACGATGACCCAGCTGCAGGCGTTTGTGGGTGTTGCTGCTGCGGGAGGTTATGCGGGCGCCTCCGTGGTCAGCGGGCTCGCCCAGCCGAGCTTGCACAGGGCCGTGCGCGATCTGTCTGTTGTTTTAAAGCGCCCACTTTTGGAGCGCCGCGGCAAAGGCGTTTCGCTCACGACGCAGGGCAAGCGTACCGTGCGCCGCTTCAGGCTGGCCTGTGGTGAGCTTGAAGCAGCGCTGAGCGAGGTGGATGCGCTGCTTGGTCATGAGACTGGCAAAATAAATATTGGTGCAATGCCGCTGGCAAGGGCGCGCATTCTACCAGCGGTGATAACGGCTTTTCATGCGCACGTGCCTGGGGCCAATATTCGCATTATTGAAGGCTCGTTTGGTGAAATGATTGAACCTTTGCGTGACGGTGAAATTGATGTGATGATTGGGGCGATGCGTCCGACATTGCCAGGGCCGGATGTGAAGCAGTCATCACTGTTTGCCGATCAACCGATTATCCTAGGCCGCAAAGATCATCCCGCTCTGGCGGTCAATGTCGATATGAAGGCGCTCGCTCAGTTTTCGTGGATTATGCCGCCGATTGGGACGCCGCTGCGCGATCAGTGGGCCCAGGTTTTCTCCGATGCAGGAATTTCAGTGCCGCATGTGCCGATCAACTGTGGCTCGGTGATGACAATCCGGCAAATCCTCATGGAAACCGATTTTTTGACGGTGTTATCTCCCGTCCAAGTGGCGGCGGAATTGGACATCGGCTCACTGGTTAAGATCGCGGACTTGCCGCAGGCGAACCGGCGTGAGATCGGCATGACGACCCGTGTCGATTGGCGACCAACTGCCATGCAGACGGCGTTCTTGACCATATTGCAGAACACCTCCAAAAGGCTCTGACTTAACCCTAGCTTATGGACTGTCGCAGCTTTTAATTAGACGCTGCGCGCGCGCTGTTTTAAGCGCAGGTCCATGACACTTATTATTGATTGCCACGGTCACTACACCGTTTTGCCAAAGGCACATGATGCTTGGCGACAGCAACAGAAAGACGCATTTGCTGCCGGTAAAGCGCCGCCGCCATATCCCACGATACCTGATGACGACATTCGTGAGACAATCGAGGCAAATCAACTACGGCTGTTAAAAGAGCGCGGCGCTGACATGACCCTGTTTAGTCCCCGTGCATCGGCCATGGCGCCGCATGTGGGTGATCAAAGCGTCGCCGTGCCCTGGGCTGAAGCATGCAATAATCTTATCGCTCGTGTGGCCCAGCTTTATCCGGAGACCTTTGTGCCTGTCTGTATGCTGCCGCAGTCGCCGGAAGCGGACATGACATCGTCTATTGCAGAGCTTGGGCGCTGTGCTGACATGGGGTTTGTCGGCTGCAACCTCAACCCCGATCCGGGCGGTGGCAAGTTTGAACACCCACCATTGACCGACCGGTTTTGGTATCCGTTTTATGAGCAGATGACGGCGCTTAATATGCCGGCCATGATCCATGTGTCGGGCAGTTGCAACCCATCGCTGCATGCCACTGGGGCCTATTACATTGCTGCAGATACCGCAGCGTTTATGCAGCTCATTCAAGGCGATTTGTTTCGAGACTTTCCCACGCTGAAGTTCATCATTCCACATGGTGGCGGCGCAGTGCCGTATCATTGGGGCCGGTATCGCGGCCTCGCAGACATGCTCAAGCAGCCAGACCTAGCTGAACACCTGATGCGCAATGTGTTTTTTGACACCTGCGTCTATCATCAGGCGGGCATCACACTTTTGGCCGACGTGATCGATACCAAAAACATCTTGTTTGGCAGCGAAATGGTTGGCGCCGTGCGCGGTATTGATCCGCAAACTGGGTTTTATTTTGACGACACCAAGCGCTATATCGACGCGCTTGAACTAAGTGAGGCGGAGCGTCATGCCATTTTTGAAGGCAATGCTCGGCGCGTCTTCCCGCGCCTGGATGCCCAGCTAAATGCGCGTGGATTGTAGTGTTTCACGTGTGTACGATGCCCGCTTAGAGGACGTGTTTTCAGGCCTTTGATGGTCTCGTTGGACGTGCCTTAAGATGGTGACCGGTTGAATGCCGAGGATTGCCCAACATGGGCTTCGATAAAACGAAATGGCGCTTCATTCTGTTCTTGTATCTGATACGGCAAATGTGCAGCCTAGCGGCTTGGCTAATATGCAGCGCGCGCGGAGAAAGTCTTGCTTGTAACTAGCGATACGCCGGTGCTCCGGCGTTTAGGAGCGCCAGTATCATGCGCTATTGCGCGCGCGCATCACCGAGTTTACGGGCATTAAATTGATTATGATGGCCTTTCCGACGCTTTCAGCGTTCCTGTTATTTTTACTCATCTGTTCCAGCGGTTTGTGCTTTGGAGCGTGCGGTCTGCGCACCTGGCCGGCGTGTTGCATAACGCTGATTGCACTGCTGATTGCGCTCAGTGCCGCTGCGATTGCACCGCTGCAGCTGTCGCTACAAACCGCCGCTGTTCTATCTGCTTTGGGCACCACGGCGCTTGCAATTAAAGCGCCACCGCCATCGGGTTTTGTGGCTTTGGGTATTACTTTTTCTAGCCTTAGCGCCTTGTTTGGCAAAGCGATGCAGATCGATGCTATCACAACCGGGTGTATGTCTGGATTTGCACCGACGGCAATGCTGCTCACGCAACGATCAGGCCGTTTGCTCCTGCCGGGCCGGAGGGCGTTCCAAACTGCATTCTTAATATGCTCAATATGTGCCGCTGTGCTGGCAAGTGCACCGGCAGTGATTGGTGGCTGGAACGTCGCGATCGCGCTGCGCCAAGCGCCCGTTATGACGCATGAAAACGCGGCAATGCCGAGCTGGGTCTTGATCTGTGCACTTGTTTTATTTGCTGTTGGTGCTGTGACATCGCTGCGGAGCAAGCGATGACCATTTTGGCGGTCTTGGAGGCAGGCCTTTTTGCACTTGGCCAGGTCCTGCGGCTGCCAATCATTGCAGCGCTTTGGATTTGCGTGGGCTTTACTGTTTTCTTCGCTGGGCAAATACTGGCGGCTTTCTTGCGGCGGCGCACGGCTGCGCAATTTGAATTGGGCGCGTGGCTAGCGGCTGGCTCAGTATTAAACACGAGTGCTGACCGGCAAAGGGCACTACCAGCACATCTTCGCACTTTCCTGTCTGGAGCAAAGCAGCTGCACGAAGGGACAGGGTTTACCGCCGGGTCGCTGGAAAAACTGGTGCTGGATGAAGATGCGCAGCTGCGCCGACCGCTTGAACGTTTGCAAGCGCTTGTGAAAATTGGTCCAAGCCTTGGGCTCATCGGAACACTGATCCCCATGGGCAGCTCGCTGGCTGCGATGGCAAGCGGAGATTTGCAAGGCATGGCAGGTCAGATGGTGGTAGCGTTCACCACAACGATTATTGGGCTTGCGGTGGGAACCGTGTGTTATTGCTTAGCCTTTGTGTACCAGCGCTGGACTGGGGAAGCTGTTCGCAATATGCGCTACCTTGCAGAAGCGCTCGCTTCAGAAGATGAAGAGCACGCGCAATGAGCCGCTTTTTAAAATTGCCACCCGCCACTGAAGTGCAGGAAGACCCATTGTCGGGCGTTGCCAATCTATTTGATGTTTCCATCGTATTCATCGTCGGACTGATGGTGTCACTATTTTCGGTGTATAATTTTGATGACTTAATCAACCCGGACACGCGAATGACGATGGTCAAAACCACTGCTGACGGACAGCAGGAAATCATTGTCAAACAAGGCACAAAGATCACCGCTTACAAAGTCACGGGCGAGACTGGTAGCGGTGACGGGGAGCGGCTCGGCACTGCCTATCGGCTTGCAAATGGCGAAATCATTTATGTTCCGGACAGTGATGCATCGCCGCAGGAAAACCTGCAGCCATGAAGTCGTTAATTTCAATAATATCAATACTCTGTGGTTTATTTTTCAGTTTCCATGCGAATTCCCATGATGGGGTTCGGGTGGCCTATCTTTATTCTGATGGGAATATTCCTGGCACGATTAAAGCGCTGGAAACCCTCCTGGAACAGTACCCGGAACTAGATAGCCATGTCGACCTGGTGTTACTCAGCGAATCCAGTTTTGAAACGCTTACACCCCAAGCGATGCTGGCGAGCGATGTCCTCATTTTTGATATGATGAACGAGCAGCTGTTGGCGCAATACAATGCGCAGCACGGCGTTGATCTCTTGCAGCAAATTCCATCCGCAATCGCGATCGGGCAAGGTTTGAGCGACCCGTCAGTTTTTGCAGACCAAGGCGCGCTGCTGGATAAACGCGCACAAGCCTATTGGACCCACAGCGGCGCGCAAAACCGTCTGGCGCTGCTGAAGTTTGCGCTCAACACGACGGGCCTGACGGATTTTAAATTGCCAGAACCGAAGCTGTCGCTGGATTTTGGATTTTATTACCCTGAAGGCCCCGATGGCCAAGTGTTTGCCACATGGCAGGCTTTTGACGCTTGGCGTGAAGCGCATGGGAAAAAGACAAGCGGCCCGCGTGTTGCCGTCGGATTTTACAAGGCCGACTATTATAACGGCGACACAGCGCTGTTGGATGCGGTTGTTGCTGAGATTGAGCGGCAGGGCGGGCAAGCCATCCCGGCCTTTGGTTACCCTGGCGCTGTGGCTTTTGAAGCGCTGCTGCGCAATAGCGATGGCTCGCCGCGCGCCGATGTTGCGTTGGCGGGCAACATGCATTTCTCTGACGGCAAGGCTGCGGGCATACTGGATACTGTAGATATCCCAATAGTTTCTCTCATTAGCCTTTATGGCCGCTCTGAAGCAGAGTGGCGTGCATCAGAACAGGGCCTATCGACATTTGAGGCCACGTTTAATCTAGGCCTTCCAGAACTTGCCGGGACAACCGCACCAACTGTGGTTGGGACGAAGGAGAAGGTCGCACGAAGCGGCCTGACGTCCGTGGTCACGCGGCCTGTCGTTGAGCAAGTTGAAAAGGCTGTATCGCGCGCGATCCGTCTTGCCGGTTTGCGCAGTAGGCCCAATGCTGAGAAGCGCCTGGCGCTCATCTATTATAACTATCCGGCGGGACAGGCGAATATCGGAGCAAGCTATTTGAATGTTGCTGATAGTCTCGCGCGCGTTTTAGAGCGATTTGCGCAGCAAGGTTATGATGTTGGCCCCAACGTCCCTTCGCAAGACCAACTCATAGCGGAGATGACGACGAAAGCGCGCAATATTATTGCTGATGCCCCTGGTGAGCTTGAAACGATGGTGGACGCCGGCAATGCTGCGCTGGTTGGAGTTGATGACTACAAGACGTGGCTCGCCACATATGCGCCGACGCTGCAGAGTAAAATTTTAGCAGACTGGGGCAAGCCGGGCGAGCAGCGCTTGATGATGCTTAATAGCGGCCAACGGCAGTCTTTCGTCATTCCGCACCTGCGCTATGGCAATATCGTGGTGATGCCGCAGCCGGCGCGTGGGTGGGGCGAGGATTTAGAGCAGCTGTATCACGCAAAGGACCTGTCGCCACCGCATCAATATTTCGCCGCTTATCATTGGATAAAGCACGATTTTGATGCTGATGCGGTGGTGCATATCGGCACGCACGGTACGCTGGAATGGCTGGATGGAAAAGCCACTGGCCTGAATGATGAAGACGCGCCCGACGCGCTCATTGGCGATTTACCGCATGCTTATATTTATAACGTTGATGTGGTGGGTGAGGGCCTTGTGGCGCGGCGCCGGGGCGCTGCGACAATTGTTGATCATATGGTGCCGCCCTTTGTGAAAGGTGCGCTCACGGAGGATCTGGCGGAACTAAGTGAACTGGTCAACGACCATCACCACAATGAGGCCAAAAACCCGGAATTGCATGCTGCATATCAAAAGCGGCTCGAAGATAAGCTGCGCGACATGGGTATCTTGAAGGACATGGGGCTCGACCCCAGCAAGCCGATCTCCCATGCAACGATGCATGAGGTAGAAGACTATCTTGCTGAAATTAAGAACCAGCTGATTCCATACGGAATGCATGGCTTTGGGCGGACGCCGGACTTTGACGGCATTTTAAGCACGGTTGACGCTGTCGTCAGCGCTGACCGGTCGTTGCTGCCTGGCGAGCGGGAGATATTGGCAAAGGACATGGCAAGTCGCATCAAGCGTAGCGCGCCGCAAGAGTTGAGCCGGCTGATGGAAACGTTAAACGGACGTTTCATCCCAACCGGCATTGGCGGCGAACCAGTGCGCAATCCAGATGCCTATCCCACCGGCAAAAACTTCATCGGCATTGACCCCAATAAAGTGCCCAAGCAAGCAGCCTATGCGCTCGGTATTGAAATGGCCGATAAAATGCTTGCCGATCACTTGGCAGAGCATGGCAAATATCCAGAGAAAGTCTCCTTCGTCATTTGGGGCAATGAGACCATTCGCCACGAAGGTGTGCTGGAATCGCAGATTTTTCATTTGCTTGGAACCAAGCCGGTCTGGGACGCGCGCGGCAAAGTCGTGGACGTTGAGATTATTGACCGAGCAGAGCTTGGGCGGCCACGCATCGACATCGTGATTGCGTCGGCCTCTGAGGGCTTGTTTTCAAACCTTACGCAGCTCATGGATACGGCAGTGCAGCGTGTAAAAGCACTTGATGAAGCCGATAATCTGGTACGCCAGCATTATCTTAAAACCCGCTCTACTTTGATTGCTATGGGGCGCGCGCCTGACGAAGCGAGCCGTCTGGCTGGGATCCGCATTTTTGATGAACCGCCCGGGCGCTACAACCTTAATACGTCGCGCATCGTCGAAGCCAGTGGCTCCTGGGACACCACTGACGGTTTTGCAAATGATTACATCAACAAGATGGGCCATGGGTACGGCAACGGCTCCTGGGGCGAAGCGATGCCCGAGGTGTTTCGCCTGGCGCTGAGCGGGGTTGAGACCGTCGTCCATTCCAGTTCCACCACGCTCTATGGTGCGCTCGATAATGACGATATGTACATGTATATGGGCGGGCTTTCTTCTGCCATAAGCAGTATTGATGGAGCTGCGCCCGACATGGTGATCGCTGATACCAGTGCGCCGGGACGCCCGCAAATGGTGAGCCTTGACCGCTACATCGGCAAAGAATTTCGCACCCGTTATACCAATCCAAAGTGGATCAAAGGCATGCAAGCGGAAGGCTATGCTGGCGCACGCGCGATGGGCGCTTTTGTAGAATATCTATGGGGCTGGGATGCGGTGCATACGCAAAGCGTTGATGACCGCATGTGGCAAGAGACGTTTGACGTCTATATCGCGGACAAGCATGGCCTGGACATGCAGGGCTTTTTTGAGAGCCAGTCACCCTTTGCGAAGCAGAATATGGCGGCACGCATGCTGGAGACCATCCGCAAGGGCTATTGGCAGGCTGAAGCCGAAACGAGGACCGCGCTGCTTGAAACCTATCTTACAAGTGCCCAGCAGCACGGCATTGACTGCTCGGCGACGGTCTGCGGCAATGGCCGCCTGATGGACTATATTTTGACTGAGGCGCAACTGGCTGGCCTGCCGGAGGCGCTGATTGAAAATGCACAGCGGCAGCTTGAAGATGCTTTGCAGAAACCAATTGCGGTTGCTGCTGCAGAGCTTGAAAACTTTGCTGCGAAGAACGATTGGCGCGCCTTCGAGGACCGCCAAATTGCCAATGCTGCTATCGCGTCTGATCGGTCCGGCGAGCTTTCGGGCTTGGTTATGGAACAGCAGGATCGATCGTTGAAAGCCGAAGCCAGCGCCCCGACGCCACGTCCCATCACGGCGCTCCATACATATGCGCCGCCGCTTGCCGCTTTTTTGGCGTTAGCTGGATGGCTCGCCTGGCCGGCCCTTCGCCGCCCCGGATGACAGAGACATACCCTGCATCAGCTACCCCAGCCTCCCAATTCCATTTCGTTCGGAAATAGCTATCTCATTGATTAATGGAAGTTATTGAACGTTTGTGGCTGCTCCCATAGGGTACCCAAAGGTTTTAGTTGGGGCACACTCGTTAATGGCATTTCATTCTTTCGGGCCCTCGCGCCGCCAGATGCGGAACACACGCTTATGGTTCACATGCCAGCCTTCCGCTTTCAGTAAAGTTGTGATCCGCTTATAGCCATAGCGGCCAAACTGCGTTGCGAGGCGAATGATCGCTGCCGTCAGGGCGTCTTCATCGTCACGCTGTTGCGGTTTGCGCCATTGTGTCGAGTGATGCTGCCCAAGCACACGGCAGGCTCGGCGCTGCGACACGCCGAGCTTCTCCATCGCTTTATCCACACATGCGCGGCGGCGCGAGGGCGTTAGAAGTTTTGCTGCGCTGCCTTGCGGGTCCTTCAGCGGCCTCTTTTAAAATCGCCTTATCCAATTCAGCATCGGCAAGCAGACGCTTCAGCCGAGCGTTCCCTTTCTCCAAATCCTTCAACCGCTTGGCTTGCGATACCCGCATCCCGCCATACTCCTTACGCCAACGATAATAGGTCACGTTGGTCACGTCCAAGCGGCGGATCACTTCGTCCACTTTCAAACCCTCAGCCAAATACATCTCAGCTTCGCGTAGCTTCGATATAATCTCTTCAGGCGAATAACGCTTCCCTGACATCACAAATCTCCTTCAAATCAGCCATTTTATTACTTTCGCATGGCTGCAATCAAAGGGGTCGGGTCAGTGCCGAACAAGGCGGCGCCGCTGCACTTGCGGTAAGCGGACAAACAGATAGCTTTTTGTTCGTTGATTTGGCGGGGGAAATTAGCCGGTCCTTCAAAATGAGCAGCAACACATCGATGAACACATCAGCTTCGCTGGGTTGGCGTTATGAAGTGGTCGACAACACAATTGCTGCGCAGGCCACACTGGCCGATACCGATCAGGCGGGCCTTGTGGCGCAAACAACAGACTTCGAACGTAATCGGGTTATGGTCGGCGGCAATCTTTCGACCACGCTGTTCGATTCGGTCGATGTTTTCGTAAAATATCGCGGTGAGTTTGGGTCGAATATTACCAACAACCGTATTTCAGGTGGTGTCGAAGTGGCTTTCTAAGCCACCAGATACGGGTTCAAAACCTTTGCGCGTTATAGGCCGCCATCTATATCAAATATAGTTTGGTAGCGACCATGCGTCGATGAGGCTAGGGATGGGGAATGGCAAGCATAGCCAACACTATGCGACCGGTTCAGCGCCCCATTTTTCTATGAAGGTGTCATAGACGCCTTGGCCGTAGGAATATTCAATGGTGTTGCCGTCTGGGTCCTTTAAGAAACACACGTAGCCAACCGGTGCTGGGCGCTCCAAGGGGCCTAGAGCGAGACATCCGTGCTCTTTGCCTAAAGCAGCGATGTCGTCTACTGCTTCGCGTGTTGTTTGCTCCAAACCGATGTGCGCAAAGGGTCCTATGGGATGGTGCACGGCCGGCGCGAACGGGTCTTTGCCCTCCATGAACTGGGCAAGAACCAGGATGAAGGGGCCCGATGTCTCATCCTTATCGGCCAGCCACGCGGCATAAGAATCATGGTCGGCACGCCGGTCTAGCAGCGTGAGATGGGTAAAGCGCTCATACCAATCGATGGATTTCTGAATGTCAGAGACATGCAGCGCGATATGCGTTAGGCGTCGGCGGTCTAGTTTGATGTCGTTAAAGGAACCCATTTGATGTCTATTACCTCCCTTAGTGTTTGCCAAAAATAAACGTTCGCTCAAAATTTCGTGTGATGCTGAGCATAGCAAATTTGCGCGCTGCGCGCCTAAATCGTTGGAAACTTAGCCTCATCGGGCAGGCCTGACCGCGCTGTAATCGCCTCGCCCATCTGCTGTGCATCGTGCCAGAGCTTATCTTCATCAATGGTTTGGCAGCGCCCGTCCTCGACCACGATCTTCCCATCGACGAGTACGGTATGCACACCGCGGCCATCTGCGGACCAGACCAGTTGGTTCATGACGTTCAGCAGCGGCCGCCATTCCGGCCGGTCCGTATCATGCAGCACCATATCAGCTTTAAAGCCTGGCCGCAGCGCGCCAATCTCATTTTCCATGCGCAGTGCTTTGGCGCCATTAAGCGTTGCCATCTCATACGCCATTTCAGCAGGGAACATCTGCGGATCGGTGCGCGCGTCTTTAAACAATCCAGCCACCAAATAGGTCGCGCGCATCAGGTCAGAATAGTTCGACGCATTATTGCCATCTGTACCAATGGCAAGATTGATACCCTGCTGTGCCATTTCCGGAAACTTTCCAATCTGCGTGACACCGTAGCTCACTTTTAGGGCTGTCGTCGGGCAGTGCACAATGCTTGCACCGGTTTGCGTGACCAAATCGATTTCGTGGTCAGATAAGTGGACGCAGTGTGTCATCGCACATCGGTCATCTAAAATCTCTTGATCAAACAACCGCTCTAGCGGGCGCTGGCCATATTCTGCGATAAACCCATCGGCATCCATCTTTGCCGGCGACATATGAAAGCCGAGGCCCGTATCGTGTTTGACGGCTAGCTCCTTGGCTGCGGTCCACAGCGGCGCGGAACAGGTGGTATGGCCAACCAAGATGCTCCACGCACCAATGCGGCCATTGTCATGCGATTTGTGGGCTTCAAGCTGGCGTTCTAGGGTCGCAATGGCTTGGTCTGTTGTCTGGCGATAGGTTGAGGGTTCTGGCGGCAAATCCCACGCCCACTTGCCCACACGGCCACGGATACCCACTTCAACAAGGCCCTCAAGAACATCGTCTAAGTAATTGATCGTGCCGGCTTCTAGGAAGCTTGTTGTGCCCGAGCGCAACATTTCAATGCTTGCCAGCTTGCCTGAAACCGTTTCCTCGGCCGCGTTTTGCACAGCGTAAAGCGGGCACAGCCATTTAAACACATTTTCTTCAAACGGCGTATCGTCCGGCACGTAGCCGCGCGTAATGGGTTCGCCGGT
>JBCCLR010000109.1:0-12177 GCA_039026755.1 Pseudomonadota bacterium | reverse complement strand
ACGCCCTTCGGGACGGCTTAAGCACTCCAGTGGCCGCGTCGCTCGGCTTTGAATATACGATGCATGTCCTGCAGCCTCGCTCCTAACCACTGGAGTGCTTAAGCCGTCAGGGCGCTTCAAAGAAACCTTAAAACGCTCTAGAGCCGCATTTCCCTCGCTATAGGTGTCGTTTTTTGAAGGTGCTGGGGATGCTGCTGATCGTATTCAGGGGACAGTACGTCGATACTAAGGGCCGTAAACCCATCAGCGATCTCATCGATTGTGCGCTTCAGGCTCAAAGGCGGCTCATCGGCAAGAAGCCAGGCCAGGTGCGCGTTGCGAACGTCGTAGTCACCCGCCTGCGCAGCACTAATCGTCGCAAGGACCGACGCCTCATCATGGGTGATATGAATATGCCCCGGCGATGCAAGACCAACTTTTCGGCGTCCTAATTTCGCGACACATTGGGCAAAAAACTCCACGCAATCCAGCATATGTGGGCCATCGCTCCCAAATACCGCTTCAAAACTGTTGCTGACGCAGCCACAGTTAGGTGCGTTTCCAGCGCAAGACCTAAAACCCCAAATCGAAAGTCCGGCGCCGCGGCCGAGCTTTATCAGCGTCGTCTCTTTAACGAAAACCGTTGCATCCAAAAGTTCGCTCATAAATGACTGTCCTGAAGGCTCGGCTCTTGAACCTCATAAGCCTTGCAAATAAGTAGGCGGGCTCCGCCGGATAACGAACTGCCAGGGAAACCGGCGGAAGCCCGCGAATGAACGGCCAGGGGAGGGATTGGACGCTCATATTTCGCTCAAAACAGACGTGGAACTCAAAACCACAAGCGACCGCGTCTGCACGGGAGTAAACGTGTTGTTACTCCCTAACGCGGGTGTTTAAAACACATATGAGAATGATTTGCAACATCATTAGAGATAGGCGCCCATGATTTTTGCATGTTTTTTAATCATGGTCTCACCGCAATCTAATTTTTTCCATTAATATCAGAATGTTAACTGGATTTTTGACAAATATCATAAGTGCATTGCAGCAACAAAAAGACCAAATAAAACCCGTGTTTACAGTTTTTGGAGGTCCATCGACGGCCAAACCGGGCGTAAGACGCCCAAAATGCCGTCTATGTTCACACTAAAATGCAGAGTTAAAGTCAGTTCAGGCGTAATCCAGCACCTATTTTGAAGGCGATTCGGACTATGCGTCCATCATCGATGCACGTGCTTGCAACACAGGCAATTTAAAAAGTGGCGCTACTTGCGGCGGATGATTGCACGCAGGCCCTGCCCGTCGTTTCTACAACCGCTGTTAGGGAGGGCTGCAGTGCGCACGCGGCGCACCGCTAATTATATAACCCAAAGCAGGGCTAATCGAGGTCAACCGCCTCGAAACCTTCGAACTGCGGGTGGCCCATATATATATCTCGGCTTTCACCCGCATTACGGTGTGCCATGCGAAACGCTTCAGATTTTGTCCATGCTTCAAAAGCGGCGCGGTTCTCCCACGTACTGTGCGACGCATAAAGTGTGTAATCGTCTGTTTGTGGGCCCTTAAGTAGGCTAAAATTTTTAAATCCTGGCACTTGGTCCAAGTGGCTTTCACGCGTGCGCCAAATATCTTCAAAAACAGCTTCATTGCCGCGCGTGATCTTAAAGCGGTTCATGGCCAAGAAGGGCACGTCATCGGGCAACATTTCGGTCATTGGGGCGCTCTTTCCTAATTAAAATGAAGAGGAGGGAAACTGAGTTTCTGGTGTATCACGCGCGGTTTTGGCCAGCCGCGGTGGGCTGACCCAAACCAGCCGGCCCATAAGTGTGGACGATGGTACAACACCAAGCGCTTCACTCGACGTTGAAAACTGGCTCGTACCATGCAGGGATACACCCTGCTCGCTCACATCACTGATGCGTTTCACAATCCGGCCAAACTGCGGGTGATCGACCAATACCGTCTGTCCAACACCGTAACCGCGCGACCGCCGAAACAAAGCATAGCTACCAGGCTGTAGGCCCGGCAGCATGCTGCGTCCTTCAATTTTGCTTAATGAAAACCCAAGCAGCCGCATTGATCTTAGGACAGTATGGGATAGACGACTTCTAGCTTTGGCGCATAAGGCGTGATCCCGCGCTTATACTCAACGCCTTTGGAGTCCCAAAACAGCGCAGCGAACTCATTCACAAGTTCAACCAGTGCTAAGCCATCTTCCCGGTGCACATCTTGTTTACACGCACTGGCTTTAAGCATGATGGAATGGGCAACACTGTGCACATTGGGGTATTTTTCAAGCAGTGGGCCTTTGAAATAGTCGCCCCAAATCACGCGAACTTCATGCTTTACAGCTTCTGCTTCTTCATGCTTGCGCACTGCATTGCGCGCCAACAGGTTGGCAAGAGCTACGTTATCCTCACTTGATGCCTCGTGCATAATATCCATCAGCCGTACCACAGTGACAGCTGATATCAGCGCCGGGCCTGGATCGTAGATACCGCAGGGTATGTCGCAGTGCGCCTGCGCGGTCGGAATAGCCCCGCGACGATCAAGAAAAGAGAGAAAGCGATGAAGCACGTTATAATCCTTATCACGTTGTTTCCACATAGCGGCGCACCAGTGCTGCGCTGTGCGCAACGATGGCGTTACAGCGCTCTTTGAGCATCTCATCGTCTTTCATAGCCGAGGACATCTGCGCGCGCAATCGCGGGACGTGTTTGGCTGCTGCAATTTTAACCTCATCACTGATGTGCTCGGATTTCAAAACCGATGCAAACGTCAGCAGCGATGCATTTAGCACTGCATTCGCACTTAAACGGCCGCTTAGCGTATCGAGCACGCGCGCTAAATTTCCCGCGGAAATAACCAACATGGTCACCGCCATATCAACCGCAGCTGCATCAACACCGCGCTGTGACATGACTTTCATCGCGCACTGCATGGCCGCTTCATAACAACGCTCAGCCGCAGCCACATCACCGGCCTGGGCCAGCGCATTGCCCTTTACTGTCCAGCGCTGCCAGTCAAACCGCGCGGCTTGCGCTTCAGTGTCGGAAAACTCCGCAGATTTCGGTAGCGCGGTCATGCGTCGGAGTGCCGGCGTAAATTGCACTGAGCTCGCACACGAACAGCGTTGGCCCTGCGCAGCTTAAAAAGCGCAATGGTTACCCAACCCGCTGCGGCAATAGCGGATACTGCGAGCAGGTTCGGCGCAGCAAGGCCGAGACCAGCGGCAAAACCGCCGAGCAAAGACAAGGGGAGGCACAAGACCAGACACGCTGGTAGAAATACCCATAAGCTTGCGTTCATTGTTGAGGTCTCCAAACACGCATGATTCGGGGAAAAGAGATAAAAACGTGTCTAAAAAAGTTCAGCGTCTAGCCGCTAGGCACTGGCAACCAAGCGCAGTTTATGTGGCCCGTCATCCTCGCCCAGCACCATCTGACGACCCACATAAGCTGGCGCGGCAATGGTTAAATCATGGCGCGTGAAGCCGTCTGAAATTTCATCAATTGCACGCTGCAGTGTCTCTGGAACCGCGCTTGCGAGCAGCCACGTTAAATGCGCATCCCGCGCCGGGTTTCTGCCGGTTTGCGCGGCGCTTAACGCGGCCAACATAGAGGCTTCATCGCGGGTAAAATGCGCATGTCCAGGCGTTGCCAACCCGATTTTTCTGCGACCGCACTTACCAATGCATTCCGCCACACATCGTAAGCATTCTAAAACCCGCTTGCCGTCGGCGCCTAAGGTTCGATCAAAACCGCTTTGAATGCACTTGCAATGCGACTTTCCTTGCACGCAGGCACGAAAACCCCACACGATTAAACCGGATGCGCTGCCAAGATCGACCAGTGTCGACCCTTCAATAAACACCCTGTTATTCGTTTTCATGGCTTCTTTCCGACTATATCGCACGTATCAAAGGCGGCGCGCGGCCGCGCATCCTCATCTTCTAAGAAATCATAATTGAGAACGGTTTGCAACAGCATTAGCGATAGCGTGTGTTGCAGAGTGACAAAGTGGCGAATGCGCCACAAGGGGTTGCGCACGTTCCATAAACAGTTGCTATCCATTCAATGGCGCCAAACCCAGCGCCACAGGCCCATGCAATCTCGAGCGCTTGGCGGGCGGCAGAGCGAATTCATCAAAACAGATTATTAGCCGTATTCTGAACTGGAATAGCGCTGTACAGTTTTCCCGGTTGAAGCGCTAGCGTAGTTCCATGCTACACGGCATGATGCACTAGGCCGTAGACTCATAAATGGAGATGCCCGTGACGCAGCGAAAAACAAAGCCTGGCCAGGAGTTAGGAATGGAACGATGGCATTCCATCGTGACTGACGCAGCGCCGCTGTCCAGACTTTGTTTTTCGCGCGCCGCTGATGCGGTGGCCCAGAGGTGGATGCTGGATGCGTCGAGACCTTTCAACGGGCCTTTATCTTCAAGGCCTCTCCTACCCAAAATCCACCTCTGGACCATCCCAGGCGTCTCCATTTATGAGTTTACGGCCTAGAATGGCATAAAGGACCCGGCCATGCTCACCACGACCCAAACCCGCAGCGCCCGGCAATGGTTTGAAGAAGGCGAGGCGCAGCTGAAGGACGGTAAGCTACAAAACGCCTTGGATGCCTATCGGAAATCGCTAAAGCTTAACCCGCGGGCGGCTGCGGCCTGGGTTGGTCTGTCAAAAGTTTTGGAAGCAAATCAACAGCCGCGGGATGCACTGGAGTGCTTAAAGCGCGGCGCAGCAGCAGAGCCAGGCAATGCCGCCGTGCTGAGCCGGCTGGCCCGCTCACATGCTGGGTTGGGACAGGTCGATGCAGCCAAAGCGGTATATGAGAAAGCTCTAGCGCGCGACCCCCAGTCCATCTCTTCACGCACCGGACTCGGCCAACTGCTGGAGGACATGGGTGACCCAGAAGGCGCGGCGGCAAGCTATCGCAAAGTGCTTGAGCTCAAGCCGGGCGATAGCTTTGCGTTGGCCAACCTGCTCGAACTGGGGCGGCATGTGGATATCAGCATAGAAATCGCCGATGCACGGCGCCGACTTATCACTGCTGAAGACAAAGACGCAGCGGCAATTGGCTATGGCCTGGGCAAAGCGCTTGAACAAGAGGCGGACTATGATGCGGCTTTTGCCGCTTTTAAAGCTGCAAATGACGCGCGCAGACGCCTGACAGGTGCATTTGATGAAGCCGTGTTTAAAGCGCGCGTTGACCAGCTTATCGCTCTGTTTAATGAGGATTTTTTTAAGGCAAGGGTCGGCTGGGGTGATCCATCCCAACAACCGGTATTTATCGTTGGCCTGCCGCGGTCAGGGACCACGCTCACCGAACAAATTCTAGGCTCGCACCCTGCATGTTTTGGTGCTGGTGAGCTGGCGATCCTGACTGATCTAACAACCGGCACACCCGATCGCTTAAAAAATCCAGATACAGTTTGGCCGCAATGTGCGCCGGACTTGAGCGCTTCGGATCTTGCGCATCTGGGCGCAGATTATGTTCGGCAATCCGCAGCGCTGGCACCCGGCAATCCGCGCTATGTGATTGACAAACAGCCACTGAATTTTTGGCACCTACCGATGGTGGCAATGGCCATGCCTAATGCGCGAATCATTCAGTGCGAACGCGATATTCGTGATATTGGCCTTTCAATCTATAGTCAAAATTTCAATCCATCGCAGCGCTGGGCGACGGATCTGGCCGATATCGGCGCCTATTGGCAAGGCTATCAACGCCTGATGCAGCACGTGAGCACGGTCACGGGTTTAAAAATATTGAAAATTCGGTATGAAGACACCGTAGATACTCTTGAGACGCAAGTGCAAAGCCTACTCGGCTTTTTAGAGCTGGAGTGGGACGACGCGCTTCTAACGTTTCACGAGAATACCCGGGCGGTACAAACGCCCAGTCGCTGGCAAGTGCGCCAACCGCTCTACACAGGATCAAAAGGCAAGTGGCAACGCTATCGCAAGCATCTGGCTCCCCTGATCACGGTCGCAGCACAGGGATAGCTGCGCGCATTCGGCGCACGCGTTTACGTCTTCTTTTGGCCCTGCGCATCACCATCATCGTGGTTGGCGGCTATTTTTTGATGAGTGGGTTTGCCGCGCTGCTCGGCCTGTTTCTACATACCATGGCCCTAAACATTAGCGACGCGATGCTGTGGTCCGCCATGCTTGGATTTATTCTGTACATCCCGCTCATTATGTGGGCATTTGCTGCGCCGCCGCGCCACCATCCAGCAACTGTGATCCTCACTCTTGCGCTTGGCACATGCGCATTCGCAGCATATCTCACGCCAACCTCGATGCCAGCATGACACCGTCTTCGACCCCATACCAACCCCTGATGAAAACATAGCCAACATGCTTGATGCGCTGTTCCTCATCTGTGCGTTCTTATGCGGGCTGCTGGGCTGCAGCAGCATAGCCATCAGCCAGCTCCGCCATTGGAGAGCATTGTTCGGTCCGCGCGCTGCGCCCGGGCGGGTTTTTCTCGCCCGCTGTGCCGGTTGGAGCTTGATTGCTGCATCTCTGGCGCTATGCCTTGTCCGCGATGGCGCCAGTTTCGGGGCCTTATTATGGCCTTTGGTCATTGGCGTTTCGGCGCTTTGCGTGGCGCTGCTTCTTGCCTACAGCCCGAACGCCTTGAAACCCCTTGCAACACTCTTTGCCAAGGCCGTCGCCTGATATCGCTTCACAGCTATGGCAGCCTCACATACTCGCCGACAACAGGCCGCGACCACATACTATGCGTTTACGGCCAGCCGGCACGGTCGAAGATTCGCACGGCTTCAGCCTGATATTTTCCCAGCTCCGAAGCGTTTAGCGCATCAGGCTTAAACGCGCCGAGACTGGCGAGCGCTGCTGTTTGCGGCACAGCCGCGACAACAGGATATTCGTGATTACCACTGGCAAAAAAGCTTTGTGCTGCCTCACTGGTCAAATACTCTAAGAATTTAACAGCGTTCTCAGCATTGGGCGCATATTTAAGCACACCCGCTCCAGAAATATTGATATGCGTACCGGTGCTATCTTGGTTTGGAAAGACAACGCCAATCGCCGCTGCAGCTGGATCATTGGCCGCGATCAGCCGGGCCAGGTAATAGCTGTTTACAATCGAGATACCGCATGCACCGCTCGCAACGGCTTTGATTTGGCCGACATCATTGCTTTGCGGCTTACGCGCAAAATTATCCACCACTGCTTTGGTCCATGCCTCTGCAGCTTCAGCCCCCAAATGGCTGACCAAACTGGCCAGCAGCGATACATTGTAAATGTTAGAAGACGAGCGCACACACACCTGTCCGCGATGCGCCGGGTTTGCCAAGTCTTGATAGGTGTCAAGCGGCGCCGGTTTTGGGCGATTTTTATTATAGATAATAATGCGCGCACGCGTCGATAGACCAAACCACAAGCCAGCGGGATGCCGCAGGTTTTTCGGAACACGCGTGTTCAGAATTTCAGATGACGTTGCGGCAAATACATCTGCCTGCTCAGCGCGCCACAATCGCCCGGCGTCGACCGTAATCAAAATATCGGCGGGGCTATATTGGCCTTCCGATTGCACCCGCTCAATAAGAGCATCCGCTGCCGCTTCAATACGGTTAACTTTAATGCCTGTCGTTTTGGTGAAATTCTCATATAGCGCCAGATCGGTATCATAGTGACGCGAAGAATAAAGGTTTACAGAACCGGAGATAACCGGTGCTCCCTCTTGTGCTGGACTACTGGCCTCTTCCGCAGAACAGCCGGCAAGAACAAGCAGCGGTAAAACGCCAAGCCATACGTAAGCAAATCGCCGCATTATCCGTCACCTTATCTTCTATTTTGATCTGTGCGGTCACAGCTTACCAAGCAGTGGCATGGCACAGAAGTGTTATTGAGACTTTTTAAACGCCATGAGGCTTGCCGTATTGGGCTGGCAGTCAACCGTGTTGCCAACGTCATGCAGCATATTCGTTGCGACCGTAAGGCGGGCTTGCGCAGTGCCATGCGATGCCAATAGAAGCTGCACGCCGCGCGGCAAAGTCTTGCAGTCCTGCACAATAGCGCTGTTACCAGCGACAACGGTTATGTCGCTGGGCCGCACGGCAAGGTCGGCTGGGCCCCTAATCGCCCGATATGGCTCCATCAGGCTCGACAGCGGCCAATTGCCAAAAGGCGTTTCAATATGAGACGAGGTGATCACCGCATCTAAATGTTGCGCTTCGCCCAGGAGCGTTGCCACACTCAAGGCTTTGGGCGTTTGATACAGCGCAACGGGATTGCCAGATTGAACCAGTGACCCTGCTTCTAAAACAGCGATTTCGTCGGCCATTTCGAGTGCTTCATCAGGATCATGCGTCACCAATATCACAACGCGGTTTCTGGATTTTAACAGCGCTCTGGTTTGCTGACGCAATGTCTTACGCAGGGCGATATCGATGTTTGCAAAGGGCTCGTCCAGCAACAGCACCTGCGGCTGCGGCGCAAGCGCGCGTGCGAGGGCAACCCGTTGCTGCTGGCCGCCCGAGAGCATATGCGGATAGCGATGTTCAAGGCCGCTTAAACCAACCTGCTCGATAAGCTCGGCCGACCTTCGCGCCGCGGTACTTTTATCGCGGATGCCAAAGCCAATGTTGTTCTCGACGGTCAGATGGGGAAACAATGCCCCCTCTTGAAATACTACGCCCACCGGGCGTTTTTCCGGTGGCGGGCAGCGCTGAGGTGTCGCAAGCGGTGCCGCGTTTAAATGAATGGCGCCGCGCTGCATGGGGAGCAGGCCGGATGCAAGTTTAAGCAGCGTTGTCTTCCCGCATCCCGACGGTCCAAGCAGGCACGTAATTGCCCCTATGTGCGCCGTAATAGTCACGCCGTGCAAGACAGCAGTGTTGCCGTAGCTGAACCAGATATTATCAAAATGAAGGCCACTCATGCGCGTGATCTTACTTTGCATTAAATGCCGAAAAATGCGGTTTCACTGGCTCTTAATATGTTAGCCGTGCAAATCATAGATCGTTGCGAAGACGCGGTAGTATGAAAGGTCCGGCATGTGTTTAAATTGAGGTGGCAAAGCGCTCTGCCGTTTGCGATTGCGGCGCTGACAGCGTTGCCCCTATGCACAATTGTTTTGGCGTTACTGTCCCCCAATGATGCTGCATGGTCACACTTGGCCGCGACCACGCTGCCAGATTATCTTAGCAACACACTTTGGCTGATGCTCCTGACAGCGGCGTTTGCAGCGCTTCTTGGCGTACCAACCGCTTGGCTTACTGCCGCAACAGACTTCCCAGGCCGTCGGCTATTTTCCTGGATGCTGGTGTTGCCACTCGCTGCGCCAAGCTACATCATAGCCTACCTGTATACGGACCTATTGGACTTTTCAGGGCCTCTACAAAGCATCACACGTCGTGTCTTCGGCCTTGCTGAGACGCAGTCTGTCTTTCCAAATATCCGCACCATTCCTTTCGCTGCCTTACTGCTCGCACTGGTGCTCTATCCCTATATTTACCTAATTGCGCGCAGCGCATTTCAAATGCAAACAGCAACACAGTTCCAGGCTGCACGCACGCTGGGCAAAAGCGCTTATGGTGCCTTTTTCAGCGTAGCCCTGCCCAGTGCACGGCCAGCCATTGTCGGCGGTGTTGCACTGGTACTGATGGAAACCCTCGCAGACTTTGGCGTCGCTGATTATTTTGCCATCCCCACATTCAGCACCGGTATTTTTCGCACCTGGCTCTTGCTAGGAGAGAAAACCGCAGCCCTTAAACTCGCTGCTGTGATGCTGCTTGCCGTTGCGGTTTTGGTGTTTTTAGAAAGCGCTAACCGCAAGGATCGGCGCTATAGCGCAAGCAGTTTGGTGCAGCCCATCAACAGAATTGTGCTCACGCGCAGGCAGGGATATGTGGCCTGGCTCATGTGCGCAGCCCCGACTACGTTCGGCTTTATCATCCCGGTTGGCGCGTTGCTCATTTATGCGATCAAAACCGGCGACCAAATGGGGTGGGCTAATTTGTTAACTTATGCAGCCAGTAGCGCTCAAGTCGCGATAGCCGCGGGCGTCCTGGCAACGTTGGCGGCGTTTTTGCTGAGCTATACGGAACGCACCAGCCAAACCGCCGTTACAAAGGGTGCAATCCGTTTTGCCACGCTAGGATATGCATTGCCTGGGGCGTTGCTGACCATAGGGTTACTCAGCCCACTTGGCGCATTTGATCGCAAGGCCACTGCGGTCGCTGTTCGCGCTTTTGAATGGCAAGGTGGGCTTATTCTCACGGGGACCACTGCAGTGCTTATCTACGCCTATCTGGTGCGATTTTTAACCGTCTCCTACAATACGATAAACGCAGGATATTCAGGCATATCAGCCAATGCCGACGCAGCGGCGCGCACACTTGGCGCAGGTCCGCTCGCCGTTATGGTGCGGGTTCATTTTCCCCTGCTGCGCCCAGCGTTCGTTGCAGCTGGCGTATTGGTCTTTGTGGATGTTATGCGTGAACTGCCGGTCACCCTCATTCTCCGACCCTTTAATTTTGAAACCCTAGCAACGCGCGTCTATCGGCTGGCAAGCGATGAACGTTTAATGGAAGCGTCAACCGCGGCACTGGCGATTGTATTGATTGGATTGGTGCCGGTATTGCTTCTCAACCGAGCCGGTGATCAGCAACACTAAACATTTGGATCAATGGTCAGACAGTATAAGTGCGGAGCCCCAAGGGGGCGCTTGGGGCTCCGTCTTAAACCAGCAGCGGGGCTAAGCTGCCGAATTTGCACCTACAGGTAGCCAGGAGGCGGCGCAAAAAACCTCAACTTGTATTGATAATGCTGAAGGTACGATCAGTTGCGGCACACCATATACCATGGCTGCGAAAGGTCTGATTAGATCGGAAAGACAGGAAGACACTCAAAACCGTACGCTACACACTTCACTACAAACACTATAAAAGTTACCTATTCGTAATGTTATGTTCTGTCAAGACCTTTCCGTAATGATTTTTATGCGGCAGCAGCCACCCCAAATTTATTTTTTCTACCTGCGTTCTAGGGTTGATAGTGCAGTGTAGGTCCACTTGATAAGCTTATAATTCGGTAGGTTGCGCGCTGCGTGGATACCGGGACGATCTTTTCGGTGCGCGTGTCGCCAAGCACGGTGCGCCGCCAGGACACACGATGTCCAGCGGCATCATACACTGCTGCGTCACTCCAAGGTGCCGTCCAATACAGTTTTTGATCATAGTATTGCGCGCGGCTAATAGCATCATAATTGATGCTCATAAGACGCTTTTGGCCATTTTCAGCGGATGCATAGTTGCGCAATTGGTGACTAGGAAAACTTATCGATAAGATAGATGGAAACCCTTGGCTGGCGCCATCTGATGCAAATACGCCAATATCAATGCGGCTCGAAACAGGACTACCAAAGGGATCATGCCAATCAACTGAAAGGCGAACGCGGCTGCCGCGTTTGTCCATTGGTTCAATGCGTATTTTTGACTGGTCACCACGTAACACGCGCCAATAGAAATCAAGCGGTGCGCCCCTCGGGTTTTCTTGGGTCTTAGCTGAAACGGTGAGATTTTTTGTAAACTCAAATCCGCGCCAAAGCCGTGCCACCGCTTGGGGTGTATCAAATAAAATTTCATCGCGCTGCGCCAGACCGGCACGGCGTTTAAAGTCTTCTTTTTCAACCGTTAATGACACCAAAGGCGCAACATGCTCCGGCTTCAATGCTGCAGCGTCACGCACCATGCGCTCAGGCTGTAAGTCTTGTTTCTTAAGCACCGGTCTGTGAGCAACCGGCGTTAAAAAATCTTTTGCCCCGCCAACACCCTTAAGGTTTCTGCGCATAATCAATTGCACAGACGCGGCAACCAAACCACGCTGCTCAAGCGCATGCAGCGTCTTGGGATGAAAAGCCCCCAGCGTCAGTGCAATAGCGTCTAAAAACGGTCGATCAGATCCTGAAGAGCCCTGACTAATGACATGATAGGGCCAATAGGCTGGGTACCGGTCGGCAGCGTCATAATCACGATGTTCAGGATAAACATAAAGATGATTGTGGCGGTACAGCCAGGCGCTGGATTGGGCAAGGCCACCGGTCGTCATCGCGAGGCGGCTTAAACTGCGCCCTTTTTTGCCGACTATTGCGCTAGAGGAGTTGCCAAATACTACGCCGGGAAACGCAATAGTACCTGCAAGACCAAAATGCAGACCTT
>JBCCLR010000108.1:0-12287 GCA_039026755.1 Pseudomonadota bacterium | reverse complement strand
TAAAGTCGGCTGCGCTAGAACGCGCTTGAGCTGCGTTAAGCTTCCGGCGATATTGCTTTGTGCCTGGTAAGCAACGCTTTGGGTTGGTGTATCGCGAAACACTAAAAAGTCGGTGTCGGCGCGCGCAGGCAGTGCAGCCGGTCCGCTCCACAGGAGAAGTGCGCTGCCCCATATTAATAGCCGCGTAGATGCGCGCCGCATAATTCACCAATTCAAACGTTAGCTACCTGTTACAGTATATCTGTAGCAACGTTTACGAATTGCGACTTATTTCAAACATCATAGAGATTGCGACGTGTTGTTGTATTTTAGGCACGTCTGCTGGCGGTAAAAAAAGCTTGTCAAAGCGCAATAACGCTATAGGAAAGCCAGCGGATATGCGGGTTAGACGTAGAAATTGTAAGGCGTGAAATGAGAACAAGAACCGCGCGCGGCAAAGTCATATTTTTTAGTATTTTTGTTACAGCGGCAGTGCTTAGCGCGTGCGGCGGGTCTGGAAAAAACAGCGACTCGCGTTTTGAAGAGCCTGAAGACCGCACCTATGCTCTTGGCGTGAACGGGTATTTATGGCGCGCTGCGATTGATACGCTCTCATTTTTACCGATCGATAATATTGACGGTCAAGAGGGAACAATCCTGACCGAGTGGTATGTGAACCCCGATGTCCCAACCGAGCGGCTTAAGGTGAATGTCTTTGTCCTCGATCAAGCGCTGCGCGCTGATAGCTTGCGTGTGACAGTGTTTCGAGAAGTTGTCTCCGGTACGCAATGGTCGGCAGCGCCAGTGCGCGAAGGAACAGCGGAACGGCTGGAAGATGCCATTCTGGCCCGCGCGCGCGAAATTCGGATCGCAGTGATTGAAACCAATTAGAGTGCAGGTGGCAACCGCGGATCAGCTATGCCAGAAAAGCTAAATCAAGCAGAGGTGTCCGGCGCTTCCTCAGACCCGGGGCCGGAGCGCTATAACGCTGCTGTTACAGAAGCAAAGTGGCAGGCACGCTGGGAGGCCGCTGATGCGTTTAAGGCGCCTGAAGGTGCGCCGGGCAATCCCTATTATGTGCTTGAGATGTTTCCGTATCCGTCTGGGCGCATCCACATGGGGCATGTGCGCAACTATACACAAGGCGATGTTATTGCCCGCTATAAACGCGCGCAGGGTTTTGATGTGTTGCATCCCATGGGCTGGGACGCATTTGGCATGCCTGCCGAAAACGCAGCTTTTGAGCGCCAGTCGCATCCCGGTACCTGGACGTATGCCAACATCGAGGCGATGCGCGCACAGTTTAAAAAGCTTGGGCCGGCGATCGACTGGACGCGCGAATTTGCGACCTGCGATCCAGACTATTACGGCCATCAACAAGCGCTTTTTTTAGATTTGCTGGACGCTGGCCTGGCTTATCGCAAAAGCGCCCAAGTCAATTGGGATCCGGTCGATATGACCGTGCTGGCCAATGAACAGGTCATCGATGGCAAGGGGTGGAGGTCCGGTGCGGACGTTGAACGCCGTGAGCTGACCCAGTGGTTTTTTAAAATAAGCGCGTTTGCGGATGACCTCCTGCAAGGCCTGGGCGAGCTTGATGCGTGGCCGGATAAAGTGCGTTTGATGCAGGGCAACTGGATTGGCAAATCACAGGGCTTAAAATTGCAGTTCCGCGGTGTTGATGACGCGCCTGACATTGAAGTATATACAACCCGGCCGGATACGATTTATGGGGCGAGCTTTTTAGCCATTGCTGCCAACCATCCCATTGCATTAGAGCTGGCAGATAAGCATCCTGATATTGAAGCCTTTCGGCAGATGTGCACGCAAAGCGGAACGTCGGAAGAAGCGCTTGAAAAAGCGGAAAAACAGGGTCTCGACACCGGTTTGCGAGTGGTGAGCCCCGTTGAGCCAGATCGATTGCTGCCGGTCTATGTCGCGAATTTTGTGCTCATGGATTATGGTACCGGTGCGGTTTTTGGATGTCCTGCCCATGATCAGCGGGATTTGGACTTTGCACGCAAATACAATTTGTCAGTACGGCCGGTTGTTCGCCCATCGAAACAAGATCCAAAAACGTTTCGCATAGGAGATGAGGCATATGTCGCTGACGGAACGATTTATAACAGCCCCGGCCTTGATGGCTTAAGTGTTTCTGAAGCAAAGAAAAAAATAATATCAATAGCAGAACGAGATTATTGGGGATCCGGAACAACAACATTTCGCTTGCGTGACTGGGGGGTTTCTCGGCAGCGTTATTGGGGTTGTCCGATCCCTATTATTCATTGTCCGGAGTGCGGGGTTGTTCCTGTTCCGAAAGAAGATTTACCAGTCGTCCTGCCTGAAGATGTTACCTTCGACAAGCCAGGAAACCCGCTGGAGCGCCACCCGACGTGGCGCAATGTGGTGTGTCCGCAATGCGGCGCACCGGCGCAGCGCGAAACGGACACTTTTGATACTTTTGTGGATTCGTCTTGGTACTTTATTCGCTTTGCCGGGCCTTCGAAAGACATGGCATTTGACCCTGAGCAAGCCAATACCTGGCTGCCCGTTGATCAATATATTGGGGGCGTAGAGCATGCGATTTTGCATTTGTTGTATGCGCGGTTTTTTACCAGGGCGTTGCAACGCTGTGGGAAACTTGAAGTTGTAGAACCCTTCAAACGTTTGTTTACGCTGGGTATGGTGTGCCATGAGACCTATCAAGCGCAAGACGGCAGTTGGGTGTTGCCCGAAGAGGTTGAGCGCAGCAGCGCGGGCGCCGTGCATCTGAAGACTGGCGAAACCCTGTCCATCGGCCGCTCAGTCAAAATGTCTAAGTCAAAGAAAAATGTCATCGACCCCGATGACATTATTGCGCAGTACGGCGCTGACGCGGCGCGCTGGTTTGTCTTGTCAGATTCGCCGCCAGAGCGAGATTTTTTGTGGTCAGATGTTGGTTTAGAAGGGGCCTGGCGCTTCATACAGCGCTTATGGCGCACGGTTCAGGCACATACGCAAGCTGCCGCGCCGCTCGGCGCGGATATGCCGCCAGAATTCAGTGATGATGTAGCCAGCCTGCGTAAATCGACACACCAAGCGATAAAAGACGTGACCGCCGCATTTGAAGGGCTGCAATTTAATAAAGCAATAGCGGCTATGCACAGCTTTATGAACGCACTGAGTGCGCCGGTTACAGGGACGGGCGCAAGTTGGGCGGTGCGCGAGGCGATTGATACCGCTGCTTTACTTGCAGGGCCGATGGCGCCGCACATCGCTGAAGAATTGTGGGAAACGCTGGGGCATGACCAGCCGCTCTATGCCACAAGATGGCCAGCCTTTGACGCGGATTTGCTGCGTGAAGACACGGTGACCATTGCCATCCAAATTAAAGGTAAGCTGCGGGCGACAATCGATCTACCGAAAGATCTGGATAAAGCCGCAGTTGAGGAGGCGGCCCTGGCCGAGCCTAAGATTGCTGCGTCCTTAGCGGGCGCCACCATTCGCAAGGTCATCGTCGTGCCGAACCGTATTGTGAACGTTGTCATATGATGCGGATGCTGTGCGTTTTGGCCTTGTTGGGCCTTGCAGGATGCGGATTTGAGCCACTCTACGCGACAGGGCCAAGCGCGGCGAATGTTCCCGACGCGCTTAAACAAATCGCGGTTATGCCGCTGAAAGACCGCAGTGGGCAGCTGTTACAAACCGCCCTGCAAAGGCGTTTGCAAGCGGGCGGTAGCGTGAGCACGGCGCCTTATAACCTTGATATTGCGCTGCGCCAATCGGTACAGGGTTTTGGCATTCGCGGCGATGCTGCGCCAACGCGCCAACGCGTGCGGATGGTGGCGGATTATCGCCTGCTGATTGCAGAAGAGGATAAAGAGGTTTTCTCTGGTACCGCCTTTGCGGACACGACTTTTGATATCGTTAACAGTGAATATGCAACGTTCATTGCTGAAGAAACGGCGACTGAGCGCAATACGCAGATTATTGCGGAGCGTATTTTATCGCGGTTGGCGCTGTATTTTCGCGCCGTTGCGGAGGCAGAGAAAAAGCGCGGTACGCGTTGAAGCTGCAACCCAAAGATATATCACGTGCGTTTGCATCGCTGCGCATGGATCAACGCCATATTTTAGCTTATGGCCCAGATGCTGGCGGCGTGCGTGACACTTTAAAACGGGCGCAGGCCGCCATTGCGGGTGATGATGCGCTTGATCCCATGGCCAATATATCCCTTTCAGCAGAGCAATTGGCGGCAGATCCAGCGCGTTTGCTTGATGAAGCGGCTCAGCCCAGTTTTTTTGGTGAGCTAAAAATCATCTCTGTCGGCCCGGTTACGGATACCCATACAAAGATCCTTGTGGATCTTCTTGGCATGACCGTACCAGCCTATGTTCTAGTTGCGGCCGGGGCTTTGGCGCCGCGCAGCAAGCTACGGCAAGCGTTTGAGAAAGCCAAAAACGCTTATGCCGTGGCCAATTATTTGGATGAAGAACGTGATATTGACGCGCTTATTGAAGAGTGTCTCGTAGGGCGGGGGGTGAGCGTAAGTCGTGATGCGCGGCTGTTTTTGCGGCGCCAGTTGGGTAACGATCGCGGTGTGAGCCGGGCTGAGATGGAAAAGCTGACGCTCTATGCGGGCGCCTATGCCAAGCAAGAAACACCGGCGCAATTGGAACTCACAGATGTGCAAAGCCTGATCGGAGCCAATGCAGTGCAAACGACAGATGATATCGCTGCAGCGACCTTTTCAGGACAGGGTGAGCGTGCGGACCAACTTCTGCTAGGAGCGCTTGGTCAGAACACGACGGGTGTTGAAATCACCCGCGCGCTCGCGCGGCGGTGCTTGCGGCTCATAACAGCCAGCGCAGCGATGACGCGCGGCAAGACTGCAAGCGAAGCGATTGCCAGTTTAAAGCCCCCCGTGTTTTGGAAAGATAAAAACGGTTTCATGGCGCAGCTAACGGCTTGGCAGCCTGATCGGCTGCGCGTCTGCTTGCAGCGCATTGTGGATGCGGAGGTTACACTTAAAAGTCAGGGGCCGCAGGACGACCTCATACTCGGTCGGCTGATCATGCAAATCACCAGTGCCGGGCGGCGTCGCTAGTCCGGGTAAGGCTTTATCTTTACGATCCTGGTTCGCATTAGAGTTTGGATCAAGCCAACATCTATCCTACGCAGTCCACTGATTAGGTTAAAATGGATCTGCCATCCCTCGGCTGTTGGCCAGGCGGCGACACACTTCATCGAGTTGATCCAGGGTTTTATATTGGATCGTGACATTGCCACCGTTCTTTGCTTTGTGCGCAATTTTGACGCGTAGCCCAAGCGCTTCTGAAATATCGGCTGCCAAGGTTTTGGTTTCGGTATCCTCGCGCTTTTCTGGTTTCTTTGCCGCAGTTGCGCCGCGCTGTTCTGCAGCGATAAGCGCTTCGGTTTGCCGAACAGAGAGGCGTTCATCTAAAATTTTCTTGGCGATGGCTGCTGGGTTTTTAGCGGCCAGCAGTGCCCGTGCATGGCCCATGGACAGTTCGCCATTTTCCACAAAACTGGCGACATCAGAGGGTAGGGCCGTCAGCCGCATGAGGTTGGCCACATGGCTCCGACTTTTACCGACGAGGCTACCGATGGTTTCGGCATTATGGCTAAAGTCATCGCTCAGCTTGTGGTAAGCGCGCGCTTCGTCCATCGGGTTAAGGTCGCTGCGCTGGACGTTTTCAATGAGCGCTATTTCAAATGTCGCTTTATCACTAAGGTCTTGAATTATAACTGGAACCTTATGAAGCTGAGCTTTCTGCGCCGCGCGCCATCGACGTTCCCCAGCAATGATTTCATAGAGGCCAGGGTCGTTTTTGAGCGGACGCACAAGGATCGGCTGTAAAACACCGCGGTCTTTAATGGATTGCGCCAGCTCGGCAATAAGGTCGGTGTTAAAATAGGTGCGAGGCTGATCGGGATTAGGTAGCATCAAATCGAGCGGCAGTTCTTTTAGGCCCATTTCGCCGCGCTTGGGCTGCAGCGCGGTCACATTATCGCTTGTCGTGCTGACTTTCACCTCTTCGCCGAGCAGAGCGGATAGGCCGCGTCCTAAGCCGCGAGAACCAGATTTCTTACCCATAAGCGTCCCCCCATTGGTGCTCAGCGCCCGCTGGCCGCTCAGCTGTGTGTCGACAAATTGTCTTTCTTCCTGTGAATACGCCGCAACATTTCACTCGCAAGCTGGATATAGGCCTGTGACCCTGCGCATTTATAGTCATACAGCAGCGCCGGCTTTCCGTGTGACGGCGCTTCAGAAACGCGCACATTGCGCGGAATGACTGTCTTGTAAACCAGGTCGCCCAAACACTCGCGCACATCTGCGGAGACTTGTTCTGACAAATTATTGCGTCGGTCAAACATGGTGAGCACAACGCCGTGCAGCGTGAGCCCAGGATTAAAGTTCGATTTCACCCGATCAATATTGCTGAGCAGCTGACTGAGGCCTTCCAAAGCGAAAAATTCGCACTGTAGTGGCACGAGGACACTATGGCCTGCCACTAGGGCATTAAGCGTCAACAGCCCCAGGGACGGGGGACAATCAATCAAAACAAAATCAAAGTCTTTGATGGCTGCGCTCTGGCGCAGTGCAGTGCGCAGCCGGTGCGTGCGCCGCTCAACATTGATGAGCTCTATTTCTGCGCCTGATAAGTCCATCGTTGATGGGACGATAAACAGGTTTGGCACTGCACTTGGACGTATTGCGCGCGCTAAAGGCATATCACCGAGCAATACATCATAAGACGAGATCGCTCGGTCATCGCGGCCAACTCCGAGCCCCGTTGATGCGTTGCCTTGCGGATCAAGGTCAATCACCAGAACTTTGCGTCCAACCGCCGCCAGACCAGTTCCAAGATTGATGGCGGTTGTGGTTTTACCAACCCCGCCCTTTTGGTTTGCAACGCATAGTATTTCGGGCATCGCCGCACCAGCAGTGGCCGCACGCTCTAGCGCAGTTTCTGAAATAGTCTGGGCTTGCGCAGTCATTCATCGTCGCCTTACATCTGAAAGCAGTAAAATTCGCGCACTGTCTTCGGTTTCACTATGCACTTGTTCCACGTGAAACGTCCAACATTTTGTGGCCTCTTCAAGCTCAGACCCAACATTTTCCCCTTTTGGGAGGATCCAAAGCGTATTTTCCGTGGCGAATGGCACCGACATGTCCAAGATATTGGGCAGTGAGGCAAAAGCACGTGCCGTTATGACGTCACTTTGAAAACGTGGAAGCGTTTCGATGCGTTTGTTGTGCAAGACAACTTTTGTACTCAGCTTCATGGCCATAACCGCCTGACGTTGGAAGGCGATTTTTCGTGTGTCACTTTCAACGCTATGGACCTGCGCCGGTGTCAGTGCGGCAAGGATGAGGCCGGGTAGGCCCGCGCCAGAGCCGATATCAAGGATGACGGGGCTGCTCTGCGTTGAGCCGGCGCCTGGTAGATATCGGCCGAGCTGAGCGCTATCCCAGATATGGCGGGTCCACAGCTGCGCAAGGGTTTTTGAGCCCACAAGATTGATTTTGCGCTGCCATTTGGCAAGCAGCGCCGCATATGCATCCAGTTTCTGAGCTGCCTGGCTATCTATTGCATAGTGTGCGAGGACGTGGCCTCGGCCATCTTGCGTCATGCGGCGCTTTGGGCCCGTCGTCTTTGCAACTGCGCGAGGATGAGTGCTAGGGCAGCGGGTGTCATACCGTCGATATTGCTTGCTGCAGCAAGATCTGTTGGCCGCGCTTTGGCCAGCTTTTCAGCCAGCTCGCTCGATAGTCCTGCCAAGCCAGCATAGTCAAAATCGAGCGGGACACGAATATTGCGATCTTTCCTTAGGGCTTCAACCTCCGCGTCTTGGCGCGCAATATAAACAGCATAGCGACAATCAATTTCTGCTTGATCTTTCGCAGTGCTGTTAAAGACATCCAACTCTGGCCAGATCTGCACAATATCAGCAAATTCGACTGCAGGCAGAGCCAATAAATCCGCCGCGCTGCGCCGTTTACCGTCTTGATTGACACGTAAGCCGTGCGCTTCAGCTTGTTTGGGCGTCAGGCTATAATGGCTGAGCTTTTGGTGCAGACGCTGGAGCTCGCCTTGTTTCACGTGAAACGCATCACGCCTGACCTTGGATGTAAAGCCGCGCTGTTCTGCAATTGGCGTAAGCCGTTGGTCTGCATTATCAGCGCGCAGGCGTAGGCGATATTCAGCGCGTGATGTGAACATTCGGTACGGCTCTTTGGTTCCACGGGTGATCAAATCGTCGATCATCACACCAATATAGCTGTTTGAACGCTCAAAGGTCAGTGGCGCATCGCCCGCACAGCGTGCGGCTGCATTGAGGCCTGCAACAAGGCCTTGTGCGGCAGCCTCTTCATAGCCTGTTGTGCCGTTGATTTGGCCCGCCAAATAAAGCCCGTCGATGTCTTTAAGAGCAAGTGTGGCATCGAGAGAACGTGGGTCGACATAATCATATTCGATGGCATAACCGGGCCGGACAATGGTCACATTTTCAAGGCCGGGCAGGGTGCGTAAAAAGTCGTGCTGCACGCTTTCTGGCAGCGACGTTGACACGCCATTGGGATAAATCAGAGGGCTGTCGAGGCCTTCGGGCTCTAAAAAGACTTGGTGCGATGCTTTCTCGGCAAAGCGCACGACTTTGTCTTCAATGGACGGGCAGTAGCGTGGCCCTGACCCTTCGATGGCTCCGCCATAGACCGCTGATGCATGTAAGTTTTGCCGGATGATCTCGTGGGTCTGGGCCGTTGTGCGCGTGATATAGCACGGCACTTGCGGCGTGGTGATCTCAGTCGTTAAAAAGGAGAAGGGAACCGGCTCGGCGTCTCCCGGCTGTACATCAAGACTATCCCAATTGATGCTGTGTTTATGGAGACGCGCTGGCGTGCCGGTTTTGAGCCGGCCCATGGGAAGACCAAGGCCATAAAGCTGCTCGGCAAGCTTAACGCTCGGTTTTTCGCCATATCGGCCCGCCGCAATACGCTCCTGACCAATATGGATCATGCCGCGCAAGAATGTGCCGGTGGTTAAAATAACGGCGCCTGCCTTAAATGTCCGTCCGTCTTCGGTCTCCACTCCAGACACGGCCATTTCATCCATGACAAAGCGTTCCACGCTGGACGCATAGATGGCTAAATTGTCTTGGTTCTCCAGCGCTGCCTGCATTGCCGCTTTATACAGTTTGCGATCAGACTGGGCGCGTGGCCCTTGGACCGCTGGGCCTTTGCGGCGATTGAGCAGACGGAATTGGATGCCAGCTGCATCGGCCACATGCCCCATCACACCATCCAGTGCATCGATCTCGCGCACCAAGTGGCCTTTGCCCAGCCCCCCAATGGCCGGGTTGCAAGACATTTCGCCAATCGTGTCATAGCGATTGGTTACAAGCAGTGTCTGAGCGCCATAGCGCGCAGCCGCGGCAGCGGCCTCACAGCCTGCATGCCCGCCGCCGATTACAATCACATCATATATCGCGCGAACGTCTTGCATCACAGGTGCGCTATATCAAAGCAAGCGGCTCTGTTCCACGTGAAACAGTGGGCTGTGACCTATTTTCCGATACAAAAACTGCTAAAAATCTCGCCGAGTACATCTTCCACGTCCGTACGGCCTACGATGCATGCCAAATGATGCGCTGCTTGGCGCAAATGCTCTGCAGCGAGCACCAAGTCTTCAGTGCCCGGCTCAAGGTACAACAGTGCCTGGGTGAGGGCGCTCTCGGCGCTTTGGAGCGCTGCATGATGGCGTGCCTGCCCGGTCACAACATGGGTTCCCCAGCTAAAGCGCTGTTGCGTGAGTTCTGTTAATATCTGGAGAAACTGATCGACCCCGGCGCCAGAGCGCAGCGACAACCTAAGCCAGCCTGCCGGCTCCGGGCCGCCCAAGTCGATCTTGTTAAATATCTGGATATCCGCAGCACGCTCTAAGGGTGCCATCGCCAGCTCCGGCGCGGTCATGGTAATGACGATATCGGCACTTGCGATATGACGTTCAGCTCTTGCTATGCCCTCACGTTCCACTTCCGATGATGTGCTGCGCAGGCCCGCCGTATCGACCAACGTGATCGGATAGCCTGCTAAATCAAGCTGCACCTCAAGGCTGTCGCGTGTTGTGCCTGGCTCGTCTGACACAATGGCCACATCGCGCTGCGCCAATCGGTTGAGTAGGGTGGATTTTCCGGCATTTGGTGGGCCAACAATGACCGCTTTGATGCCGCCGCGCACGCGCTCGGCAGCCGCATTTGCAAGCTGATGCTCGGCTACCTTTTGTAGTAGTGCTTGGCCGTGGCGACGCACTTCTTCAAGCAGATGGCTTGGTAGCTCCTCATCTGAAAAATCAAGTTCAGCCTCAAGCCGCGCGCGCAATGCAATAAGCTGCGCGCGCCAATCGTCATATTGCGCTTTGAGGGCGCCGCTGGTCTGCAGCTGCGCAAGCTTGAGCTGCTGCTGGGTTTCGGCCTGCAGCACATCGCCAAGACCTTCAACTTCTGTCAGTGACAATTTGTCGTTGAGCAGTGCGCGGCGGGTGAATTCTCCGGCCTCTGCAGGGCGCAGACCTAAGCCCACAAGTGTTTCAGAAAGTGCGGCGACGACAGCGCGGCTGCCATGAACCTGAAGTTCCGCGCAGTCCTCTCCTGAAAAGCTGGCAGGCTGCGGAAACACGAGCACCAGGCCGGTATCAATTTCGCCGTGGGTCTCGGGGTTAATCAGTCGCCTGAGTGCAGCAAAACGCGGCGGCGGGAGCGCGCCCAAAATGAGGTCATCAACTGCCGCGAACGCTTGCGGACCGGAAATGCGGATGACGGCTACGCCGGCCGGAACGGGACCCGTTGATAATGCAAAAATTGTAGACAAAACAATTATTTAAGACCTTTATTTTGTCTCATTAGGAGACCGAGAGGCGGTTGATCTAGACGCCGCAGCCGACCAAAATGCTTTTTGCAGAGCCTGCCAATTTTCGCCCATGCCCGGCATCCAGGCGCGCATCATGGCCTCCATATCTTTTGCTGCGACGCCATCTTTGGTGAGGCTCATCATTTTCTCAACAGCGGCCTCATGCACTGGCGTTAAATCCGGTAGCCCAAGGAAGCTGCGCGCTTCTTCAGGGGTGCATTCAATCTCAATATTGAGCTTCATTGCGAAATCACTCCTTTTTTCGCGGCTCTATCGTGTTAAAGCGCTTATCATGTTTTTTACGCGGGCGGAAACATCAGCGATGAAGCCCGTTGTAGCCGCTCCTTATATGAGCAAAGTGCGCCAGGATAATGCAGGACAGCAAACACGCAACACATGATACGGGTCTGGCGGATCAGCCTGGCCCCTATTTGCGCCAGCGCGCGCGCGATAAGGTGATGTGGTGGCCCTGGGGTGAGGCGGCCTTTGAGGCCGCGCAAGACGCCAACAAGCCGATCTTGTTGTCGATCGGATATAGCGCCTGTCCATGGTGCGCAAAAATGGCTGACGAGAGCTTTCGTGACAGTGACGTTGCTGCTGCCGTCAATCAAAACTATGTGGCAATTGTGGTTGACCGTGAACAGCGGCCAGACCTTAATGCCCAGTATCAAAGCGCTGCCCAAGGGCTAGGTCTTGCTGGCGGCTGGCCGCTCACATTGTTTTGCACGCCGGATGGTTTGCCATTTTGGGGTGGCACGTTCTTTCCAGCTCGGGATCAAGACGGACAAAGCGGCTTTTTGACCGTCTTAAATCACATCGCTGAGGGGTATCGCGCGCGCCTGGATGATGTTCGCAACAATGCAGCCTCGATAAAAGATCATATGGCGCAGTTTCAAACGCGCTTGCAGCCAGGCACGCTAAATCCGCAGCTCGCTGATAAAGTCGCCGTGAGCTATATGGCGCGCATGGATTTACAGCACGGCGGCATTACCGGCGCGCCGAAGTTTCCAAACGTGCCTTATTTCGAGCGGCTGTGGCGGGCGTATCTGCGCACCGGCCGGGCGGATTTTGCCGCTGCCATTCAGCTGACGTTTTCGCGCATGTGCCAAGGCGGCTTTTATGACCATATTGGCGGCGGGTTTGCCCGTTATAGCCTGGATGGTGAATGGCACGAACCGCAGCAGGAAAAACTGCTCACCGACAATGCTATGCTGCTGGCCAGTATGTGTCACATCCATGGTAATATTCCGCAAGCCCTCTATGCCCAGCGCATTGCCCATACTACGGACTTTTTGCTGCATGATATGCGCACGCAGGAGGGCGCATTTTGCGCCTCTATTGGGACCACAGAAGGTTTTTATCGGTGGCAGAAAAGTGACGTCATGACGGCACTTGG
>JBCCLR010000107.1:0-12301 GCA_039026755.1 Pseudomonadota bacterium | reverse complement strand
CTTGGATGTGGCAATGGAACTTGAAAAAATTGCCCTTGAGGACCAGTACTTCGTTGATAAGCGACTGTATCCAAACGTGGATTTTTATTCGGGCATCATCTTAAAAGCCATGGGCTTCCCGACCACGATGTTTACAGTTCTGTTCGCATTGGCACGGACAGTGGGCTGGATTTCCCAGTGGAATGAAATGATTGAGGACCCCAAGCAAAAAATCGGCCGACCGCGGCAGCTCTATACGGGCCCAACAGAGCGCGAATTTAAGCCAATTATGCAGCGCTAGGGGAAGGAAAACGTGCCTATACGCCCTCACCCCTTTTAAAAGGATTGCGGGCGCTGGGCATTAACTTATGAGCTGAACAGCCCGCGCGCCTTAAGCATCCGCGATCATTGCCTGCACAGTAGCTTCAGCGGCCAACTGGTCGTCCACCATGGCCTTGCAGGCAAAGCGGCGTATGGGGCCGCGGGCCTTTTCTAGTTCGACATGAAACGCCAGTTGATCGCCCGGCACAACAGGTTTGCGGAATTTAGCGCCGTCGATGCTCATAAAGTAAACCAGCTTGTCTGAATGATCTCCCGCCAGTGCTGAAATTGTAATGACAGCCGCCGTCTGTGCCATCGCTTCAACAATAAGCACTCCCGGCATGATCGGCTTTTGCGGGAAATGGCCCTGAAAAAACGGCTCGTTAAACGTCACGCTTTTATAGCCAATCCCTTTCCTTTCCGGCTCTAAAACCTCTGCTTTATCAACCAAAAGCATAGGATAGCGGTGCGGGATAAGCGCCATAATATCGGTGAGGCTGAGCTGCTGATGGACAGGATTGGACATAACAGAGCCTTGTTAGAGAACAACCAGGTCTAACGCGTTTAAAACGCGTTAGCTTTCCGGTAAGGCAACTTTAAGCTTGGGGACTTCTTTGTTGATCTGTTCTAGAACTTTCGTGGTGATGTCGAGGGATTCCACAAAGTCAAACGCGACATTTTTAGGAATGACCATATTTGCCCGCCGCTTTTGCATCAGCCCACGCACAATTGGCCGAGCTAGGCGCACAATTTCGCTTTCCGCCTGACGTACAGCGCGCTGCGCGCTGACTTGCTTGTCTTTTAGCTCCTGATCAGCGCGCTGAACATCTTGTTGGTATGCCACCGCGCGCTTTTGAAAGTCCGCTTCGGTGAGTATGGCACGCTGTTTTTCAAGGTTTTCCCGGTCCTTGACCAGCTTATCACTGAGCTGCTGGCGCCGCGCTTGCACACGCGCCACATAGTCTTCAACCTGGGCTTTAGCATCTTTTCCGGCGAGCGATTCATCTACCAATCGCTGAAAATCGATAACCAAGATAACGGCATTTGGCGCAGCTTGCGCGAATGCTGCTACCGGCGAGAGCACAAGCACCGCAAGCGAGATGAGAATGGCTCTTATAGATTGCGAAATGTGAGACATCAAAACTGTGTTCCTACGTTAAATTGCAGCGATTCTGTTTCATCAACTTGTCGCACGATGGGGCTGCCAAGATCCGTGAAAATTGTGGCGGTTGCTTGTTGTTTAATGGCACGCGCAAAATCAATCCGAAATGGCCCAAACGGAGAATTCCAAGACACACCAACGCCCGCTGAAATTCGCGGTGTCGGAGAATTCCCAAAGATCCCGCTTTGGCCGTTAATAGAGGTTCTGTCAAACAGGTTGTTGGTATTGTCAAGGCCCCAGACACTTCCAACATCGACAAATGCACTTGCCCGCAGACCTAGCTCGCGCGCCGCCTCACCGAGCGGGAATTCGATTTCAGCACCGCCAAGATAGTATTTATTGCCGCCCAGTTGGTCGTTTGTGACGATATCGCGCGGCCCAATCCCGCGAATTCTAAAGCCCCGAATACGTGGCCCTCCTAAGAAGAACCGGTCGTTGACTTCAATATCGCGGCCAAGGCCTTGAATGATGCCACCTTCCGCGCCGATGCGCAAAATAAAGCCAGCAAACAAGCCCCGATACCAATCATAATCCAAGCGCGAGCGAACGTACCGGTCGTCCCCCCCCAAACCAGCAAAGTCAACACTGAGCACCGCACGCTGCCCACGCGACGGACGGATGGCGTTATTCAGTGAATTGTAAACCAAGCTAAAGCCTATTGACGAGGTCACCTCTTCGCCGATCGCATCCGTTACGAACGCTGATGCCAGCGGCCGGGTAACGCTGATGAAATCCTCATCATTGACCTGGTCGTCAGGCAGTGGTGCTAAAATAAAGTCTGTGGTGGCTAAGCTGCCGTCGGCGTTGAAGAAGTTATCGGGTAGCGAGACATTGTCGACCCGCAATGTATAGCGCAGGCCAAAGGAAAAGAACTCTGACAGGAGCGAACTTGCCTGCAAGCTAATGCCTGTTGTCGATTGCTCAAATGAGCTTTCAAACTGATTGTTCAAATCAGAGCGAAAGAGATTAAACCCAGCGGACAAATTGCGCCCAAACAAATAGGGCTCGGTAAAGCCGATATCGATCTGGGTGCGCCGCGATGACAGCGTGACGCCAAGCGATAGGTTTTGCCCCTTGCCCTGCCAATTGCGCTGCTGGATCCGAAAATCGAACAAAAAGTTCTCAAAGCTCGAAAACCCAGCACCGAGACTAAGCGAGCCAGTGGCCCGCTCTTCGATATTCACTTCAAGCACCACTTTATCAGGCGCCGAACCCGGTAGCTGCTCAATTTCCAGTTCTTCCTGGAAAAAGCCTAGACTTTGAATGCGTTGCTTGGAGCGCTCCACCCGCGACAAATTAAATGGGTCGCCCTCTTGCAGACGAAACTCGCGACGGATTACGTCTTCCTTGGTGCGTACATTCCCAAATATATTTATCCGCTCCACGTAAACCCTTGGCGCTTCAAGCACTTGAAAGGTGATATTCATAAGTCGGTTCCGCTTATCGCGGCGGATGCGCGGGCGAATATCAACAAATGCATATCCGAAAAGACCGGCCGCATTGGTCATCGATTCAATCGTGTCTTCAATCAGCCTCGCATTATACTGATCACCCGTTTCCATCGGGATTAGGTTTTCAAGGATTTCAGGTTTCAGATCACGGATATCGCTCTCAACGCCAACCTCGCCGAAATTGTAAATCTCGCCTTCTTCAATTGTAAAGGTGAGGAAGAAGTCTTTCTTATCAGGCGTCAATTCAGCGACGGCCGAGATAACGCGAAAATCTGCATAGCCTTCTGTTAAATAAAACTGGCGCAGCACTTCACGGTCATAGGCCAAGCGATCCGGGTCATAGGTGTCGTTTGAACCGAAAAATTTCCACCAGCGCTTTTCTTTGGTCGCCACTTCATCGCGCAAATCACCATCTGAAAACTTACGATTGCCGAGAAAATTCACCGATCGAATACCGGTTTTCTCACCCTCACTAATTTCAAAAATGAGATCGACACGGTTTTGCGGCAGTTCAATGACTTTTGGCTCAATAATAGCGCCAAAGCGCCCCTTGTTGCGATAGAGTTCAACGATGCGCTGCACGTCTGAGCGCACGCGCGACCTGGTATAGACAGTGCGCGGGCGCAGCCTTACTTCTTCCGACAAATCCTCATCATCGAGCGCCTTATTGCCCTCATAGACCACGCGGTTGATGATTGGGTTTTCAACAACGGTGACGATAACATCGCCCGACCGGACGCGGATAACAACATCTGCAAACAGTCCTGTCGCGAACAGCCTTTTGAAAGCGGCGTCAATCGTCTCTTGATCATATCCAGTGCCGGGCACCAGGCCGACATACGTACGCACAGTATCGGCTTCAATACGCTGATTGCCCTGCACCGTGACCGAGCGTAACACCCCAATCGCTTGAGCGTATACAGGGGCGGGTGAGCTTAATATGCCGGCCGGAATGGCCACAGCCAGCGCGTAAAACACGGCCAATAAAGAGTGCCGCAATAGACCCAACAAGACGTGTTTTCCCTTACCCTCAGCGGCTTTTTAATTATCGTTGTGTGAACGCACGTGCCGCACGTCAGCTCACAAGTTTTGACAAGGTTTCCCAGACCTTGAGCACTTTTAAATCATTCCATGTGACAAAGACTGACCAGCCTATGACAGTCAGGAAGCCGGCATACATCGCGCGTTCCTGAAGCTTCATTGAGGCCGGCCGTCGGCGCAAACCTTCATAGGCGTAGAATAACAAATGTCCGCCATCCAACATGGGGATCGGGAACAGGTTAACAAGCCCAAGACTAATGGAAATGAAAGCCATAAATTCAACAAGCCCAAGTGCGCTTATACTGGCCATCTCCCCAGAAAGCTTGGCAATACGCACCGGCCCAGACAATTGATCGACCGATATGCGGCCGGAAATGATTTGCCACAACCCGTCGAGCATGCCCGTCAGCTTATCGCCTACAGCAATTGTGCCGTAAAAGACCGCTTCAACAGGCCCGCGTTTTACCGTGGCGCTGCGCGCTGCAGCAACACCAATTTGGCCTTTTTCATACACGTTTCCAAAGCGATCCGTCTCGCGCACCATTTTGGGGACAACATCGAGCACGAGGGCTTCGCCAGCGCGCTCAACCGTCACCGTCATTGGCGTGTTCGGTCGGACCAAAACGAAATTGACCACCTCTTCAAAGGTTTTTATCCGCCGGCCGTTTAGCGCGGTAACGCGATCTCCGGGCTCGAAACCAGCCGTAAAGGCCGGCGATGGCTCAACCACAGACGTAATAATCGGGTCTGAATACGGTTGCCCCAGCGTCATAAACAGCCCGGCATAAATCACGATTGCAAACGCGAAATTCACCAGTGGCCCGGCTGCAACGATCAATGCACGTTGATACAAGGGTTTGAAGTGGAAGTAAGATCGGCGCTCGGCTGCGGTCAATGTCGCGAGCGTTTCGCTTGGGCGGGACGCGGCGTTGGCATCACCGGCAAATTTTACATAGCCTCCAAAAGGGATTGGACTTATTTTCCAGCGCGTCCCATGCTTGTCTGTCCAACCAAAAATTTCACGCCCAAATCCAATCGAAAACGCGTCGATTTTCACCTTAAACAAGCGCCCGACAAGGAAATGCCCCATCTCATGCACGAATACCAGCGGCGTTATCACCACCAAGAACATCAAGATGTTGAAAGCAATCGAAGGCGATGCGACAGGTACGTCCATAGTCTAGCCCAAATCCCTTTTTCCCAAAGTCCAGTCTGGCTAATTAACAATAGCGCTGCGCGATAAACTGCGTCGCATGACTGCGCGCGTTTTTATCGAGCGCGTTAATCGCTGCCAAGCTATTTACCGCATGATCCTCTACGTGCTGCAGTGTCTCGTCGACAATTGTGACGATATCGAGGAACTTGATTTTTTCATCTAAGAAAGCCTCTACCGCCACTTCATTTGCTGCATTTAAAATCGCTGGAGCGCCGCCGCCTTGCACCAAGGCCTGCCGCGCCAGTTTTAAGCACTCAAAGCGATCATAATCAGGCTCAAAAAACTCTAATGTACCAATCTCGACCAAATCGAGTTTCGGCGACGGTGTGTTGAGGCGGTCCGGCCAACCCAATGCGTAGCCGATTGGCGTGCGCATATCTGGGCTACCGAGCTGAGCCAAGGTTGACCCATCAATATATTCAACCATCGAATGGACCACGGATTGCGGATGGATCACCACATCAAGCTGGGCAATCTCAATCGGGAACAAATGGTAGGCCTCAATCAGTTCGAGACCTTTGTTCATCATGGTCGCAGAATCGACGGAAATCTTCGCCCCCATGGACCAATTTGGATGGGCAACTGCTTCAGCCGGCGTAACATCGGTTAGGCTCGCCGTTTCCCGTGTCCTAAACGGCCCGCCAGATGCTGTGAGAATGACTTTTGACACCCGGTGGGGCCGTTCAAAATCAAACACCTGGTAAATCGCGTTATGCTCGCTATCGACCGGCAGCAGCGTGGCGCCGTTTTGCTGAACCCGCTCGTTAAAGAAAGCACCAGCACATACCAGCGTTTCTTTATTCGCCAGGGCCACAATAGCGCCCTGCTCAACCGCGCTGAGGGTGGGCTCAAGCCCCGCTGCACCGACAATTGCCGACATCACCCAGTCTGTGCTGGTTTTCGCCGCATCAATAACCGACTGCCGGCCTGCGGCAACTTCAATGCCAGAGCCGCTGAGCGCGCCTTTCAGATCGGCATAACGGCTCTCATCGCCAATCACCACGCAATCTGGCTGCAGTGCGCGAGCCTGCTCAGCAAGCAAATCGGCATTGGATTGTGCAGTAAGCGCCACGATGTGAAATTGGTCGCGGTCACGCTCAATGAGATCAACGGTACTGCTGCCAACCGAACCGGTGGAACCTAAAATAGAGACTTTTTTAATCGTATTTTCGCCGGTGGCTTGAGCTTGCGATTGTGGCGGAATGGCGACCATAGAAACATACGAATCAGTTATGAATTGACCCATATAAACGCCGCCATGACCGGCGCCGCAAGCAATAATGCATCGAGCCGGTCTAAAACACCGCCGTGCCCCGGAATTATTGAACCGCTGTCCTTAACTTTAAAAATGCGTTTCATCGCGCTTTCAAAGGCATCTCCCGCTTGCGCAACAATACTCAGCCCAATTGCCAACATACAAACAAGCAAAAGAGGCGTATTCGGCATGAATACCAAGCTAATGCAGGCGGCGCACGCAGTAGCAGACAAAACCCCGCCAATACTCCCAGACCATGTTTTGTTTGGACTGATGGCAGGAAATATTTTCGGGCCACCGATTTTTCTCCCTGCGAAATACGCGCCAATATCGGTCGCCCACACGACGATTAGCAGGAAGAAAACGAGAATCATGCCAGTCTGGCCGGTTTGCGCCCGCAGCCAATACAGCGCAATTGCCGCAATAGATAAATAACTTAGCCCAAACCCCGCCCATTTGGCAGGCCGCCCTAAGACTGCAGCGCCTGCGCCAAACACAAGCAGCCCTGTGCCTAGCGCAACAGCGCTTGCCAGCTGCGCTGTATGCCATGTGCACAGAACAAAAATCACCATAGTCGCCGCAACAAACAGCAGCTTAGGTGCCCGGGTGGTATTCTTCCCAAATACGATGTCTGCCCATTCCGCACTCATTGCGGCCAGCGACAACGCAATTAGAGCAGCCCACAGCATGCCGCCGCTGTAGAGCGCATAAAGCGCACAGGGGATCATAACGAGGGCCGATAAAACGCGCGGTTTTAAGTCTGATTTTTTTGCAGCTTTATCTGGAGACTTGGCGGCTACATGTCGCTCTGGCTCGCGATTTGACACCACCTTACCGGCCGCCAAACCGGCGATTTCGGGCAAAATACTCTTCTAAAGCGGCTTTTAATGCATCGGCATCAAAATCCGGCCACAACACATCGAGGAAAACCAGCTCAGCATAAGCCGCCTGCCAGAGCATAAAGTTCGACAAGCGTTTTTCACCACTGGTTCGAATGATCATATCTGGGTCTGGCACATCATGCGTTAAAAGCGCTTGGCCAAGCATCTCTTCGGAAATCTCGTGCGCTTGAATTTTGCCGTCCACCGCGGCTTGGGCCAGCGTGCGCGCGGCCAGCGCAATTTCTGAGTGCGCTCCATAGTTAAGCGCGATATGGACATTGAGGCCACAATTCCCTTGTGTCAGTGCCTCGGCATTTTCCATCAACTGCAAGGTTTCTTGTGATAACCTATCACGGCTTCCAATGAAGCGAACCCTTATGTTTCGCCGATGTAATTCGGAGACTTCCTTGCGCAGGTAAACGCGCAGGAGGTGCATCAGGTCAGCGACTTCGTCTTTTGGCCGCGTCCAATTTTCCGAAGAGAAGGCGTATAACGTGAGATGGGCCACACCTTCATCAGCGCACGCCTCAATGCACCGCCGGACCGCATCAGAGCCTTTTCTGTGGCCGGCAACCCTAGGCAATTTGCGTTTTTTTGCCCAGCGTCCATTGCCATCCATGATGACGGCGATATGGCGCGGTACCTCGCGCGTTAAGAGAGATGGTTGGCTTGCCATGGGCGGGTGCTGATATCTCAAACCTGCATTATTTCACCTTCTTTATTTTCCAGTGCATTATCAACTTCTGCAATATGTTGATCCGTTATTTTTTGTACTTCGTCTTCAAGGCGTTTGAGATCGTCTTTGCCAATATCACCGTCTTTTTCAGCCTTTTTAATGCTATCCATACCATCGCGCCGCACGTTTCGGATCGCAATGCGGGTTTGTTCGGCATATTTGCCAGCAACCCGGGTTAATTCGCGTCGACGTTCTTCATTGAGTTCCGGCAGCGGCACACGGATCGTGGTGCCCTCGGCGATTGGGTTCAGGCCAAGACCCGAATTGCGAATCGCCTTTTCAACAGCCGATGCATTTGACGTATCCCACACTGAAACAGAAATCATGCGTGGCTCGGGCACCGAGATGGTCGCAACTTGATTGATCGGCATAGATGCGCCGTAAACATCCACTTGGATCGGCTCGAGCAAGCTTGCCGAGGCGCGCCCTGTGCGCAGACCTGCAAACTCGCTCCGCAGGTTTTCAACGGCGCCGTTCATCCTGCGTTCAATCTCTTTTTTCTCATACGTATTTGACATTTTGCATCTCCTGCCCGAGCCGCTTTTGACACTGCGCCCGCTGATGTCGTCTTTATAGACTAACCCTGATTAATCAAAGTGGCGACGCCTTGACCACGCAAAACATCACCTAAATTGCCAGTCTTATGCATGTTATACACCAAGATCGGAATATCATTGTCACGGCAGATGGCGACCGCTGAGGCGTCCAGCACCTTTAAATTATCGCTCAAAACTGTACCGTAGCTCAGCGTATCATAGCGCTTGGCATTTGCGTTTTGCTTTGGGTCGGCATTGTAAACACCGTCAACTTGTGTGCCCTTTAAGAGTGCATCACAGCCCATCTCAGCAGCCCTTAAAGCAGCAGCGGTGTCGGTAGTGAAAAACGGATTGCCCGTTCCTGCTGCAAAAATAACCACGCGGCCCTTTTCCATGTGGCGAATTGCGCGGCGCCGAATATAGGGTTCACAAATTGTAGACATCGGTATAGCCGACAGGACGCGAGTCGGTACATTTTGCTTTTCCAGGCCGTTTTGCACGGCAAGCGCATTCATGACCGTTGCCAGCATGCCCATATAGTCAGCGCTAGCCCGGTCAAAGCCCTGTTCGGAGGCTGCGAGCCCGCGAAAAATGTTTCCGCCGCCAACCACGAGGCAGACATCAAAGCCACCTTCCTTAGCGGTGCGAATTTCGCCGGCAACGCGTTCAACTGTACTTTGGTCAATGCCATATTCACCGCTACCCATCAGAGCTTCACCTGAAAGCTTGAGTAAAACGCGTTTATAGCGGCTTGAAGACATCGGTTGCGTGATACCCCCCCAAATGCGACCGCAACAGCCCTGGCGATCTGGCCGTCACACTACCTCCGCCCTGTGCTAATTGCCACTGCAATTTAAGCAGCGCGCTCAATAATTTGAGCACAAAAAAGACGCTGCAGAACGTGTGTCAGCAGCGCCTTCCAAGTGGACTATAAGCCGCTTTATTTAGCTGCCGACCGCCGCTGCAACTTCGGCGGCGAAGTCACTTTCTTCTTTCTCAATGCCTTCACCAAGCTGGTAGCGCACGAAACCAGCAATCGCGATCGGGCTGCCGATCTCCTTTGCTTGGCTTTCGAGCCATTGCGTCACCGGCGTCTTCCCATCAATGACCGACAGCTGCTCAAGCAAGACGACCTCTTTGAAAAACTTCTTCACGCCGCCTTCGACCATTTTCTCAACAATGTTGTCTGGCTTACCGGACGCTTTAGCTTTGTCGGTCAGGACGCTGCGCTCGCGTTCCACGATCGCTGGATCTAGATCGTCTGATGTCAGCGCCTGCGGCGCTGCTGCCGCAACATGCATAGCCAGCTGCTTGCCGACCGGCTCCAGCGCTTCAGCAGACGCTGCTGATTTGAGCGCGACAAGAACACCAATTTTGCCAAGTCCGGCCTTTACGGCGTTGTGCACGTATGAGCAAACGGCGCCCTCTTCGACAGATAAGGACGTCATGCGGCGCAGGCTCATATTCTCGCCAATCGTCGCAATATTATGCGTCAGCTGTTCTTCGACTGTGCGCTCTTCACCAGGATAGCCTGTCTTCAGCACCGCAGCTTGGTCGGCGCCATTGGTAAGCGCGAGTTCTGTCACGGCAGCGACAAAGTCTTGAAACGTTTCATTGCGCGCGACAAAATCGGTTTCAGCATTGATTTCTACCGTTGCGCCCGCCGTTCCGGAGGTCACCACGCCAATCAGTCCGTCCGCAGCGGTGCGGCCTGATTTCTTTTGCGCGGCAGCAAGGCCTTTGGTGCGCAGCCAATCAACGGCAGCATCAACATCGCCGTCCGTCTCGCTGAGTGCTTTTTTACAATCCATCATGCCTGCGCCGGTTTTTTCGCGCAGCTCTTTCACCATCGCGGCGGTAATCTGAGCCATGTTTTGCTCCAGTTAAAGTCGTGTCATTAGATCAGCGCAGCGCATGCCGCGCCATTGTTAGGCGTGCAGTGTTAGGATTGCGAGGCAGCTTCCGCAGCTTCCGGCTCAGCAGCTGAGTCTTCTGCCGCTGGTTCCTCTGCCGCTGGCTCTGGTATCGCTTCAACAGCAGGCTCGTCCGCCGCGCCAAGGTCAACGCCCGCCGCCGCAGCGCCGCTGCTGCTGCCATCTAAGATCGCATCGGCCACCAGATCGCAATATAGCTTGATGGCGCGGCTGGCGTCATCATTGCCAGGCACTGGAAATGCTATGCCGTCCGGATCACAGTTAGTATCCAAAATTGCAATGACCGGGATGTTGAGGTTATTCGCTTCTTGAATGGCGATTTCTTCCTTGTTGGTATCAATCAGGAAGATCACATCAGGCAAACCGCCCATTTCCCGAATACCGCCAAGTGAGGCCTCGAGCTTATCACGCTGACGCGTCAGCTGCAGGGCTTCTTTCTTCGTTAGACCTTGCGCGCCGCCATCAAGAACTTCATCCAGCTCTTTCAACTTCTTGATCGATTTAGAAATGGTCGTCCAGTTCGTGAGCATGCCACCCAGCCAGCGCGAGTTGACATAATACTGGCCGCAGCGTTTGGCTGTTTCAGCGATTTGCTCCTGCGCTTGGCGCTTGGTGCCGACAAACAGCACCCGGCCGCCCGATGCCGAGATATCGCGCACAAAGCTCAGCGCGCGCTGCATATACGGCACCGTCTGGCTGAGATCGATAACATGCACTTTGTTACGCTCACCAAAGATGTAGGGTGCCATCTTCGGGTTCCAGCGGTGCGTTTGGTGACCAAAATGAACACCTGCTTCAAGCAAGCTTCGCATAGACACAGTTGGCAAAGCCATTGTGCTTCTCCTTCGTTTTCCGGTTCTATCCTCCGCAGCGCTACAAAAAGCCCAGCAAGCCAGGCACCGGAGCCACCGAAGTGGGCAACCCTGCGTGTGTGATGCGCGGGCAGTTAAGGCAAATGGCGCTAAGATGCAAGCTTAAAGCGCAACACGGTCCACAAGGCCCGCCGTACCATATCCCGCGTTTCGCGGAATGCGCGCCATCACCCGGCCTTCAACCTTCTCCAGCTGCGGCAGCACAGGCACGATTGATTCCGTCCGCATCATGGAAAAGGCGGCATGAACAGACGGCATCTTGGCGAGCCGGCGCAGGTTCATGCGCGTTGGAAACATCAGCTTAACCTGTTTGTCTTGTTCAAGCTGAAGCGCCTCGAGCGGAGTGAGCCAATGCGCGCTGACCAGCTCCCAGCCATCATGCGTGGGAATTTGCCCTTGCGGGGCGCGGGCCAGAAAAAAGTGCGTGTCATAACGCTTGACCATCCCCTGCGGCGTAATCCAGCGCGCATAATAGGCAATGTCGCGAAAATCGAGATAATGGCCAGCGGCGCGAAAAAATGCATCCATATCGCAGCGGTCTTTGGCCAACCTTTCACGCCATTGCTGCGCCAACTTCGCGCGCCGCCGGTTGTGTGCTGGCCGTTTAGCGCTGTGACTACGGGTGAGCAATATTCCTGTCTCTTCAAACACTTCGCGCACCGCGGCAATGGCAAGCGCCCGCGTTATGTGCGGCAACGCTCGCGCGTTGCGCAGATACCGGCCGCCTATCTTATATTGATCTCCATGGTCGAGCTTGCCGCCAGGAAACACCAGCGCGCCGCCGCCGAACACGATATCGCGGCTGCGCTCAACCATCAGGACTTGCGGCCCAGTCGGGCCATCGCGCAGCACCACACAGGTTGCCGCCAGGCGCGGCTTTACTGGTCTTTCTTGGGTCACCATTTAGATGAGCGCCG
>JBCCLR010000106.1:0-12343 GCA_039026755.1 Pseudomonadota bacterium | reverse complement strand
GTTTGCGCGGTTGCAAGCTGCGGATGTATTAGGCAAGCCGAAGCAAGCAAAACAACAAGTGCCGCTGCGCCGCGCTGAAAGCGCGGTATAGACGGACGGCGCAGCAGCGTGCCGTTGAGTAGCAGGGTCACAACCATATCGATGAAAGCCAGGCACAACAAAGCGGTAAAAAGTGGCGCCGCGAGGCTGCGCTCTTGCGGACCGTCAACACTGCGGTAGGGCAAACCTGATGCCGCTTCCTGCAGCGGGTAGAGCTGCGTGCGCGGCGTCAACGGGCCGGCTGCCGAGGCTAGGTTGAGGGAAAGAACAGAGCGCTGGCCTTCATAAATGCCCGGTGGATGCAATGGCCCCGCCGCCGTTTTTAACAGCACAGATTTCGCGATCGGCGGCAGTTGGCCAGACCCATCGTTGCTGGTCGCCGCGGCAAGGGTGCCTTTGGCCGTCAACGCACGCGTGAGCATCATTGCATCCGAGACAACACTGTCGCGCCCTGCGTCGGGTACGCTCAATTCCAAAATGCGCTGCAGCATTTCAACAAATGTGCCACTCAGCGCTAAATTGGACCAAGTGGCATTCGCGCTTGTATGAAATAAAACGAGGGTCCCAGTGCCGGCGCTGCGCGCACTTACCAGCGGCGTGCCATCGACCAGCCGGGCCCAGATCTGCGCTTGTGCAGTGGCGCCAGAGCGCATCAAAGCGTGTTGTTCAACAGCGATGTCCTGCGCGAGCGCAACCCCATAAAATGGACTATCGGCAGCAAATTCAGCCAGCGGCTGGGCTTTCGACCATGACAAAGCACCGCCGATAATACGCGGCTGGGCACGCAAACCCGCTGGCAGCAGCGCATCTTCGCGCACGGTGTCTGCGGCAAACATATTTGGCCCGGCAAAACGCAGCAAAAGGCCGCCGCGCTGAACCCAAGCGAGCACCGCGTCTTCTTGCGCCTCAGGCAGTCTGGCCTGGTCAGGCAGCAGCAACACCGAAACGTCTTGTTTCAGCAGTGCCGTAACTTCGCCGCGCTGCAAATTGGCAAACGGCTGCAGCGCTCGGCTCAAGTAATAGTCTGGTGTTTGCAGCGGCTGTACCAATGCGGCGCCAGACTGAGCCACCAGGCCCACCAATGGGCGCTGCGCTCTGGCGTCAAAAATATAGGTTGCACCAGCATGGCGCGCACCTTCAATGGCAAGCCGAGCGACCCGGCTGCGCACTTGCGGCATGACCTCAATTGAAACATCAAGCCGCGCTGCACCGCGTTCAAAGGCAGCCGGCATACGCGCCAACACAGTTCCAGTGCGATCCGTAATCGCGACAACAACGTTTTGCGGCCCTTGGCCGTCGGTGCGCAGCAGTAGAATATCAAAGCCTTGCGCCGTCGATTTGACAGCGGCGATGGCAATTTGCGCCAGCCGCGCGTGTTTGAGCGCAATAATATCAACCGCGGGCGTTTGCTTGAGCGCGTCAATCAGCGTTGCAGCCTCGCCATGGTCAATGCCATTGGTAATATAAGTGATCGATCCAGCGTGGCCGGTGTTACGCAAGCCAGCAAGGTGCTGTGCAACAGCCGCATAATCAGGAGACCAAGGCCTTGGCGAGAGCACGCCGAGCCGCTGGCGCGCTGCACCTGCCGTTTCAAAGCGCGGTAACGCCGCAGACCAGCCACCCGCAGGCGCGGCGGTTGGCACTATAGCGACCCGCCGCTCACCGCTGAGCAGACGCTCTAATTTCTCTTGCGCAAGCGCCTTACGGGCGTCCCAATCGGCAGCGCTAGACCAGTCATTATCAATTAAAAGGATCGCATCTGCGTCGGCAGTGATCGGGTCATCGCTGCGCATAAACGGTCCTGAAAGCGCCAGAATGAGGATAATAAGCATCAAAAGGCGCAGCGCGATTAGCCACCAAGGTGCCGATTTTGATGTGAGATTCTCTGACAAAAGCTCACGCGTGAGCCACGTTGCTGGGAAAAATAGACGCCGCGGCGCGGGCGGTATGGCGCGAATAATAAGGTAGGCCAGTGGCACCAACAAAAGTGCTGATAAAATCCACGGGCTTGCGAAAGCCAAACTGCCCAACAGCGCCATCTCAGCAGTTTCCCATCACGGCGGTCAGGGCAATCAGCGTCGGCGTTAGGCTGCGGTTTGTGCGGTGGCGCAGCAACTGGGCCCCAACTTCGCGCGCTGCATCAGACACCTCATCCTGGTGCCGCGCCAGCCGCCGCAGGTAACGGGCCTTAATGTCTGCAGCGTTTTCAATGAGGTGGCCGTCCGTACGGCTTGGACCTTCAAATTGGATGCGACCGTCAAATGGAAACGTCTCTTCTGAGGGATCAAGGATCTGCACCATATGCAGCGTCGTCCCAGCCCGCGATACGGCGCGTATGCGCTGCCTTAGCTGTGCGATGGGTGATAAAAAATCGCTTAGCCAGAGAGTATACGTCCCTGGCCCGGGCGGCGCAAACTGCGTCAAGTCTTGGGGGATCCTGCCACTTTGCACGCCGCCGCCGGCATCGACGATTTTTTCCGCAAACATGTCAGTGCCGTATTTGCCAGCCAGCGGGCGTTCACTGAAACCAAACAGCCCAACGCGCTCGCCGCCGCGGGTAAACAAATGCGCAAGTGCAACCGCCAACACGCCTGCCTGCTCTGCTTTCGTCGGGCCGGAGGCTGTCCCAGAAAAGTGCATATGCCCGCCCATATCGCAGATGATCCACACATCACGGGCCGCTTCCCACTCATATTGGCGGACAAATGTGCCGTCTGACCGGGCCGAGCGGCGCCAATCAATCGCGCTGGCCGGATCACCAGGTGCATAGGTGCGAAACTGCCAGAAACTATCGCCGCTACCAGCTTTGCGGCGACCATGATTGCCGCGCAAGAAGGCCGAATAGAGCGCCCCTTGCGGGCTCAGCTGCGGCACCGCGTCAGCCAGCATGCGCGCCTTGCGGCGCAGCAGATAGGGATCTGAAAGCACAGCGTGCGCTGCGTGAGAGGGTGTTGATTTAGAGGTCGACGTGTTCATCAACGATCTTTGCAATCGTGCCATCGATGGTCTGGCCATCGGCCCGCGCCATATATGTGAGCGCCAGGCGGTGCCGCAGAACCGCCGGCGTGAGCACGGCAACATCCTCAAGCGACGGCGCCAACCGGCCTTGCACGAGTGCGCGCGCTCTGACGGTAAGCATCAAGGCTTGACCGGCACGCGGCCCCGGACCCCACAATAATTCTGGCTGCTGCGCGCCTGGCCGTGCTGCACGTGTGACGTTCAAGATGGTTTCCACCACTTCATCGCCAATCGGCAGGCGCTTCACCAGCGCTTGCATGCGCATCAAATCGCCTTCTTTTAAAATCGCGTTGGCCTTCGCGTCCTGCGCGCTGGTGGTGGCCAGCAGCATGGCTTTTTCATCAGCCCGATCAGGGTAGTCGACATTGATCTGCATTAAAAACCGGTCAAGCTGCGCTTCGGGCAGCGGGTATGTCCCCTCTTGTTCAATCGGGTTTTGTGTGGCCAGCACATGAAACGGCGGTGGCAAGGAGTGCACTTTACCGGTAATCGTCACGAAACTCTCTTGCATGGCTTGGAGCAGTGCAGACTGGGTGCGCGGGGATGCACGGTTGATCTCATCGGCCATCAAAAGCTGGGTAAAAATTGGCCCTTCAATGAACCGAAAGAAGCGCTTGGCGTTGTCATCTTCTTCCAAAACTTCCGCGCCAAGAATGTCAGCCGGTAGCAAGTCAGGCGTGAATTGGATGCGGTTTTCCGACAACCCAAGCACTGTGCCAAGCGTACGCACAAGCAAGGTCTTGGCAAGGCCCGGCAAGCCAACGAGCAGGCCATGGCCACCAGCAAGCAGGGTAATGAGTGTCTGTTCTACCACCGCGTCTTGGCCGATGATCACCTTGGCAATCTCTGCACGCACGGCATTGAGATCGCTCACCGCCTGATCAGCTTGCTTCAGCGCATCATCGGCGCTGAGTGTGTCCGGCGTGGGTGAAGAAGGGTCTTGGGTCATGTCGCTACTCTACGCTGGCAGATTGATCTGAAACATTGCGCCGCACTGGCACTCGTTCGTCAATCCCTTATATTACGAGATGTTGAGGAAATTTTATGACGCATGACAATTCGGCAAAAGGCCGCGCGGTTGACGCACTGGGTAGTTTGCCAAAAGAACTGGAACCGATTGCCCTCGCGATCGCCGATCAAAAACTACCACCGGTGGCATCATGGTCACCGCGCCGGACCGTTAAAATACCAATGCGTATCGGCCGTGACGGCACTTGGTATTATGAAGGCTCGCGGATTCAGCGCCCAGCCCTAGTAAGGCTGTTCGCCAGCGTTTTAAGGCGCGATCCGGACGGCAAAATCTATCTTGTAACGCCAGCTGAGAAGTATGACATTGAGATAGATGACGCGCCGTTTGTGGCCAAAGATATGACAGTGAGCGGAGACGGTGAAGCGCAGATCATCGCGCTGCAGACCAATACCGATGATTATGTGATCGTCAGTAAAGACAACCCCATCTACATGGATGACGCTGGCCCCGCGGTCGGCGCTAGCCCCTATGTCCATGTGCGCGCTGGCCTCAAAGCGCTGATTTCAAGGCCAATTTATTATCAATTGGTTGAACGCGCCATACCGCAACCAGGCAACTTAAAAATGCTGGGCGTTTGGTCAAAAGGCCAATTTTTCGCGCTGGGCGAGATTGACGCGTAGGTGGGCCTGTCGCTGGACACTGTGCGCGCTGCGCTTGCCGGGCATGAGCCGCGCACGGGCGATGGGGATCATGCGGTCGGCCAGTCCGCGTCTCCGCTCACGCCGCGCCAGGTGGCCCGGCCAGCTGGTGTACTGGTGCCATTGGTTGCGCGCGCGCACGATGATATCAGCGTTATTCTCACGCAGCGATCGCCAGATTTATCCAAGCATGCGGGACAGGTCAGCTTCCCTGGCGGCCGCCATGACGCGAGCGATATTGATCTGACATCAACAGCGCTGCGCGAAGCAGAAGAAGAGATCGGCCTGGCGCGCCAGTCTGTGACCGTTATCGGCAGCCTCAATGGCTATCGCACCGGCACAGGGTATCAGATCACGCCCGTCGTTGGGACAGTGCCACTCAGTTTTCAGCCGCGGCCAAATCCGGACGAGGTTGCAGACGTGTTTGAAGTGCCGCTCGATATCTTGATGGATGAGACAAATTACGAGCTGCGCAGCGGGCACTGGAAAGGCGCGCGGCGCGAATATTATGCGCTCGACTATGACAATCGCTTCATTTGGGGCGCCACCGCTGGAATACTGATTGGCATGTCTCGCCTGGTAAACGCCTATATGCAGGATATACGCGTATGACGACGTGGATTTTGCGGTTGCTGCTGTTCCTGCTGCCACTTAGTGGCCTCGTCTATTGGGTTTGGCTGAAGCAGCGGTATAAAGGCGATGCAGCGGCAATACGCGGCCGCGAGATCCAGCTTTTGATTGCCGGGATTGCGGTTATTGCAACCTTTGTCACACTGCTCGTGGCCACATCAAACAGCGGCGGCAAACCGGGCGACTTTTATATTCCGCCCTATGAGGAAGATGGGAAGATCATTTCCGGCCAGTTCATCAGCCGCGAGGAAGCCATAGAGCGCGGCCTCATCAAAAAGACCCAGCACCCAAACACGGCGGAAAAATCAAGCGAGCGTAAGACCGTTGGCGACTGACATCGCAAGGCTGAATGCCGACTGGCTGCAGCACCCTGATGTGGGCAAGGTTTTCGCAGCGCTTGGCCATGAGAATATTCGCCTGGTCGGCGGCTGCGTGCGTGACGGGCTCATCGGCCAGCCAGTGTCCGACCTCGATTTTGCCACCCGGCATACCCCCGAGCGCACTATAACCCTGGCTGAGAAAGCAGGCTTTAAGGCCATTCCTACGGGCCTAGAGCATGGCACTGTCACTCTGGTGACGGGGGAGAGCGCCTTTGAAGTGACCACTTTGCGTGAAGATGTCGAAACCGATGGACGGCATGCGACCGTCGAATTCACACTCGCTTGGTGGGCAGACGCAGCACGGCGCGACTTTACCGTAAATGCCCTCTACGCCGACGCAGCTGGCCAAGTCTTTGACTATTTCGGCGGGCTCGATGACCTTGAAGCAGGTATTGTGCGGTTCATCGGCGACCCGCACAAACGTATCGAAGAAGATGCGCTGCGGATTTTGCGGTTTTACCGGTTTAGCGCCCGCTATGCGACAGCACTGGACGCAGCGGGCCGCGAAGCCTGCCGCCACTGGGCCGGGGCCATTAAGGCCTTAAGCCGTGAACGCGTACACACAGAGTGGTTTAAAATGCTCAGCGCTGCCCAGCCAATGGATGCAATAGAAGCGATGGATGAGGATGGCGTGCTGCGCGCTTTCCTGCCGGAAGCGGATATCGATGGACTGCAAAAGGTCGTGGAACATGAAGCTCACTTTGCAGTGCACGCAAATGCTCTACGCCGCTTCGCCGCTGCATTGCCAGCGGATCCGAAGACAGCAGAAAAAGTTGCCCGCCGGCTTAAATGCAGCAATGCGCAGCGCGCAGACTTGATCGCGCGCACGCAGCGTTTGACCGAGCCCGTCGACGCACATGTCATGATCTACAAATGCGGCGCAAACCTTGCCATAGACTTGGCGCTGCTCAGTAATCTTGAGCCCAGCACCACATCTTATCTGCTTCATACCGCGCAGACTTGGGAGCCACCAAAATTCCCGCTGCGTGGGCAGGATCTATTAGAGCATACTCAGCTGCGCGGCGCGCAAATGGGTAAGGCGTTGCACACGCTCGAAGAACGCTGGATCGACAGTGGGTTCACGCTAAGCGCGCCCGCCTTGTTAGCGCAGGCCGAGCAGCTCTAAGGCCATTTCGCTTCAGGCGGCAGGCTCATGAGAATGGCCTCAATATTGCCTCCAGTCTTTAGGCCAAAGATGGTGCCGCGGTCGTAGACGAGATTAAATTCCGCATAGTGCCCACGGTAGGCAAGTTGGTGTTCCCGCTGCTGGGCAGTCCAGCTAAGGCCGGCCTTGGCCCGCACCAGCTGCGGGTAAATGTCAAGAAACGCCCTGCCGACATCTTGCGTAAAGGCAAAATCAGCCTGCCAATCGCCGCTATCGAGATGGTCGTAGAAAATGCCACCTTCGCCGCGCGCTTTGTTACGGTGCTTGATGAAGAAATACTCATCACACCATTTTTTGTACTTTTCATAATAGCCAGGGTCGGCTTTATCGCAGGCAGCTTGCAAGGCGGCATGAAATTGCGATGTTTCATCCGCGTCGGGGAACGGCGCGTTGAGATCCGCGCCGCCGCCAAACCAGCTTTGCGTGGTGGTAATAAAGCGCGTGTTCATATGCACAGCAGGCACCAGCGGAGAGCGCATATGTGCAACCAGAGAAATACCCGTGGCATAAAACGAAGGGTCTTCCTCCGCGCCGCGCATGGATTTGGCAAATTCTTCTGAAAATGCGCCAGAGACTGTGGAGATGTTGACGCCGACTTTTTCAAAGACGCGGCCCTTCATGACCGACATAACGCCGCCGCCGCCAGGTGCGCCGTCGTCGGTCTCTCGATCCCAAGCGGTGCGTTCGAATCGGCCTGGCATTTCACTATGCGGCCCGAAATCATCCTCGATGGCTTCAAAAGCGGCGCAAATCTGATCGCGCAGCTGGGTAAACAAGGCCTGCGCTGCTAATTTTTTGTCATCTAAAGAACGGGTTTTTTCAGAGCTGGACATTGATAGGGAAAATCTTTCACGTTAGTGGTTCGAATAGATTGAGCTGCGTATAAGCGAGCGTGAGGGCCATGGCGACCGAAACGGCGAGGTTGAGTGAACGCACATCAGGGCGCATCGGCAGGCGCAATCGTAGTGCTGCGACATCATGTACGTAGGCTGGCGCGCCCGCGCTTTCGCGGCCAAAAAGCAATATGTCGTTTGAAGTGAATTGCGCGGTCACGGCACTACCTGAACATTTAGAAGTCATCAAAACTAGGCGATTTGACCCTGTAGTAGCAAGAAAATGCTGCCAGCTTGCGTGCGTCTGATAATTGACCTTATCGATATAATCCATGCCGCTTCGGCGTAAGGCTTTGACGGAAAACGGAAATCCACATGGCAGGATGATATCCACTGGGCAGTCTAAACACGCTGCTGTGCGCAAAACGCTGCCCACATTTTGCGCGATATCTGGTTGAAATAAAGCGACACGCATAGGTGTAAAGTTACCTTTACGGGCAAAAGAGAGCAACTGGAACGCGTCGCCGCAGTGCACAATTATGGCATTGCATCGCCAACGCCGAGTGGGTAGTGGAAAGACCACTGAACAACACTAGATATTCATGCGGAATTAATCATGTGCCAGGCATGCTCCGCGTGTTGGGTAGGGCCGTAACCGCGGTTAGAGGTATTTTATGAGCGTTGAAACGCAGGTTGTCGACGAACCTGAAGTAAACCGTCGTGACTTCATTCACATAGCGACCGGTGCTATGTTTGCCGTCGGTGGCGCTATGGTGGCATGGCCGTTCATCGACCAAATGAACCCGTCTGCTGATGTGCGTGCGCTGGCAACCATTGAGGTTGACTTGAGCGCGCTCGAGCCCGGCATGGGCATGAAAGCGATGTACCGCGGCAAGCCACTGTTCGTTCGTCGGCGCACGGAAGCGGAACTTGCCGAACTGAAAGACGTGAGCATTTCCGAACTGCGCGACCCGCAGGAAGACACAGCACGCGTGGTTGAAGGCAAGGAAGAGTTTCTTGTTATCCTGGGCGTTTGCACGCACTTGGGCTGTGTGCCGCTGGGCACCGCTGTGGGTGAAAAGCGCGGCGACTATAATGGTTGGTACTGCCCGTGCCATGGCAGCCATTACGATGTTTCCGGCCGGATCCGCAAAGGTCCAGCGCCGAAAAACTTAGAAGTGCCTTTCTATGAATATATAACCGATACAACCATTAAAGTCGGCCAGGAGGTGTAGGGTCCATGGGTCACAATTATAAAAGTAAATATGAAAATCCGGTCGTAAATTGGATTGATACACGGCTGCCAATTTTCTGGCTTGTAGATACTGCTGTTGGCGCCGGCCATCCGACTCCGAAAAATCTCAATTATTGGTGGAACTTTGGCTCGCTTGCGGGTCTGTGCCTGGTTGTACAGCTGATTACCGGCATCGTTTTGGCAATGCACTATACACCGCATGCCGACATGGCTTTCGCAAGTGTTGAGCACATCATGCGCGACGTGAACTATGGCTGGCTCATCCGCTACATTCACGCCAACGGTGCGTCCATGTTCTTTATTGTGGTGTTTATCCACATTTTCCGCGGTCTCTACTACGGATCATATAAAGCGCCGCGGGAACTCTTATGGATGCTTGGGGTGACCATCCTTCTGTTAATGATGGCAACGGCGTTTATGGGTTATGTTCTGCCATGGGGCCAAATGAGCTTCTGGGGCGCAACCGTGATCACCAACTTGTTTTCTGCCATTCCTTATGTCGGCGACAGCATCGTGACATTGCTGTGGGGCGGTTTCTCGGTTGATAATCCAACCCTCGCGCGCTTCTTCTCCCTGCATTATCTGCTGCCATTCGTCATCACGGGTACGGTGATATTGCACATCTGGGCGCTCAACATGCCTGGGTCCAACAACCCATCGGGAATTGACGTGAAGGGTCCGGCGGACACAATCCCGTTCCACCCCTATTATACGATCAAAGATCTGTTCGGCATTGCTGTGTTCCTGGCGTTTTTCTCGGCATTCATCTTCTTTATGCCAAATGCGCTCGGCCACCCGGATAATTACATTCCGGCAGATCCACTGGCAACGCCGTCGCACATTGTGCCTGAATGGTACTTCCTACCATTCTACGCGATTTTGCGTGCGGTGCCGGACAAGCTTCTCGGCGTGGTCGCGATGTTTGGCTCAATCGCGGTGCTGTTTGTGTTGCCATGGCTTGATACGTCGAAGGTGCGCTCGGCGACCTTCCGCCCGGTCTATAAGTGGTTTTTCTGGATTTTTGTCGTGGTCAACTTCGGTCTCGGCTGGTGTGGACAAGCTGATACGGACCGCGTGTTGATCCCACTCGGCACTGACAAAACCGCGGTTGCTGAAAACATTGCGGCGCGCCTTGAGCCGGCATCACGTGCAGAGCTGCTGGCCAACGTTCCAAGTGATATGGAAGTTATGAAAAAGTACGCTGAGCGTGCGGGCATGTCGGATTTGGCGTTTGACCGCCTGGTTGATGCGGAATTGATTTCCTTCCAAGTGGTGCATCTGAGCCAAATTTTGACGGCTTGGTACTTCTTCCACTTCCTCGTGCTGCTGCCGCTGCTCGGGTATTTTGAGAAAACCCGGCCGCTGCCAGAGAGCTTGTCTTCGCCCATCGCGGCAGATGCCATGCCGGCGGAATAAGGACCAATCCATGTTTAAACAGCTTACTGTCCCCCTTACGGTTGCTGCCGCTGCATTTGGTCTTGCCGGGCCATCGTTGGCCGACGAAGGCATTGAATACCTGACCAGCGAAGAAGCAACAAACAAGTATCATGCGTATCCAGAGCATTATGAGTTTGCGCATGATGGCGTGTTCGGCAAATTTGATCGGGCCCAATTGCAGCGTGGCTTTCAGGTGTACCGTGAGGTCTGTTCAGCCTGTCACAGTCTTGAAAAGATCGCGTTTCGCAATTTGATGGATCTTGGCTACACAGCGGAGCAAGTCAAAGCGATTGCCGCGGAATATGAAGTCGAAGATGGCCCGGACGAGGATGGCGAGATGTACTTTCGCGCCGCCAAACCGTCTGATTATATTCCCGGCCCTTATGCCAACGTGCAGCAGGCACGTGCGGCAAATGGCGGGGCAATGCCGCCGGATTTATCGCTGATCACCAAGGCGCGGCCCCACGGCGTTGACTATGTCGCGTCGCTGGTGGGCAAAGGTTATGGGCAAGATGAGCCAGAAGATATGCAGATCTCTGATGGCCAGTATTACAACCCATATTTCCATTCCGTTTTGCTGGCCATGCCGCAGCCACTGTATGACGAAATGGTGGAATATGCCGACGGCAGCTTCCCCACCGTAGAAGAAATGGCTGTCGACGTGACCGCGTTTCTCACATGGACGGCGGAACCGAAACTCGAGCAGCGCAAGCGTACGGGTGTCGGCGTGATGATTTTCTTAGCCATCCTGACCGTGATTAGCTATTGGAGCTACAAACGTGTTTGGGCAGATGTGAAAAAATAAATTGCATCAGATATTTTAACGAAAAAAGCGCCTCTTTCGGGGCGCTTTTTTTATGGGCTGCGCGCATTCGCGGTGGTAATTGTCGCTGAAGTTTCAGGAGGGCGCGAATGCTAGACGAGACAGTGAAAGCGATGCTGTACAATGCTGTACGCACCATTCCAGACTATCCAAAACCCGGCGTTCAGTTTCGTGACATCACCACCCTGTTAAGCAATGCGCAGGCATTTAAAGCCGCCGTTTCAGCAATGGTCGCACCGTTTCGCACCAGCGGCATTACGCAGGTCGCTGGCATTGAAGCGCGCGGCTTTATTCTGGGCGGCGCAGCGGCTTATGAACTGGGCGTCGGCTTTGTCCCCATGCGTAAGCGCGGCAAGCTCCCGTTCGACACCATTGGCCAGGACTATGATCTGGAATACGGAACTGACCGTCTAGAAATGCATGTCGATGCGGTCCAGGCGGATGATCAAATTCTGTTGATAGACGATCTGGTCGCAACCGGCGGAACGGCTCTTGCGGCAATAGACCTGCTGCAACTCGGCGGCGCCTGTGTGACCAGCACCGCCTTTGTTATCGATTTGCCTGATCTTGGAGGCCTGAAGCGGATCGAGTCAAAAGGCGTGCAGACGCATGCGCTACTCGCCTATCCAGGAGAATAGCCGCTAGTCTTGACTTGGAGCGCGCCGGCGAATGAGCACGGCACCTTCAAACGTCATCACCACATCACCGTTCTGATTAACTGTCTCATGCCGTGTGGTGACAACACCATGTGTTGGCCGCGACTTTAACGGGCGTGCGGCAATCACCTCGCTGCGCACCCGCAGTGTATCGCCAGGGTAGACAGGTATCTTCCAGCGTACCTGATCCACGCCAGGCGAGCCTTCGCCGGCAACAGGGTTTTCTTTGCCGCGGTCGACCATCATGCGCATGGTCATGCTGCACGTATGCCAGCCTGATGCACTGATTTTGCCGAAATAGGTCTGGGCGGCCGCTTCATCGTTTAAATGAAATGGCTGCGGATCATACTTGCTGGCGAAGTCGATAACCTCTTCGCGGGTCACTTTATAATGGCCGAATTCATCGGTCTCGCCGACCTTAAAGTCCTCAAAGTGCTTC
>JBCCLR010000105.1:0-12348 GCA_039026755.1 Pseudomonadota bacterium | reverse complement strand
CGCCAACTCATGACCTGGCTGAGCCACCGCGATGCCGTGCAGCTGTTTCAGCGATGCATTGATGCGCCAGATTATCACTATGCTGTCGTCTACGGTGTGTCAGCCAATGCGCAGAACATATGGGATAATTCGCAGGTCGCATGGCTTGGCTACCAGCCAGTTGATAATGCACAGGACTATGCAGACGACATAGCAGCGCTGCCAGACCATGAAAATGATGTGGCCCGCGCGCTGCATGGGGGGCGGTTCTGCTCTGATGAGTTCACCGGTGACCTGTCAAAAATCGACTAAATACGACACACACTCAACGCGATCACTGCATCCGCGTCGGCAGAAAAATGACATCATTGGGCTCGACCAGCATGTTCGCTGAAAGATCACCATCCTGCATCAAGTCAGCGACCCGCAACGCGACCTCAAGTTGTTTTCCTGTCTGCGCATCAGTGCGAATTAAAATAGCGTCATTGCCGGCGCCAGATGCTGGCATTCCGCCAACGCCGATCATCACATCCAGCAAGGTCATTTCAGGCCTGTGGGGCACGTGCGGGGCCAGCGCCGTGGCACCGACGACGCGAACATAAGATGGCGCGACTTGAGACTGAGCCGCCGGAGACTGGATTGCGCGGCTGGTCGATTGTTTTATTACGGCCACGATAAAGTCTTCGGGTTGCTCTTTAAGCGCGGCGTTTGATGAGCCTGCAAGCCGATCTTCTAGGGCCCGGGCCAATTCAAGAGGTGTTTTACCATGTGCAATCACAGGCCCCATTCCGGCCAGCGCAATGGTACCATCAGCCTTCACCCGCGCCTCACAGTTTCGCTCAGGCCGGCGCCAAAACACCAATTTGAGGCGATCATGCGCCACGATATGCGCCATAGGGCTCGCGGGCTGCGAGAACGTAAAAAAATCAAGCCCTGGAAAGCGCGCACCGCTTGATGTGGAGCATGCGGCTAGCAGCCACATAAGCGAATATATGCTCAAGGCGCGGGGGAGCGGCCTGTGATGCCGCACGGACCGCGCCATGCTCATGACATGCCACCGCATCGCATTAGCCTTGGAGTGCACGTGTGGCGTCCAGCATCAAAGCGCGACTTGAAACACTGGCATGTCCCGTTCGCTGCGCGAAACGTGCCATTTCGTGTGCATGGGCGATAAACAAAATTGCCGCGAGAATATGCGAATGAAGGTGCAATATCCAAGCGCGCTATGGGGCAAGGTTTCATGCCGTTGTAAGGCCGCTAAATCATGCGTTGCAATCCGGCCAATCGAATAGCCAATGCGCCTCTCCAAGCACCATTTGGCATAGCCTTGCCAGAGCCTTTCAAAGCTATCGCCAGAGCGGTAGGGCATGGCGATAAAAGTGCCATAGTCCCACACCATTTGTTCCGGCACCAAAAAGCGCGCTCTGACGCCGCTTTCCTCGTGCCGCTTTTGCGTGCACCAAATGGCGCCGCATAATGTCCCGTCTTTTATAAGCGCCAAGCAGCGCGCGCCAGAGTGCAGCCGGTCGCGTACTGTCTGCGCATCAATATCAAGCGCTTCAAAACGCTCATCACCGCGCTTCAACTGGGTTATGGAAACCGGGTCAGCGTCCCCCTGCGACCCTTGCACCCCTGCGAGATCGACAGCAAGCAAGCAATAGTGCACCGCATCGCCAAGCCGCAGCTTGCGCAGCAGCCTGTCTAGCATATAAATCAAGCACGCGCGCCCGCCGCTGGCACGTTTGATATCAAGCAAATACTGAAGCGCCTGCAAAACGCACTTTTCCTTCGCGCAAATTCTTCCGCGCCATAACCTAACGCGGCATGGTTTATGGAAGTTAAAGAAACCAGGGTCTCAGCTGTGCACTTTTTGCGACATGGTCATATCTGCTGCAGGGCAAAGTCGTCCTGATCGCGGCCTTCTTGTGCCAAAGCGGCGCGCGTGAGCAAACCCGTTTGCGTGTCAATGTGCGCCACGACGCTTGCTGCATTTAGAGCCGCCCAATGGGTTGCTTCCGTCAGGCTTTCCCCCGCGGCTAAAGCGGCGGCAAAGGTTGAGCAAAATGCATCACCCGCCCCCGCCGTTCCCGCTACGGCAGCGACCTGTGCCGGTGCAAAGACGAGGTTACCAGCAGCATAGATATAGCTGCCTTTCGCGCCATCGGTCACGAGCAGCGTTGCATCGCTATGTTCTGATAACAGCTCTAAAAACCGGCTGAGCGGCATATCAAAACCGCTTGCCGCTAGATTTGGCGTTGCTCGCCCGCGCGATGCGCGCGCACCGAACCCTTTGGGCGCCAAAGCAGGCATTAAAGCTGCCGCTTCGCTCATATTGAGGCTGAACACATCAATATCAGCCAGTGCTGCCAAAACCTCCTGCGCGCGCGAGGCAAGATGCCGAATGCCCAGATTTGCGGAAATCCGTGCCCCAGTTGCCTTCGCCTGGGCCACGAGGGTTGGAAACAGCGCCGCCGCATCGTTCGACAAGGGGGCGATATGCATAAGGTCAACTGGCGGCAAGGTGTCTACCCCCGACAACGCGGTATTGGCCCCGCGTGAGGTAAACGTACTGGCGTTGCGATCATGCGATGCGAACATCACAGACGCTCCCGTGGGCAGCGCAGGATCGCGCTGTATCAGGCCGGTCTTCACACCTTCTCCGTTCAGGGCGTCCAGCGCCTGCTGCGCGCGCACATCCTGCCCGACGCGCGCGAGAATGTGCGCGTCGCAGCCAAGCCGAGCAAAACAGACAGCCGTATTGGCGGCGCCGCCGCCCACATGCGTTGAAATACCGCTCGCCTCAACCTTGCGGCCTTCCTCCAGCAGCAAAAACGCCGTATCGGCATTGCTCATGCTCATGCGTTCAATACGGCTTGGCTCGATGATGGCGATGGTATCGATCATCACGCTGCCGATGGAGAGGGTCTTTAGGGTCATCTTTAAACAAACCGAGAGGCATCGGATAGGACTATGCCGTGGCTATAGCCTATTACCAGCACGCGTGCGACATATTGATCTGCCAGAAACCGCAAATATGCGAGACGTACGGGTGTCGAGTTAATAACGCTTAGCCAACAAAAAGTAAGTGTTTTGACTGCGGTAATGGGCGGCTTTGCTAAGCCTGCCACTGGGGATAACCAGAAGTTTTTTAAAGGGTGGATCACATGCTGAAGCTAGCTAATGCGGTCACGGCTTTGGTCCTGAGTGTTATAACGACTGCGCATGCGGCGACCATCACTTTGGGTTTTAACGCGATAAATTCAACAAACCCCGAAACAATCGGCACCGTTGTCTAAGATGGCTATCAAGAGTTTGCAAATGGGGTCTCGGTTTTCTGGGCGAAAGTGACCCGAACTATCTCGGGTCTACTGCGCTATTTTCCCGCGGTTTGCCGCCCACATTCACCCTCAGTAGGCGCAGCGTTAACGAACGGTTTTCAATAACGTCAATCGTTTTAGACGGTAGAGGCGTGCCTGGTCAGCGGCCGATAAGCTTTACGGGCTTTCTTGGCGGTGGCAAAGACGTCAGATATAACTTCGTGCGCGGTAGCGCTTCAGGGCCACAAACATTTTTCTTCGACGACCGGTTCGCGCAGCTCACCTCACTGCGGTTTTCCTCAAGCGATGCGTTTCAATTTGACGACATGGGCGTGTTTACAGGGGATGCGCCGTGCCCTAGCAGTATTCCAGTGCCCGCAGCCTTGCCACTCTTCGGCTCAGTGCTTGATGCATTCAGCATCCTCGGCTGGCGGCGCAAACGCGCTTGCGGTTAAGGCAACGCTCCAGCAAGCGCCTCTGCGACTGCGGTCATACCAGCCTGCGTTGGGTGATAAGGCATGCGTTGATGCTGGCCAGCGGCATCTAAGTAGCCTGTCATCCAAGGCTCATCTGCGCAGGCATGATGCGCCTGTGTCAGTGCTGCCGCATCAACAAGCTGCGCCCCATTTTCATCAGCAGCTTGTGCGGTGATCTTTGCTAGACGCTTAGCAATGGCCCTACCCTGATCCGCTTGCGCGGGCGTTAAGGCAAGCTGTGGGCAGACACTGTCCGGTGGCAAGACAGATGCGTAATTGACAAAGACCAAGCGGGCCTTCGGCGCGCGCGCGGCGACCTGCGCCGCAATTTCGCCAAGCCTTTCAGCAACGCCTTGATAGGCCGCTTTATCCGGTTCTGCGGGAATAGTTCCACAGCCGCGCCCGAAGGCAGGGTTGGGCCCGGCATTGGCGCAGGCCGCTTGGATCAACCCGCCAATGTAGCCCAAGTCATTGCCGCCGACGGTGACAGTGACAAGCTGTGTCTCGGGCGTGACGGCGTCAATTTGCGGTGCAAGCTCTTTCCAAGGGCCAAGAATGTGCGCCGTCTTCGCGCCGCTACAACTGACATCCGTGAGGTCAAAGCCGCGCAGCCGGGCCAACTGATGCGGGTAATTTTCAACTGAACCCAGGCAGCGCGGATCAAGCTGTTCTCTCGGCGCGCCCAGCAGCGGACCGGCAGCAAAAGAGCTGCCCATCGCGACATAGCCTGCTCCCGGTTTCAGCTGCATTTTCGGCGCACTACACACAGTGAGTGCAAAACCAAGTGCGAGCAGCCAGGCCACTGCGCGCAATGCGCGCTGAATACGCTTTTTCATTTCGATTTATCGCCTAGACACTGCTTATTTATCGCGCCACTTTAAGTGTAGAATGTTGGGGGATGCAGACGATGCTTAAAACGATCACGCAGCGATTGATGACGTTCATTGCGCTCTTGGCCTGTGTCGCTTTGGGCGCCTGCAGTAAAGCGCCTGCAAAAGAAGCGCAGGCCCCCGAACCAAGCGCCGTGCCCTACCAGATCCCAAAAATCAAACGGCCAAATCTCGTGGTGGCAAGTATTGACCGGTCGCTGACCATTTACCGCGATATCCTCGGCTTTGAAGCGAGCACAATTCGCACGGGCTCAGAGAACGACTTTTCCTATCCGGTGTTTAATATCCCCACCGATCAGCCGCTGCGCTTTATCTCCTTCCATGAGCCCGATGAGCGCGCCGTGCTCAACCTCACAGAAATCAAAGGGATGGACCTGCCAAGGCCGCACAGCGCGCCCTATATGAGCACTGTCGTCATTGGTATTACCGACCTTGAGGCCAAGTTTGAAAAACTTAAGGCGCTTGGCCTGCAAACCACACGCACGGAAATCGCTGGCTCTGATACGTTCCGATTTATCGAGCAAGCTTTTGTCGATTTCGACGGCCACTTAATTGTGTGCTATGAAATTTTGAGGCGGTAATTTAACCGGTCGACGCTGCGGCCCTGCGCTGTCATTTGCGCGCGCTCCCCAAATCCAATATATTCCTGTGTGGGGAGGATGAAAGACTATGCCAAAAACTGCAGACAGACCTGGCAATCGGTTGATGGACCGGCCAGAATACGCATCAAAACCACGTCCACTGACCATGCCGCCGGATATCACCGTGTTTGAAGCGGTGACGCAAATGTCCGCCAAAAACTATGGCGCTGGAGTGGTTGTGGATGCTGATGATAAAGTCATTGGTATCATCACAGAACGTGACGTCATGAACAAATTGGTAGCAAAGGGGCTTGATGCAAAATCAACGCCGCTATCAGACATTATGACGGAAAACCCGCGGCTTGCGCGCGAAACCGATGACCTCATCGAATGGCTGCGCATCATGTCAAACGAACGCTTTCGCCGCTTGCCCGTTATTGATGATGAAGGCCGCATCAAAGCGGTGTTCACGCAAGGTGACTTTGTCTCCTACACGTGGCCGGACTTACTGCACCAAATGAAAGCGATTGCCACGGCCACAGTATTTAGAAGCTGGCCGATCTTCATCGTTGGTGGCGGCGCGGTGCTGTATGTGCTGTCGATCCTTATTGTGGTTGGAATAATGAGCTAGCTGGGCCGACCGGCATTTGGATTGCTTGTATTTCGATGCGGCATCAAGGTCCGTACAGCGTGGCCAAAGGGCTCTAAAAGCGCGCCGGCAACGCTCTTGAGCGCTTTGCCATCGCTGCCTAGACCGACGCCATGGGAGAGCTCATGCGCGCCAGCGGGAATATAGTGCGTACCAAACAGCCGGTCCCAAATGGCGAGCGTCCCGCCCATGTTTTTATCAAAATGTATCGGCCTGGCCGAATGATGCACATGGTGCATTGCCGGAGAGATCAGCCAGCGTTCTAGCATTGGGCCAAAGCTGACCCACATGGGCGCATGCCGGAAGGCACCGCCCACCACATTAAAGGCCACCAGAAAGATATTTGCGCCAGCAACCGCAAAGGGCTGGGTTTCAATGCCGGTAAAGACGATAAAGGCGGCGTTCACGACGGCGTAGGTCATCACCAACGGCAGCGTTACAAAAACCATCTCGGCAAAATGGCTGCGGTCGGCTGTGGCAAAGGTCATGCTTTCCGCAGCGTGGTGAACGCGGTGAAAAGACCAAAAAATTGGCACCTTGTGCATAAGCCAGTGCGTAAAAAATCGCATAAAGTCATCGGCGACAAACAGCGCAAGCGTAAGCGCTGCTGCATAGGCCCAGGCGTGCGGCTTGGGCGGCGCGGCGCCAATGGCATTCTGGCCAAGTGCGCCTGCAGCCGTGATTAATCCGGTAAACAGCAGAATCTTAATAATCGGATTAAGGACCACATGCGCATAATCAACGCGCGCGCTGGCACCCAGCCAGTAAGCGGGCTTTTTTGCCTCGGTATAGAATGTCGCGCGGCCAAAGCGCCACGCAAAGCACGCGATCATAGCGCCGCCGACAATATATGGCCAAAAATAACGCGATGATGGCGAGACGGCAACCTGCGCCCACACCAACTGCACAGGCCACGACGCAATCTCAACAAGCGTATCAAACATCTCCTAAGCCTACGCAACGGCGATAAACAGAAGCTTTAGCGAAACGGTTAACGACGCTTAAGGTTGACGCGTACATTTGTGGCTGCTGCCACATGTGCCAACGGTTCTAAAGTACATCCAATAACCGGCTGCGACACTATCGACACGCTGCTGTATCGCGTGGGTGTTGAGCCATTTGAACGAAGGGCTACGTATACACATGAGTAAGACTGCAGAGCAGCTGATTGAGAGCGTTGCAATGGAAACAAAGCACAAGGACGATCTCATTGAAAATTACGTCCATATTACGCGCAATGTGCTGCCAGCCTTAGCGCGCAGCGAACGCCAAGACTGGCCAATCTCCCAAGATCATTGCTTCCAACGCGTGGTGCTCGATCATGTCTGCGGCGGAGTGTGGTACGCGCATATAAAACGGCCAGCCTATAAACACTTGACTGAGGAGTTAGCGCGCCGCGCCGCCGATTTGTGCTGCGCGATTGTAGCAGGCGAAGCCGATGTCGCGCAGCTGAATAAACAATCACTGATCTGGCGCGGAAAATGGCGCGGACGCGCGTAAGTCAGCGCCTTGGGAGAATATGATATGCCAAAACGCACCTCACTGAATGACGCAGACCAAGTGGAAATCGCAAACGACCTTGATGCGCTTGTTCAGGACAAGCGCGCGGGCTGGCGCGCATCTCCAGCAAAGGCCCGCCGACGGCAGCGACGCTACGTGAAACGGATGACAGATCAGATCGCCAGGCTGTCAACCGACGACCCAGATCTTCTCGACACATAGCAGGCAGGAACGGCAAACCGCACCATGCACAGCACCATAGTACTGAGCCAGCTCGCCCTCTCTCCGTCACTGGGCAGCTATGGCCCCGACGACGTGGTCCCTGATATTCACTTGCTTGATCTGACACTTACCATTGATCCAAAACTGGTGCTCATCGATGTCGATGGAATGGACCATGTTTTTGATTACGACCCTCTGATCGCGGAGATTGATCGCTTGGCAAAGGAGGTTCATTACGACACGCAGGAGAGGCTGATGACACGCATTGTCGAAGCGTGCGCCGCTTATGATGAGATTGAAGCCGTCGAAGTGAGGTTAAGCAAAAGGCCCGTGCTGTATGACAGCGGCGTGCTGGGGGTGCGTCTCAATGTCGATACCGCGACACTTCAACAATTGCGGGCGCGCCAGAGTCAATCGCTTTAACAGTCTGAAGCCTTAATCAGTCTCCAAGAAAGCCCACCTGACCCATATTTTACACAGCAATTAGGATTACGTCTGCGTGGTCTATATGTTGGCTGGACTTGCATTGACCTGAGCCTGACCTGAGCCCTTATTTCCCTCCGCTTTAGGCGAGAGTCCTTTTGTTGATGTTTGGCCTCATGCGGCCTGTTTTTCCAGTTTGATTTTGTTGATGAACTCCATAGGCGAGATGTTGCCCAGTGCTGAATGTGGTCTGTGCTGGTTATAATCCTCCTTCCAATCATGGATGGCCAGGCGCGCCTGGCGCAAATCTGAGAACAGGGTTTCGTTGAGGCACTCGTCGCCGAAGCGGCCATTGAAGCTTTCGACGAATGCTTTCTGAGTGGGTTTGCCCGGAGCAATGTAATGCCATTCGACACCCGTCTCTTGGCACCATTTGAGCACCGCCATACTGGTCATTTCCGTGCCATTGTCGGAGACAATCGTATTGGGCTTGCCGCGCTGTTTGATGATGGCATTGAGCTCACGTGTGAGCCGCATGCCTGATAGGGATGTATCCGGCACAAGTGCCAAGCATTCACGGCTGAAATCATCGACTACAGCCAAGATGCGAAAGCGCCGCCCATCCGTGAAGGCATCACTCAAAAAGTCCAGGCTCCACCGTTCATTAGGCTTACTCGGCAGCACCATCGGGCGCCGTGTGCCCAGAGCACGCTTACGGCCACCACGTTTGCGCACCTGCAAGCCTTCTTCGCGATATAGGCGCCTGAGCTTCTTCTGGTTCATATGTTCTTCTGGTTCATATGGATGCCCTGTCGCTGCAACATTACATGGATGCGCCGATAGCCAAACCGGCGACGTTCCGCAGCAACGGCCTTCACAGCAGCGCGCAGCTCTGTATCATCAGGGCGGACACTTTGATAGCGGATGGTAGAGCGATCTACCTGCAGCGCCTTGCACGCCCCCCTTCGATCCTTTGGGCCCACTCATGCCATGCTCGCTGCAGGCATAAGAGATCGCTTCTCGTCTTGCATCGGGCGTCACCATTTTTTTGATGCAACGTCTTTCAGCATGGCATTGTCGAGCATCTGCTCCGCCAGCAGCTTCTTCAGCTTCCGGTTCTCATCTTCCAGGGCTTTCAGCTTGCGCGCATCAGACACCTCCAAGCCGCCGTACTTGGCTTTGTATTTGTAAAAGCTCGCGCTGCTGATGCCGAGTTTGCGGCACACCTCAGCAGTCGGCATGCCTGCCTCCTGCTCCTTAATCATCCCGATAATCTGTTCTTCCGTGAACCGTGACTTGCGCATCTATCCGTCTCCTTCAATGGACGGACTCTACATAAAATCGGAGGAAGTTCAGGGTCTCAGGTCAGTTCAGGCCGTTGGCGACATAGCTCGTCGTGCAGCTATCGGGCTGGTGATAGCCATAGGCGGCGTTGGTCGTCGTGCGCTCGATAAACTGACCCGCGGGGCTTCTATTTAGGGGTTAAGTAAACTGTTACCGTAACTCCGTAACTCCTGATTTCCAGATTTCTCCTATTTATTTTTAAGTATATCGATACTCTCTTTTATTGTTTGAATAAGGTCTTCGCAATCCAACCTATGATTCATTTTATGCGTGCCCAGATTTTTTGGATTGGTTGTCTCTAAGTTTCCGAAATAGATGAAATATCTATCTTCTCCAGGTTCTTTAGAGATAGTTATGACACAGTCGTTTCCGAACTCAGTCTCTACGACAATATTCTCGTATTCTGCTCTATCAGCAACCACAGTATCGCGAGGTAATTCACTTGACATAGCTGTCAGCGCTCCTCCCTATTGTCACGAATCGGAGGATTCCTAAATCCACTAAACGAACCGTCCGAGTTTATCCGAATCCTTCTGCCGTCCGGCGCGATTACAGTTTGCTGACCCGCTTTATCGGTTGCAATCGTTGATTCCGGATTGTCAACAATATCACCAACGTGCTCCGAGCCAGCAGCATTATCTTCGGCGGGACTTTCTCCATCGCTTGGAAAATTCCCTTGCCCATCACTCCTGCGTTTTTGAACACTCCGGCCCGCTGCCGTACGCCCACCTTTACTCGGTTCTGAACCGGCGTTTTTGACTGCATCGCGTTCTTCATCTGTTAATGGCCGAGGAGAATGAGAAACATCATCGTTATTATTAATGATAGCGTCGCCAGCGACAACCCCAACCAACGACGGCAATGGTTGTGACGCTAGTTATCGCTGCTATTTCACTTGCAGTCAAAGGTATTAAGGGTATTAAAAATGCGAACTTACCAGTCGGATCCGCCATATTCATCGGATCATTCCCCACATAAGCGTAGAGGTTCATCTGGTCCTCATAGCCAATGGGGTCGGTCTGCAGGAAACGGCCGATATAGGGGTTATAAATCCGCGCTTTGTGGTAATAGAGGTCAAGCTCCGGCACAACGATCTGCCCGGTATAGGCAAAGCGCCCGGTGTTGTTCGGGCCGGGGACGCCATGGGGATCGTAGGTATTTTTGGTGATGGGGCCGGTTGCAGCCGCAACGCCGATGACTGAGCCTTGATAGTTTTTGGCCAGGGCGCGCCGGTCTGATGCGCTGGTGCCTGCGCTTTCATACCAGATGAGCGGGTCGTCAATGCCCGCGCCATGCACATAGCGGCGCAGGATGCTGTTGGACCCATCCAGCTCCATGATCAGTGCGTCGCCATCATGCACAAAGCGGCTGGTCACGGCGCCATCCACCTCATAGAGACGGCCATAGGGGTCGTATTTTAGGCCGATGCTGCCGCTGGGCGTATTGGCCGAAGTGAGGCGGTTCTCCACGTCATAGCCATAGGTGGACGTCCCATCCGAAAGCATGTTGCCGTTAGCATCATGACTGACGGGTGCACCGCCGATGGATGTGTATTGGTTGAGACCGTTGGACGCATAGCTCGTGGTGCCGCTATCTGGCTGGTGATAGCCATAGGCAGCGTTGGTCGTCGTGCGCTGGATGAGCTGGTTGGCTGGGCTGAAGCTGAACGTCTCGGTGAGATCGTCCGTGGACAAGACATCCGCATCAATCTCAAAGGAGCCGAGCCGCGACAAGCCATCATAGCCTGCCGTCCAATCAAAGCGGTCCCGGTGGTCCAGCCGCTCCAGCCGGCTGCTGGCGTCATAGCTGACGTCGGTGACCCAGGCGCCGGACGGGTCTAAGATATCCGTGAGGCGGCTGGCGCTATCATAGACATAGGTGAAGGTCTTGTTGTCATCATGCTCTAAATGCGTGCGGTTGCCTGCGGCGTCATAATCATAGGTATTGGTAATGCCCTGCCCGCTGGCGGAGACAAAGCGCGCATAGAGTTCGAGGTCGGTCAGGTCATACCCATAATGGACATCTGCGGCTGTGCCGCCGGGGATATCCTTTACCACCATGCGGTTGAGGTCATCGTAGGTGTAGTTAATCACGCTGCCGTCGCGCTTGCGCAGCGAAGTGCGGTTGTCGGCCGCGTCATAGGTATAGGCCTCATAGTCATTGGGGTCGGACTGATGCGTCGTGGTCTTTGACGGGAAGATAGTTTTCGTCAGGCGATTGAAGCCGTCATATTCATATGTCGTGCGATTGCCTTTGGCGTCTTCCACCCACTGGACTGTGCCGTCCGCGAAGTAGGAATAGGTTTTGTAATCCCGGGCGAGCGATGTGCCATAGCCTTCCACCACGCGCTGAAGATCGCCTTCGACCGTGTAGTAATTGCGCGTGATGCGGTCTGGGCCTTCTGTCCCTTCCGGCCCAAGAACGCAGGCGTCTGCCGGTGGGCTAGAGAATTGGGCGGGGTTCATGCGGATGGCGGTGCATTTCACCTGGCCGCGGCCTGTATAATTCATCTGCACTTGGCGACCGATCTGGCCGTTCTGTGCACCGCCCATATGGATAGAGTCTTCACGGATTTTGCGGCCATAGGGATCGTAGTAATACTTCATGCGAGCCGTGACCGTCATGGCATTCCAGTTGGCCGGGGTTGCAACATGGCCCGTATCCGTCTGGGTGACATTGCCATCGGCGTTATAGGCATAGCGCGTTACAGATCGCGGCTGGCCGCCAGAGCCATCTGGGTCGGGCCCGACTTGCGCCCGCAGTCGGCGAATTTCATCGTAATAGTAATAGACAGTGTCGTTTGACCCAGGAAGCGGGCCATCGATGGTCGCGACCGCGCAGCCAGGTGGTAAAGGCCTCCAGCGTTTTGAGGAATTGCGGCTCTGTGACGGCGCCCGGTTCGCCGGGATCAACCACGAACTCGATATTGTCGGAGCCAAAGAACGGATCGGCCGCATCAATCGCTTG
>JBCCLR010000104.1:0-12364 GCA_039026755.1 Pseudomonadota bacterium | reverse complement strand
GCTTCGAGTGGATTATCGACCCCCTTCAAGATCAAAACCTGTTGATCACTGGGCACGATGATGGGTTCAATTTGATCAGCAAGCTGCTTTAAAGCGCGCTTGCCAAAGATCTTTGGCGCCAGCTTCAACAGGCGCCGAGAGCGCTCAATTGGGCCAGTTGTCTGAGACATGTAAACGTTAATACTATGGCTTGACAGCGCCTTTTCACAGCGCGTGGTAATCGCTGCAAAGATATCCTTGGAGAACTTATCAGACTGCGCCAGATCGTCTTTACAGGCATCTTTAACCGCCACGATCGCGTCAAGCTGCTCACTTAAATCGCCTTGGCTCAAAGGCCCGCCATTTTGCATTTGTTGCAATAACAGCTGCTGTAATGCGGTTTGTGTATGCGGCAACTTGGCTTCGATAATAAACCGGTTGAACACGTCAAAGCCGTTCATCGCTGCTTTGCCGTGCCGCAGATTAATCAGGCCGATCATCCTGTCGAGCTCAGACACATTGTCCTGCGCCTGCATAACGCCGCGTAAAATTGCAGGCGTTTGCATCATTTCGGCAAACAAAAAGTCCAGTATTCCAACCACCCAGCTGGGCAAGCCTGACGTTAAAAGCGACAAGACAAAACTGAACTTAGACCAAATGTCTTTCTCATCGGCCAGCGCGTTGCTGAGCGCGGCTGATAAAAGCGTGGTTCGCTGATGTTCGTCTTTGAGGCTATCAGCCGCTTTGGCGAGAGGCGTCTTCTTAAGATTGGGGACAGTTTTATTATCAAGCAGCTGCTTGAGGTCAGTGTAGGCTTTGCCCACAACCTCATATAGCTCTCGCATGCGTTCTTGCACAGAGACTTCAGTGCCTTGAATCTGCTTTACTGCCGTGCGCTGGATCGCGTTTTGTAACAGCGTGCCAGCGTTATCTAATTTCAGATAATAGCTTGGGTCGTGCAGCAGCTCCGTGGGTGTGATGCTCCAATGATCGAGTGTTGAGCCCAGCTGCATGCGAATAGAGCGGCGCCCTTCGTAATTATAGAGATCAACGGGTGCGCGGCACAGCTGGATGCGCTTCAGCGGATCATCTTTTTCCGCCATGCGTTTGACCCGCTGAACATTGCCATAGGTGGCAACGGTCATTGCGTTAAATGTGCCGTCCTTTTTATTGTAGCGTTCCTTGGTGACCTTGACCGCTTTATATTTGCCCATACCAAACATCGTCTTACCGATGTGCTTTGCGGCCTCTTGATTATCAACAGCCTGGGCGATGCCCCAGCTGTGGCCATCATAGACATGCACTTCATAATGCGTTTGGTCAGCCAGCATGGGACCTTATCCACGCTTTAAGCGGGCTGCATTATCGCCGCGCCAGCGCTCAACGATATTTGGCACAAAGCTGTCGGAAGCGTCTTGGCTCGTCCAAATGTCTGAGAAAGACGGATCATTACTGTTGGGCAAAAGATTGGGGTCGACGTCGTAGATCATGACCCGCGACGGGGCGGAGATACCTTCACCCACCAGCAAACATTCCCGGTTGCGTAAGGATGGCAGCACATTCAAGAAGCCCTGCGCGCCATCTGGGATCGATTTTTCAACGAACTTTTGGTCCCGCTCGTTGTTCAATCGCAGCGCAAGCATGGTGCCGCACTGGGAGAGGATCGATTCTGAAATATCCGATGGACGCTGGGTCACGAGGCACAGTCCAATGCCGTATTTGCGGCCCTCTTTCGCGATCTTATCCAGCACTTTTTTAACCGCTTTGTGAAGCTCTGGGTTTTCTGGCACATAGCGGTGCGCTTCTTCACACACCAGCAAAAGCGGTCGGCATTCACCGCTATCACGGGCGATGCGCACAAAATCAAAAGCGATGCGCGAAATCACCGAGACGACCACGTTGACGATATCTGATGGCACACCTGAAAGGTCGAGGATAGACACCGGGCGCCCGTGACTTGGCATGCGAAACAGCGTTGACAGGGTATGCGAAAAATCATCACTGACAACCAAGCCTGAAAACATGAAATTATAGCGCGCATCCGCCCGTAGTTCTTCCAATTTCGCACGCAAACGCAGATAAGGCGTGAGGTTCTCCGACTTTTCGAGCCGGCCCATGCTGTTCTGAATTTCTGCTATGAAGTCAGCAAGCTTATAGGGGACGGGGCTATCTGCAGTAATGTGCGAAACGGCGTTCGACGGTTTATCCTTGCGGCGGGCGGCAATCAAAACACGCTTTAAAATATCGATTTCTTGTTCGCGGTCAGTGCTATCTATACCGATCAGCACCTCAATATGCTCTTCTAAGTTCATCAGCCAGAAGGGCAGATTGAGTTCCGCCATATCGTGGCGCACACCATGCTCTGGAAACGCTTTTGAGTATTCATCATGCGGATCGAATATCAGCACATGGCCAAACGGGGACTGTTCCACAATTTTTTGCAAGATCAGCGAAACCACGGTGGATTTGCCGGTCCCGGTTGAGCCTAAAACCGCCAAATGACGCGACAGCACGGCATCAATGTCGATCGCCGCTTTCACGCTATCGGTTGGATACACATAGCCGATATTTGCCGAGGTTGCCGACATCGGCGCGAAGATTGTGCGCATATCCTGACCGGTCGCTAGAAACACGCTTTGGCCAGGCATTGGAAACTTTGTGACGCCGCGGCGGAATATTGCACCCTCGCGGGCACCCGCGCTGGGCATCAGTTCTCCAATGAAATCGAGTTCGGCGAAGAGTTGGCCGTCGGTACCTGCACCTGCCGATTTCACATTGCGGACCACTGCAAAAACGTGGCGTTCTTGCATCTTCATTTTCACAAAGCTGCCAATTTGGCCCGGCATCTGACCATCGCGCGCAGCATCATTTTGCGCTTGATCCCGCACGCTTTTTGAAAAAGCGCACACGCACAGCTGGCCTTGAACTTCCAAGACTTCACCAATTGCCATGAGCTGCTCTTCGGTCGATCCGGAGCTATATCCTGAATTGGTGCCTGTGGGCGCGGTTGCCGCGCCAGCAAAGCTATCTATACCCGCAATGCCTGCTTGACCTTCCGCATCTGTGAAAAGCCGATTGCCTTGATCCATCTGTTTCCGCCTTGCAAAAGCTGGTTAACGCCGCCCACTTTTTTTAAGTCACTTAAAAATATACGGCGCGGGACTTTAAAATTGTGTGAACCAAAAACCCGCAGCCGGACGCAGCGCACGCGATGTTTAGGCAGCTAATGGTTGCGCCCCTTCAGCAGATACTTTAACGCATGAGCGCAGATACAAACCGCGCTAGGGGGGCTCGGATGCATACCGGTTTTATACCACAGGCAATCGGGCGGACATGGCTGGTTTTAGCCGCAGTCGTAGCCACATTTTCCAGCACACTTTGCGCATCCGCAAACGCAGCGCAAGAACCCGCAGATCCGATGCTGGCATCTATGATTGCCAATGCCGGGGCGCGCGGCGATGGCAAGCTTTTAAGCAGCACATTACTGCTGGCAATTGAAACGCAGCCTGAGGCAGCCGAAGCGCTGCTACGCCGTGCGATAGAAGCAATGCCGGCTGAAGAAACCGCTCTGTTGGAAGCCGTTGCCAGCACCAATCCGGAAATTGCGGCGAAGATTATCCTGCCAGGGCAAGTGACGATTGCGCAGCGCCAGCAAGACATTGCGGATGCGAAGGCTGCCGAACCTCTACCGGGATTTTTTGAATTCAGTAGCTGGTCCGGTGAGGCCACTCTTGGCGGTAGCTTAATCAGCGGTAATACGGAAGAACAGGCGATAAATGTCGGCCTGAAACTCGACCGCGCCGTTGGCAAATGGGAGCATAATTTCGTATTGCTTGGCGATTATTCGCGCAACCAGGGCGAAGTCACTAAACAGCGCGTGTCGGCGAGCTATAATACGAAATGGTTTGCACTAGAACATGGTTATGTGTTCGGTCTGATTGATTTTGAATATGATGATTTCCAGCTGTTCGACTGGCGCTTGTCGGAGGCAATCGGTGGTGGTTACCGCGTGCTGCGCAGCAAACGCATGACGCTGGATCTGGAAGGCGGGCCCGGTGCCAGGCAAACCCAGTTTTCCGGCGGGGACCTCGAAAATGAGTTTATCTTTGTGCTCGCCAGCGACTACGACTTTTTAATCCGTGATGATCTGACCTTTACCAACGATACCAGCATCTTTATCGGCGCGAACCGCACCACACTCAACAATGTCGCCGCTTTTACAGCGCAATTGACCGAGCGGATTTCAGGACGATTTAGCTTTGAGGCGCAGCACGATACATCCGTTCCTGAAGGTCAAGATCGCACTCAAACGGCAACGCGCGCCTCAATTGTCTATGGATTTTAGCCAGATTTTTTAAGCTTGCCTAAGTCGGCAAATGCCGTCTCTTGCTTCATCAGCACAGCGCCAATCGCGCGCTCTGGATCATCGCCCTGCAACATGGCTGCATTCCACGTGGCCACATAGTCAAGGCCGTCCTCGATGCTATGATCCCGGCAGAAATTGAGCACATTTTTAATGCCTGACATGGCAAGCGGCGATTTTGCCGCAATGTCCGAGGCAAGGACTTTGGCCGCCTCCAACACTGCGGCGTGATCACGATGGGCCGCGTTGACAAAGCCATATTGTACGGCCTCAGCAGCGGTAAGCTTGCGACCGGTGTAGGCAAGCTCGCGCATGATGGCATCAGGCAGCTGCGCTGGCATACGCTGCAACGTGCCGACATCTGCAACGATGCCGATATTAATCTCTTGAATGGTAAAATAAGCATCTTGCGTGACAAGCCGCATATCGCACGCGCAGGCCAAATCGACCCCGCCGCCGATACAGCCACCTTGAATGGCTGCAATAACCGGAACGCGGCAGCGATCAATCACTGAAAAACTGCGTTGCATACGCAGGACTTTGCGCCGAAACAGCTCGCGCTGGCGCGCAATATCAAGGCTTGCGTCAACCTGCAGGTCAGCAAAACTCTTAAGATCAAGACCGGCGGTAAAGTGCTTCCCAGTCGAGGCGATGACAACGCATCTGATATCCGGCTCATCTTCAATCTCTGCAAAAACCGCCACCATCTCGTCCCAAAATTCAGGGGTCATGGTGTTGAGTGCTTCGGGCCGCGAGAGGGTCAGCGTCGCAACCTTGTCTGCCACACTAAAGTCCAGGGTTTCGAATGCCATGCCTGCGTCCTTTCATCTCGGATATGATTTGAGGCTTTTCTTCATGATTTTTGCCCCTATATCCATAAAAGCCAACCGATTGGGAAAACGAACTGTGCCAGCCTATCGTTTCAGTCTCAATGGCAAAACCGTTCGCGTTGACGACGACGCGGCGCTGCCATTGTTGCATGTTTTGCGCGAACGCCTTGATCTAACCGGGACCAAATTTGGCTGCGGTGCGGGACTATGCGGCGCGTGTACCGTCCATGTTGATGGCGAAGCCGTGCGTTCCTGCCAGATGCCTTTGGAGGGCATTGAAGGTGCGGAGGTTACAACCATAGAAGGCCTCGCCAGCGAAGATACCTTGCATGCGGTCCAGCAAGCTTGGATTGAACATCAGGTTCCGCAATGCGGCTTTTGCCAATCCGGCATGGTAATGGCAACCGCAGCAATGCTTACGCATACCCCGCAGCCAACCGAACAAGACGTCGCAGATACGATCACCAACTTGTGCCGTTGCGGGACATATGAGCGGATTAAAGCAGCAGTGTTTACCGCCGCAGAGACGTTATCGCGCGCTGGCTAAGCTGCGCGCTTTATGTGTAACACCCCACACTTAGGTGCTTTACTTCGCGGCTGTTTGTGCGCCAGCTTGCATTTTGTCATCGGCATCTTAAAAGGTGCCCATGTCGTCTGCACCTCTTGGCCAAATAGCGGCCCCCTCTGAACCCTACCGCGCGACTGGATACAGCTATTATGTGCTGTTCATTCTGTTTACGGTCTACGTCCTCAATTACGCAGACCGCAACATCCTCTCCATCCTCGGCGAGGATGTAAAACGCGACTTAGGGCTGTCTGATAGCCAACTTGGCTTTCTCTATGGCACAGCATTTGCGGTCTTTTACTCGCTGTTTGGCATCGCACTCGGTCGCTTGGCCGACGTTTGGGTACGGGTTCGGCTGCTTACGATTGGCCTGAGCTTTTGGTCCGCGATGACACTCGTATGTGGGCTGGCCGGCAATTTTGGGCAACTGGCAGCAGCGCGTGTTGGCGTTGGCATTGGTGAAGCCTCTGCGGCACCGGCGGGCTACTCCATGCTGAGTGACTATTTTCCCAAAAAACAGCGTGGCATGGCGCTGGCGTTTTATTCTAGCGGAATATTTGTCGGCTCTGGTTTGGCGTTTGCCGTTGGCGGTGAAGTGGTCGAATGGTGGTCGCGGGCATTTACGCCAGAAACACGTCCATTTGGCCTGCGCGGCTGGCAGGCTGCGTTTTTCGTCATCGGCTTTCCCGGCCTGGTGTTGGCTCTCGTTTGCGCTTTTTTAAAGGAGCCAGTGCGCGGTCTGTCTGATGGGATTACCTCGCCGCCGCACCCAAGACCATTTCGCGCTGCCTTTTCAGAACTCTTCGCCGTGCTCCCGGTCACATCATTCGTGCATCAAAAGATGCATGGGGCATCATTCAATTCGCTTTTTAAAAACGCGCTTTTTGCACTCTTTTGCGCGCTTGCAGCAGCTGCATTAACCTGGCTCTTTGCCGGGCGCGACACCGTCTCAGCTGATGCGCAGCAATGGACTGCAATCGCCATTGGGGTCTATTGTGTGTTCTCCTGGGCGCAGGGTTTGGCGCGGCGCGATGCTCCAACGTTTGTGCTGATTTGGCAAAATCCGGCGTTTGTGTTGAGCGTTTTGGCCATCGGCACAATTGCCATGGTGGGCTACTCGGTGGGCTTTTGGACCCCGATTTATGCCATCCGCGTGCTAGAATTGCCGCGTGATGAAGTCGGCTGGGTCATCGGTTTTGGGTCGGCAATCACCGGATGGATTGGTATTTCCGTTGGCGGGCCGCTTGCCGACTATTGGTGCCGCTACAGCCCGCGCGGCCGGCTGTACGTCATCATGCTATCGGTGGTGTTATCGTTGCCCCTGGGGCTTGCCACCTTCACTGCCGAAAACACTGCCGCATTTTATACGCTTGCGGTGGCCACGAACTTCAGTTCGACCATGTGGATCGGGCCTGCCGCGGCAAACTGCCAAGACCTGGTTCTGCCGCGTATGCGCGGCGTTGCCTCAGCGTCTTATTTGCTTTCAACAACGCTGATTGGACTGGGCCTTGGGCCCTATATGGTCGGTAAGATCAGTGTTGAAACCGGCAATCTACAATCAGCCATCATGCTGCTGTATACCGTCCCGCCGGTCACGCTTATCCTGCTTATTTTTGCCGCGAAGGTTCTGCCAAAGGCTGAGCAAACCCGGCTGGAGCGGGCTAAAGCAGCTGGCGAGGTTTTGCTTTAAAGTCTACTGATTAAACTGAATAATGTTCCACAGTACGCCGCTGGGGTCGATCAAATTGGTCATCAAAGACGTACCATCTTGCTTGGGGCCAAGCGCACGCGCTTCACCATAATCGTCAGCAGCAAGCACCGCATCAATATGCGCGCGCCAGGCGGCAGCATCATCAACCTCTAAAAACAGCATCGTGTTCTCACACCAGGTTTTTTCATAATAGCGCTGCAGCAGAAAATGATGATCCCCCCGCGACACATCGGTTAAGTCTGGGGTGATGTCATAGAGCTGCCACCCAAGGGCCCGATAGAATTTTCGCGACAGCGCATAGTCCCGTGCGCCAATAAACGCTTTAAGGCTGCGCGCTGATAGGTTCATTCTTTACTCATTCCCGGATTTATACATCTGGCCTGCGGCTGTGCATTTGGGCTGTGTTAACGCTGCATAGGCGTTGGTGCCAATATGCTTTCTTGGCGGCCACAGATCGGCGCACGCGCTTGGGAATAGCCCTGCCATACCGGCGGCATGTTGCCTTGCTGCCAAGCGCTAAGGCTTGCGGCAAGATCTGCGCTTTGCACTTTTTGACGGCGCGCGATATTGCGCCGCTCACCTGGGTCAGCCGACAAATCGTACAATTCAGGCAGCTCCTCAATAGCATTTGCGACATATTTTATATCAGCAGAGAGCACCGCGCTAAACGGGTGCTGCTGCCAAAATAGCCGGCGGCGTTTCAATTGACCTGCCGTTTCAATACTGTTGTCTGCAAGCAAAGGCGATAAATCGATGCCATCAAGCTTAACCGGATAGCGCTGCTGCGGATCACCCAAGGCGTTCATGGTGGCTGTCACATCCATAGAGATCACCGCCGCATCGATCCGCTGGCCGCTCGCAAAACGCCCAGGCATCGCTATGATCAGCGGCACGCGCAAACCGCCTTCATGAAAGTTTGGGCTGCCGCCGCGCAATGTGCCGCACGGGCACGTGCCGGCTAAACCATCACAGCCCCGATCAGCGGTAAAAATAATCAGCGTATCCTCAAGCGCGCCAGAACGCTCCAACGCGTCCAAGATTTTGCCAATGTTGCGATCAAGCGCCTTGATCATCGCGCCGTACACTTGCCGCTGCTGACTGCCAAGCGCTGGCAACCCCGCCATGTCTGAACGCAGCGCCGTCAGCGGTTGCCGCGGCGCATGAAAGGCCGCCCATAAAAACATCGGCGCCGGCTGTTCGCTTGCAACCGCTTGGCCAGTACTGTCGTCCAGCGCAAGTGCTGGCGGCACAGCCGCAAGGCCGGCTTCCAGTTCACGCACGATGTAATCACCCATATCATCGGTTAGATAGGCATCGTCATTATCGACCACATCGGCGCGCTGGCCGGTATAGACTCGATCAAAGCGCAGCCGCACCGGCGGCCGTGGAAACCTGGGTGTCTGGGCAAACACGGTCTTTTTGGCGCGCGGCGCAATGTAGGCCGTACTGGCGCCCAGGGTTCCCCAAAAACTGTCATAGCCGCGATATGTTGGATAAAAATTCGGCGCCGCTCCAAGATGCCAAGAGCCCACATGCGCTGTGCGATAGCCATAGCGCCGCAGCCGCTGGGAGATCAGCTGCACGCCATTGGGAATGCCGGTTTGCTCTCGCACGCTGCGGCGCACGCTTTGCGTGTCAAAATGATACCCAAAGCGCTGCGGATAGCGCCCTGACGCAAGCGCGGCGCGGGCGGGGCCTGGCTGTACCGCGGCGCTATACGCACGCTCAAAAACACTGCCCAGCGCAGCCAGGCGTTCTAAATTGGGGGTTTGTATCGGCCCCCCATAGGGACTGATATCTTCTAGCGCGATATCACCAGCGGTAATAAGGACGATATTTGGCGGCGGCGGTGGTGGCGGTAGCGGCGCATCCGTGCATCCGGCCAAGGCCATTAGGCCAAGCCCAAACAGCGCGAATTTGGGTCTAAACACTTGCATCACTGAACGCCCGCGCCGGTCCTCGTCATAGGTTGCTTGGCGGTGCTTACAGCGCCGCGCCAGCCCTGACAATGCGCATAATTGACGACATGGTGAAGCACAGTCTGTGACATTTACCGTGTTTTTATAAGCAATTAAGGTTTTTATCCGAGCCTAAGCAGCGTAATTTACCGCATGAGAGCACCTCTGGTGCACCGTGAACCGCCCTTAAAAGCGTGCAGCGGCGGTCGCTTCGCGCTATTAAATTTGGACTGGGATACCGATGGGTTTTGGACAACGGCATGACTTTGAAGTGCCGCTTGCGCATGATGAAGTTGCTTGGATAAAGGACCGCGTGCGCGGCTATCGGTGGTTTGAGGAGCCGCATGAAGCTGGCTGGCAATTTGGCGCAAATCAAGACTATATGCGCCGCTTGCAACAGTTTTGGCTGGATCATTACAGCTGGCGCTTTGCTGCTGCAAAACTCAACATGTTCCCGCATTTTAAAGTGGATGTGGGCGAGGATCTGCTGATCCACTGTATCCACCGCCGCGCTGCTGACCCAAACGCGCCTGCCTTGCTCTTGTGCCATGGTTGGCCAGGTTCGGTTGCAGAGTTTACCTCCGTCATTGAACGCTTGGCCGAGCCATCGGACCCCAATGCGCTGGCATTTCATGTCGTCGTGCCTTCACTGCCAGGCTATGGCTGGAGCGATAAGCCGCGCCGTCCGATGGGGCCGCGGGCGATTGCTGTGATGTATGAAAGGCTGATGCAAGCGCTCGGCTATAGCCGCTATATCGTCCAAGGAGGGGATTGGGGCAGCGTTGTGGCCGGCTGGCTTGGCCTCGAAGGCGATGGCTGCCAGGCGCTGCATCTCAATGGCTATGGCTTGCGACCGGAAGATGCCGCACCGACGAGCGAGGCTGAGCATGCTTGGTTGCATCAACAAAAGCAGCTGCGCCGCGCTGAAATGGGCTATTACCATATTCAAGCGACACGCCCACAAAGCCTGAGTTTCGCGATGATGGATAGCCCCCTGGGTGTGGCTGCCTGGTTTGCTGAAAAATTTGCCGGCTGGGGCGATCAAGACCTGTCTGAGGCGGTGACCTCCGCAGCGCACCCGAAAAGCGAGACCGGAACCAGCGAGGCGCAGGCCGATGCCTTAAAGCCGCTTGCTACAGATCCGCCATTTTCAATGGAATGGCTACTGACCAACACGATGATTTATTTGACCACAAGATCATTTAATACCGCGACATGGCTGTACCGCGCCGCAGCGGATGAGCGCGAGCATATCATGCCGGCGCGCGCGCGTGTTAACAAACCAACCGCTATCGCAGCCTTCCCAAAAGACCTGCTCACCTTCGCGCCGCGCAGCATGCTAGAGCGCGGCTATAATGTGCAGCGCTGGACCGATATGCCGCGCGGTGGCCATTTTCCGAGCATCGAAGTTCCGGAATTATTCATTGAAGATGTGCGTGCTTTTGCGGCAGCTCTTCGGCAAAATGCAGTTGTTTAGAGCCTTGGTTCTGCAGATTTAAGCGACAAACTTATCGCCCACGATAGGGTTGGTCTGGCGTTCGATGCCAAGGGTCGACATCGGGCCATGACCGGGCACGAACTGGACATCATCCCCAAGCGGCCACAGCTGCTCCTGAATAGATGTGACCAAAGCATCGAAGTTGCCACCCGGCAAGTCTGTGCGGCCTACCGAGCCTTTAAAAAGGACATCGCCAACAAACGCGACACGGCTGGCGCGGTGAAAGAAAATCACATGCCCTGGCGCGTGACCCGGGCAAAAACGTACCTCAAACACCAAGTCGCCAAGGGTAACTTCATCACCCTGGTCAAGCCAGCGATCAGGGGTGAAGGATTTGGCGTGCGCAAAGCCAAACCGCGCGGCCTGCTCTGGCAGACCGTCGATCAACATTTTATCATCGCGATGGGGGCCTTCAATGGGCACTTTATAGGTTTCAGAGATGTCAAATACGGCTGCGCAATGATCAATATGGGCATGCGTTACCAAAATTTTTTTGAGGCTCAGCCCTTCGCGTTCCAGCAACGGCTCAATGCGGTCAAAATCACCACCCGGGTCTATCAACGCGGCTTGTTTGGTTTTTTCACACCACACCAAGGAGCAGTTTTGATCAAATGGCGTCACCGGGGTGATAATAGCCTTCAGACCGCTCGACATATATTTTCCCTTTCTCTGCTGATGTGGGAGCGCACCCGGCCGCACCGTTTTGCCGGGTGTTTTGGACGGTTACAAAACTAAACAACCCCCAGGCTGATCGCAACGTTGAAACACTTCATTTAAAAAAGCCTACTAGATTATAGCGCAGTCGCCAGTTTAAACTGCGCACGGGGCAAAGGGCATTTGGCGCAACATATGAGGTGTATGATGCTGCGTGTCACGCTATTGACCGTTATCACAGGGGTTGCAGTGCTTTTGATTGGGGCACCTCGCGCCCACGCAGATGGCATTTTCGACAAGCTGAAAGCGTTTTTCACGAGTGATGAGACGGTCGGGTCCGCAACCGACATGGCTGCCGCGGCCCTGTCAAATGAGGACATGATCGCCGGCCTTAAAGAGGCTCTTGATGTTGGCGCGCGCACCGTGGTCAGCCAGTTGGGGCGCCCAGACGGCTTCTTGAAAGACGAAGCCATTCGTATCGCCTTGCCAAAATCCTTGCAGAAGGCAGACCAAACGCTCTCGCGTTTTGGCCTTGGTGCGCTGACCGATGGCGTTAAAGAGCGGATGAACAGAGCGGCAGAAGCCGCCGTGCCCGAGGCGCAGGACCTTTTCGTCATAGCGGTGCGTGACATGTCTATCAGCGATGCGGCAGCCATTCTTGCTGGACCCGATGATGCGGCCACGCAGTATTTTAAATCCACCATGGGCGCGGACTTGCGCCAGCGCATGGCGCCTATCGTTTCTGCGAGCGTTGCCGATGCGGGCGTCATCGTTGCTGCGCAAAACGCTGTTGATAAATTGCCATT
>JBCCLR010000103.1:0-12495 GCA_039026755.1 Pseudomonadota bacterium | reverse complement strand
CAACGATCTTTATGCGATCACGCATTTCGATACTGTGCGTGCCGCCTTGCGCGCTGGCGATGTGTTGATCAGTGGCAAAGGCGTGGCTGCAAACGACGTCATCAACTCCGCAGCAAATGAAGCCACCATCACCAGCGACGGCGCGACACATAAGCATCGCCGATCCATCCTCATGCGGCCCCTGACACCGAAAAGCCTGAAGGCTGTTGCCAGCCGGATTGATGAAAGTGCTGATGCGCTCGTAAAGCGCTTGGTCGCTGGCGGCGTATTTTGCGGCGTTCGCGATTTTGCGCAGCATCTACCTGTTTCCATCGTGGCAGAGTTGGTCGGGCTAGAAGAGACGGGGCGTGAAAATATGCTGGAGTGGGCCGCTGCCACGTTTGATGCGTTGGGCCCGATGAATGACCGAACCGCGTCTGCCTTGCCAGTCGCGCTTGGGCTTTTAAAATATGTCCAAGACCTTGGGCCGGACCAAGTGAGGCCTGGCGGTTGGGCGGGCGCTATTTTGGCTGCGCTGGAGGCCGGGGAGATCACGCCTGGCGAGGCCGGTTTAATGATTGTGGATTATACCGCGCCCAGCCTCGATACGACGATACTTGCAACCGCGCATATGCTGTGGCGACTTGCCGTAACGCCCGGCGCTTTTGCCGTGCTTAAAAAAGACCCAAAACTCATCTCCAGCGCCGTGAATGAAAGCGTACGTCTCGCCTCGCCAGTGCGCAGTTTTACCCGCTTTGCGGCCAGTGACTATGTCTGTGACGCCGGCACTATTCCAGCCCGAGCCCGTGTTAGCGTGCTGTATGCCAGTGCCAATTGGGACGATCAGCATTATGAAGCCGCAGAGGTGTTCAACGTCAATCGAAATCCACGCGATCACATGGGGTGGGGCCATGGTCCACATCTGTGCGCCGGAATGCATCTTGCGCGGCTTGAAATGGAAGCGCTGCTGCGGGCTTTGGTGGCGCATGTTGAGCGGATTGAAGTGGATAAACCGACACCCATTGTGAATAATATTTTACAAGGGTTTGCGGTGTTGCCAACAACGCTGCATTCGCATTAAACAACGCGCTGTATTGGGGGAGAATAAGCACTATGGATAAGGTCTTTTCAGACGCAAAAACAGCGCTTGACGGGCTTACCTTTGACGGCATGACGGTCATGGCGGGCGGCTTTGGTTTATGCGGTATTCCTGAAAATCTAATCATTGCGCTGCGCGATTCTGGCGCGCAGGCTATTACCGCCATTTCCAATAACGCCGGCGTGGATGATTTTGGCCTGGGGCTGCTGCTACAAACCCGACAGATCAAGAAAATGATCTCCTCTTATGTCGGCGAGAACAAAGAGTTTGAGCGGCAATATTTGAACGGCGAACTCGAACTTGAATTCAATCCGCAGGGGACTCTGGCAGAGCGTTGCCGTGCCGGGGGCGCTGGCATTCCTGGGTTTTATACAAAAACCGGTGTCGGTACGCTGATTGCCGAAGGCAAAGACCATAAAGAATTTGATGGCGAGACCTACATTATGGAAACCGGCCTCGTTGCCGATTTATCGATTGTGAAAGCCTGGAAGGGAGACGCGCAGGGCAATCTGGTGTATCGCAAAACCGCGCGTAACTTTAATCCAATGATGGCCACTGCAGGCAAGGTGACGGTGGCGGAAGTGGAAGAGATCGTGCCGGTTGGAACGCTTGACCCCGACACAATCCATACCCCTGGTATTTTCGTGCAGCGGCTGATTAAAGCCAGCCATGAAAAACGTATTGAACAGCGCACCGTGCGCGAAAGGAGCGCCGCGTAATGGCTTGGGACCGCAATCAAATGGCCGCACGCGCAGCGCAAGAATTACAGGATGGATTTTACGTCAATCTCGGCATTGGCATTCCAACATTGGTGGCCAACTACATCCCAGATGGCGTTGATGTGACGCTGCAGTCGGAAAACGGCATGCTTGGCATGGGGCCGTTTCCCTATGACGACGAGGTAGATGCCGATCTCATCAATGCCGGCAAACAGACCATCAGCGAACTTGATCGCACGTCTTATTTCTCCAGCGCTGATTCCTTCGGCATGATCCGCGGGGGCCATATTGATCTCTCCATCCTTGGCGCGATGGAGGTGGCCGAAAATGGTGACCTGGCCAACTGGATGATCCCTGGGAAAATGGTTAAAGGCATGGGCGGCGCCATGGACCTGGTGGCTGGTGTGAAGCGTGTTGTGGTGGTGATGGACCATGCCTCAAAAAAGGGCGATCCAAAGCTTTTAAAGGCCTGCAGCTTGCCGCTGACGGGGCAGGGTGTGGTCGATATGGTGATCACAAACCTGGCTGTCTTCACCATTGATGCGGCCAGCGGCATGACGCTGATCGAGCTGGCGGACGGTGTCAGCCTCGATGAGGTGAAGGACAAGACGCAAGCTGCGTTCAGCGTTGCCGTGTAGTTTTGCCCTGAGGCGGCATGCGCCATAGCCGAATATCTCCGTGGCCCATCGCACTGGCGGTTTGCTTGATGTTGTTTGCCTGCGATGATGTGCCGGATACTTCTAGTGCGGTAGCACCGCGCCAATGTGCCTCTTTAAAGAGACCGCCTGTCCCAATTCCCGCCGGCACCCATCTGCTAGGCGATACGCGCTTCTACCCAGAAGAGGGGCCGGTGATCGAAGTCACTGTTGCTGCCTTCGATATTGACGTGCATGAGGTGAGCAATCGCGAGTTTGCTGAGTTTGTTGCAGCGACCCAATATGTGACGCGTGCCGAAAGGGGCCTGCCTGAAGCGGTCTATGATGATCTCCCAGCAGATATGCGCCGGCCTGGCTCAGCCGTTTTCCAGCCGCCAACGGTCAAGCAAGCAACCAGCCTGATGAGTTGGTGGACGTTTGTTGAAGGCGCCAGCTGGAAAGCCCCGCAAGGACCGGGCTCGTCTATTGACGGCATGGATCATTACCCCGTGGTGCATATCGCCTTTGAAGATGCCAAGGCCTATGCGGCTTGGCGTGGCCGCCGGCTTCCCACGGAGGCGGAATGGGAAGTGGCCGCGCGCGGTGGTTTGATCGGCGCTGCCTATGCGTGGGGCGAAAGCCCACCTGATCAAACGGACCCGGCGCCGGCGAACACCTGGCAAGGGCTGTTTCCTTATGTCAACCAAGCCTCTGATGGCTACTCAGGTACGGCGCCGGTGGGCTGCTATTCCCCCAACGCGTATGGGCTTTTCGATATGACGGGGAATGTCTGGGAGTGGACGGCAGATACGTATGTGCCGCGCCGTACCGCAGTAGATAGCAATGCTGCTCCAGATATCGGCACGATAAAAGGGGGCTCATATTTGTGTGCTGATAATTTCTGTCAGCGCTATCGGCCAGCCGCCCGGCAATCGCAAGAGCGGCTGTTTAGCGCCTCCCATATTGGCTTCCGCACGGTGAGCGTCAGCAATCATTAGGCCCATCTAGGTCGTATTCTGCCGGCGCAGGTGAACTAATCAGTGCGCCTGATACTCAAATGCCTGTATGACATGGCGCATGAGCGAGATTACATCTTTGTATGTCTTCAAGGTGATTGGTCAAGCGAGCCCAGATGTTAGAACCGCAGATCTGGTCGAAGGCTTGGGCCTTGACCCTGATGGCCCCATTGACCCGGCGCGGATGGTCAGCGCGGCAGCGTATTATGATTTCTTTGCTGCGCTTGTCGCCCGCGATCCGGCGGGCCTAGTGTTACCGCTGCGCATAGGAGCGGCTATGCGAAGTGATGACTATGGCGCTTTCGGACTGGCCTGGAAATCGGCGCCAAATTTGCGCGGCTCCTACATCAGGTCGCAGCGCTATGGGCATGTGCTTGGTAGTGCGGAAACGTATTCGCTGGAAAAGACGAGCGATGGGTTCTTCTTCAACCTAGAAAAGGCGGGTGATGGACGCCTTGGCATGCTGCTCTCCAATGAAGCCAGTATGGCGGCGGTCGATACCATTAGCCGGGAGGTTAGCACTGCGCCATTTGCCCCGCTTTGCGTTTACTTCAAACATCACGCGCGCGGCGACGTGGCTGCATATAACTCCCATTTTGGCTGTCCGATAAAATTCAATTCTGGCCGCGATGCGCTGCTGGTCAGCGCCGCCAGTATCGATGCGCCAAATGTGCTTGGTGATGAAACCATTGCCACGTTTTTTGATCGTCATTTAGAACAGGAATTGGCATCACGTGCTCTCGACGATACCTTGGAACACCAAGTTAGCCGCGCTGTGGCAAATGTGCTCAGCGAAGGGGTGCCGACGCTTTCGCTCATTGCATCAGACCTTGGCATAGGTGCGCGCACCTTGCAGCGGCGCTTGTCCGATAAAGGGCGGTCATTTCAAAGTGTCGTTGATATGGCGCGGCGGGATTTGGCCCAGCGTCTGCTGCGTGAAACAGACTATAGCCTGGCTGAAATCGCCTTCCTCACAGGGTTCTCAGAACAAAGCGGCTTTACCCGCGCCTTCAAGCGCTGGGCCGGCCAGACGCCTCGCTCCTATCGCGTTCAGTCTACACCTTGACGCCATAAGCGCTGGATTGTCGCCTTTGGTCAAAACTCTGGCAGCACCTGGCAAGCGTGAAGATCACGCGGCCCTTATCTGTTGATTTGCAACAACTTAACAGGAGAAAGCACATGGGTGTATCAACACATGAAGAGGGTCTTACTTTGGTTTTAGGTGGCACCGGCAAAACCGGCCGCCGGGTCGTTGAACGGCTGCGGGCGCGGGGCCAGGCCGTGCGTATCGGCGCGCGCTCAGCCGTTCCGGCCTTTGATTGGGACAATGAGAAAAGCTGGAGCGCGTGCTTGGACCAGGTCAAGTCGGTCTATATCACCTATGCGCCAGACCTCGCGATGCCCGGCGCAACGGATGCGATCCAAGCGTTTGTTACGCTTGCCAAGCAGCGCGGCGTGCAGCGTTTGGTCTTGTTGTCAGGCCGCGGTGAGCCGGAAGCCCAGGCCTGTGAGCGCATTGTGCAAGATGCAGGTCTTGAGTGGACCATCGTGCGGGCAAGCTGGTTTAGCCAGAATTTCTCAGAAGGCGCGTTCGTTGAGATGGTCTTAAACGGTGCCATAACGCTGCCGGCAGGTGAGCAAGTGGAGCCGTTTGCAGATGTCGATGACATCGCTGACGTTGCGGTTGCCGCTTTGAGTGAAGATCATCATCATGGCCAGGTTTACGAAATCACAGGGCCGCGCTTAATGACGCTTGCGGACGTTGCGGCTGACCTTTCGGTCGCAGCCGGTCGTCCCATTGCCTATGTCGATGTTCCACATGAGGCATTTATTGGCCAGCTTAAAAGTGTTGGCGCGCCAAAGGATGTTGTATGGATGCTCGACTATCTGTTTTCGACCGTGCTTGATGGCCGCAATGCACATCTCACAGACGGCGTTGAGCGCGCCCTTGGCCGTCCGCCGAAAGACTTCGCCGACTTTGCGCGTGAGGTTGCCGCAACCGGCCTATGGAGCTCGGCCGCATGAGCGGTTTTGTAACACGCAGTGCGCTTGTTCTCGCAGGCGCGTTGCTGGCCTTCATTGGCGGCAGTCTTATGCTGTCGCCAGTGGACTTTCTTGCCAGCAGCGATATTAGAGTGGCGGATGACCCAAGCCTATTGTCGGAGCTTATAGCGCCAACGGGTGTTTTGTTGAGTGCAGGAGCGTCTATGCTGCTGGGTGCGGTAAAGCAGCGTTTTACATCGCCCGGTCTTGCGATCGGCGCTTTTGTCTATGGCAGCTATGGCATAAGCCGGCTTTTCAGCATCGCCGTGCATGGCATGCCGGGTTCGCAGTTGACCGCGGCGATGTGCATTGAGCTCGGTTTTGCAGGGCTGCTGGGACTGCTCTACTTCAGCCAAAGTGCTTCCGGCTTTACCCGTGATATGTTTCCGCATCAGCGCTAACAGCGAGTTATTCATTTGCCCAGTTCGCAAGCCCTAGAACTCCAGATAGTCTTATTCATGCAGGTAAAAACCTGGTCTCGCACCTTTCTGGGAAGGCAAAAAAAATGGACACACTTGAAGGGCAAATTGCTCTGGTCACAGGCTCCAATCGGGGCCTGGGTGAAGCCTTTGTGGATCGCTTGGTTGGGCGCGGCGCCGCTAAAGTTTATGCCGCAGCACGAGACATCGATACTCTCGCTCCGCTTATCGCGCGTCACAACGATGTATTGGTGCCTGTCAGCGTGGATGTCACCGAAGAAGCCGACATTGTTGCCGCGGCAGAGCGCTGCAGCGACGTGACACTGCTGATTAGCAATGCGGGAGTAACCTGCATCAAGCCGATCTTGAGCGAGCCGACCATTGGCGCGTTTCGCCGGGTCATGGAGACTAATTATTTCGGCCCGCTGATGCTGTTTCGCAGTTTCGCCCCGGTCCTAAAACACAACGGCGGCGGCGCGTTTCTGCAGGTGCTGTCCATGGCCGCGCTGATGACTGCGCAAGTTGCGCCCGCCTATTCAGCGAGCAAAGCAGCATGCAATATGTTGACGCACGCCATGCGCAACGAGCTGGCCGAGAACGGGACCCGTGTTGCCATGAGCTATCCAGGATTTTTTAAGACGCGCATGTCCGACGGTTTTGAGGTGCCGATGCCAACGCCAGCAACACTTGCTGGCAACACATTAGATCAGTTTTTAGCAGGTAAAACCGCAATATTCCCGGACACCTTCGCAAAAATGGTCAAGCAATCGATGCTTGATGACATGAGCGTTACGCTCGATGACCCGACACGTGTTGTCAATGAGCTCGTGGGCGCATTTGTGCAGCATCCACAAGCCGGGCAGTAAAAGTGCAAGACGGCGCCATAAGAAAATAGACATCTTTAGACTTTGGGGAAAAGCAATGGATCAAGCTCTTCAAAACCTGATCGATAAACAAGAGATTACCGAGGTGCTGTGGCGCTATTGCCGGGGCATAGACCGGATGGACCGGGAACTGACGCTCTCATGTTGGCATGAAGGCGGGACCGACCATCACGGCATCTTGTTTGATGGCACGGCAGAAGGCTTTGTCGATTGGGTATGGCCGGTCCATGCCGATATGCTCGCAACGCGCCATATGGTCAGCAATATTTTGATTGAAGTCAATGGCGATAAAGCGGCCTCGGAATGCTACTGGCATCTGGTGCTGCGCATTCCGCGCGACGATGGTGTGTACGATTTGACCGGCGAAGGCCGCTATATTGATACCTTTGAAAAAATCGACGGCGTTTGGGCAATCCGGCATCGGACCTCTGTTGGCGATATCGTCAGTGTCGCCAAACAGACCCTAGACATGGCCACAATGTCGCCGCCGCTGCTGATGCCGAATAATCCGGAAAGCAGCGAGGCGCCAAGCGCGCGCGATAAAACGGATTTTTCATATACTGTGTTTGCCAGCCTTACCCAGTAAAATAGGATCTGGGCAGGACTATGCTGCTATTCCAGAAGGGAAAAATACGCTAGCCCTGAGCCCGCCCTGACGGCGATTGGCGAGCGTGATGTTGGCGCCATGATTGCGCGCTATGGCGCGGGCGATGCCCAGCCCCAGGCCGCTGCCGCCGGTCTCACGGCTGCGCGAGCTTTCACCGCGCTTAAAAGGTTCAAATACGCTTTCCAATTCAGGCTTTGGAATGCCTGGGCCATCATCTTCGATGCTAATTTGCAGCCCAGCAGAGGCCCGCGCTAAGGCAATGGTGATTTCACCATGCCCATAGCGCCGCGCGTTTTCTAGCAAGTTCTCAAACAGCCGCCGGAGCGCGAAGGCATTGCCAGCAATGGTGAAGCCGTCTGCATCGCCAGACACGCGAACGTCAACGGGAAAAGCCGCCGCGAGGTTTTCCATAAACGGCCCGAGACGGATCAGCTCATGGTCCACCACGGGGCTCTCCGCGCGTGCGTACATGAGCATGTCGGAAATGAGTTTTTCCATATGCTTAAAGTCATCATCAAATGCGCCCGAGCGATCTTCGGCGCGATCTGCTAAGCGCAAGCGCAGCCGCGTGAGGCCAGTGCGGATATCATGCGCGATGGCGGCCACAATCTGCTCACGCTCGCGGATCAGACCGTTTAGCCGCAGCCGCATGCGATTAAGCGCGGCTGACAGGCGGCGCAGCTCCACCGGACCGGTCAGCGAAATCGGCTCTGCCGTTTCCGCGAGGCCGACGCGTTCGGCGTCATGCTCCAGCAGGCGTATCGGGCGCATGATCACCCATGAGAGCGCGAGGCCAAGCAGCACCGCAAATATCAGAATTAATGCTGCGGCTGTTAAAAGCGCGATCGGCCGTTCGGTCAGAGATATTGCAGGTGCGAGCCAAACATTAAGCACTCGGCGGTCTTGCAAAGTAATCCCAACTTGAACTGCGGTAGCCGCTTGCCGAGGGCCGGATATCTCATCGCGCAGGGCAATGCGAAGTTTTCGCGCTTTGAGTTTTCCAAAGCGGATGTCGCGCCCATCAAGGGCACTTGTAACGTCGCTGGCGTTGGAGATCAGCAGCTTTGATTGCGCCGCATTGGGCGTCAGCGCATCTGAAAATTCAGGGTCAATGCGTGCGAGCCGAAACGGGCTGTCATAGGACGATAAGATGAACGATTCCAATTCCCTTGGCGCGCTTTCGATCAGCCAGACAAGTTCGGCGATACTACCGGAGTTGGCTTTTATTGCACGGTTTAGAAATGTATTTGAAAGGGGCGTTTGCATGAGCCCAAACACCGCAAGAAGGACGATGCCACATCCAATGAAAATCAGGGCGATGACCCGGACTGCGATCGAATTGGTAAGCGCCTGAAGCTGGGCTATCACGCCCCGTCTCTCGTTACATCTGCAGCGCAGGCATAGCCTAGGTTGCGTACCGTTTTAATGTAAACCGGGCGGCGTGGGTCGGCTTCGATTTTGCTGCGAATGCGGCTGATTTGAGAATCTATGCTGCGGTCAAATGGGTTGGCCTGGGCGCCGCGCGATAAGTCGAGCAAGGCATCGCGTGAGAGCACACGCGGTGCGCGCTCCACTAGCGCAAGCAGCAAGGCAAACTCTCCGGAAGTGAGGTGAATTTCATCATCAGGTTCACGCAACAACGCCATTTGATCCGGTATCAAGCGAAATGGGCCGAACCGCAGCGTTGTAGATTGCGGGCGCGTTGGCGCGCTTAGCTCCGCTTCAGTACGGCGCATGATCGCCTTGATGCGCGCCACCAGTTCGCGCGGGTTAAAGGGTTTGCCAAGATAATCATCGGCGCCCAGTTCAAGGCCAACAATGCGGTCAATATCTTCCGACAAGGCAGTGAGCATGATCACTGGGATTTGGCTGCTGGTGCGCAGGCGTTTGCAAAAGCTCAGGCCGTCTTCGCCTTGCATCATTAAATCGAGCACGATCAGGTCTATCTCGCATTGTGCGAGCTTTTCCTCCGCCTCTGGAACAGAGTGCGCAGTCACCGGATGCATGCCGTTGCGTGCCAAATAGCTCTGCACAAGTGCGCGGATCTCAGGGTCGTCATCGACAATTAAAATGCTGTAGGGCCGCTGCATACGGCAACGTTACCGCGTCTTAAATCGGCTTTCTAGGGCGCGATTGTAACGGTTTTTGGCGCGTAACAATAGCGTTGGCAACATTTCGTCACAAACCGTTTCATCGCGCACAAACGCTGGCAATGTATGCTGCCTAAATCTCGTCTCATCACGACCGAACTTGAGGAGAGACAAGATGACAAACGCAAATCACGCTGCACGGCGCACTTTAACCCGATACACCATCTTCGCCGCTGCGCTCATTTGTGCCGGGCTCAGCATCAGCCCCGCCATGGCCGACAATAAGCAAGATATGGACCGCATGCTCGAGCAAGCCGATCAAAACCGCGATGGCAATATCGCTTGGGATGAAGTCGTCGAGATGCGCACGAAGATGTTTAGCCGGCTTGATCGCAATGGCGATGGGTATGCAGACATGGACGATAGCCCCAAGCGCTTTCGAGGCCGCTTTGAACAGGCCCTTAATTCGATGACGCAGTTTGACACCAATAATGATGGCCGAATCTCAAAAACTGAGATGCTGGAAGGCAAAGCGCCGGCATTTGAAAAAGGCGATACGAATGGGGACAACGTCTTAACCGCTGAAGAGTTCAGCGCGCTTCGTGCGGCGCGTGCCCAGCAATAGCGCGCCAATGCCAAACAATCTCTGACCAGCCCCACATCGTAAGGATCATCCCCATGTCCTACACACAGCAATCGCTGGGTTTTCTCGCTATCGCCCTTGTCTTCGCCGGCGCGGAATATTTATGGCGAATGCGGTCGGGGCGCGGGTATGACCTTGCATCCCTCGGTGGTAATATCGGGATGATCATCGGCCTTGCTGTGTCTAAAGCGCTGACCGGCGGGATTGCCGTCGCCGGGCTTATGGCCGCTTATCATTTGGCGCCAATGCAGTTTTCCTTGGACGATTGGCGCACGTGGGCAGCTGGCTTTTTGGTGCTTGAGTTCTTTTATTATTGGCAGCACCGCTTTAGCCATACCATTCGCTGGATTTGGACGTCGCATTCCGTGCACCATTCAGCCACGGAATTTACCCTACCTGCGGCCTTTCGTCTAAGCTGGACGGGCATATTTTCCGGTGCGTGGCTGGTGCTCACGCCGATGGCACTAATGGGCTTTCATCCGATCTTGATCACTGTGCTTCTTGTTGTGAATTTGCGCCTACAGTATTTCTTGCATACCGAAAGCGTTCGCAAACTTGGGCCATTGGAATGGGTGTTTAACACACCGTCTCACCACCGCGTGCATCACGGCACAAACCCGGAATATATCGACAAGAACTTCGGCGGTATTTTAATTGTCTTTGATCGGCTGTTTGGCACTTTTGCAGAGGAGTGTAATGACAAGCCAGTAATCTATGGCCTGACCAAACCGCTTAACAGCAATAACCCCTTCATCATCGCCTTTCATGAATGGGGAAACATGTTTCGCGATATCCGGCAGGCACGCTCTATGCGGCAGCTGCTACGCGCGCTGTTTGGCCGGCCTTCAGATTTAACGCCGGCCAATCCGGCCAGGCAAGCGCCAGCTGCCTTGCTAGCGCCGGCAAAGCCTCAGGCCGCACGCGTTGGACCTTAAGTCTATTATTTTTCGACTACAGAAACGTGTCCGACGTTGTCAAAGTCGGCAAACTGGTCTGCTGACAGGTTAAGCCACGGCTGAGCGTGCGCATGTGTTGCTTCAAACGCCGTGATGGCCTCGGCGTCTTGCGTTAAAATCAAGTCGGTCTGATCAAGGCCCTGGAGCAGCGCCTGGCGGTGATGTTCGGCAATCTCAAAGTGTGCATCTGACTGTCCTGGGATTTTTACAACCAGCGCTTCCACATCAACGATAATGCTATCGCATCGCTTTGCTGCCTCCAGTGCAGCTTGATGGGCGGCGCCAGAAAGCGGCACGGCTGCGATGCCGTTATTATAGCAGTTTGCATAAAAAATTTCGCCAAAGCCTGGTGCGATAATGGCGCGAATGCCCGCGTCATGCAGCGCCCATACGGCTTGTTCCCGGCTGGATCCAATGCCGAAGCGCGCGCCGCCGACGATGATTTGCGCGCCAGCATAGTCTGGCGCGTCCAGTACAAAGCGCTGACCGTCTTTTAAGGCCGCTTGCCTTGCTTCGTGGAACACGAATTGACCGAGCCCGGCCCGATCTACCCGCAGCAGAAATTGTGCTGGTAAAATCATATCCGTGTCTATGGCTTCTTGCGGCAGGGGTACCGCTATGCTTTCAACTCGCGTGACTTTATCCATGCTGTTTATCCACTAACGCTGCCGAGTAAGTCCCGCACGTCTGTCAGCCGCCCGGTCAAGCCTGCTGCGACGGCCATTTCGGGGCTCATCAAATGGGTGCGCCCGCCCGAACCTTGTCGGCCTTCAAAGTTTCGGTTGGATGTGGAGGCGCAGCGTTCGCCCGGTTCCAGTCGGTCCTCATTCATGGCGACACACATGCTGCAGCCAGCATTACGCCATTCAAAGCCGGCATCCTTATAGATCCGGTCGAGGCCTTCTGCCTGCGCGGCCGCTTGCACTTGCGCCGAGCCCGGGACGATGATGCCGGTCACGCCGCCTGCAATTTTGCGCCCGCGCGCCACCTCTGCGCCGCGGCGCAGGTCTTCGAGCCGGCTGTTGGTGCATGAACCAACGAAAACCTTGTCGATTTTAACATCCTTAAGCTGCGTTCCTGGGCGCAGGTCCATGTAGCTCAGCGCTTTTTGCGCATGCTGGATTTGCGCTTTGTTCGCCATACTCTCTGGGCGCGGCACGGCTGCGGTAATCGGCGCGCAATCTGCTGGCGTCGTGCCCCAGGTGACTTGCGGTGCCAAATCCGTGACATTGATTTCAATGGTTTTGGCAAACCGCGCGCCAGTGTCGCTTGGCAAGCTGCGCCAATATTTCAGTGCGGCTTCCCACAGCGCGCCGCGCGGCGCTAAGGGGCGGCCCTTAAGATATGCAAATGTTGTGTCATCAGGCGCCACAAGGCCAATGCGTGCGCCCGCCTCGATCGTCAT
>JBCCLR010000102.1:0-12517 GCA_039026755.1 Pseudomonadota bacterium | reverse complement strand
TCTTGCCCTAGCGGTGCGATCTGACACCATATTGAGTTCTTCTGCTGTGCCGGCTCAGGTTCGCACGGCATTTGTGTATGACGGCTCTGAGAGCGTCAACGCAAGCTTATATACCGATGGGTCCGTTCACACCTCCGATACGCTTGATGATGTCGATACGCTCGCAGGCAGTGAGTTTAGGCTTGGCCGGCAACAATCAACTTTAGACTTTCACGGGTTTCTGAGTGAAATATGGCTGCGCCCAAGCGCAGTGTCTGGGGACTGGCTTGCCACAGAGCATGCCAATCAAAGCAATCCTGGTGCGTTTGGTTTTGCCGGGGATATGCAGGGCGTTGGTGGTAGTGTGCCTGCACCAGCTGGTTCAGCTGAAATGGGTCGTTACATGATGGGTGCGCTGCATTTATAGGAGTTGGATATGGCTGCTGTTTATATGTCGCTAGGCGACGGATACACGGAAAAAGCGCCTGCTTTTCGGCCTACTGAAGCTGTTTCAACGATTGCCGATGCAACGTCATCTACACAAACTGATCCGCTTGGCGGCGGCGTGCTGCGGGTTTTTGCTAGCGCCGCTGTATACTATTCAATTGGCAGCAACCCAACTGCCTCGTCTAATAGCCACTTTCTTCCAGCAACAACGCCATACGATATTGTCGTAAAGAACGGCGAGCGGGTTGCGTTTTTAAATGCCTAAACAGAACGGTGGTGCGAGGCCTAACGCAGGCGGGGCAAGGCCAGGTGCGGGTCGAAAAAAGGGTTCGCGCAACAAAATTACGCAAGAGTCCATAGACCAGGCCAAGAAGTACGGCATCACCCCGCTTGAATACCTTATGAAAATCATGACGGATGAAAGTCAACCGGATGATGTTCGCATCGAGTGCGCGAAAGCAGCAGCGCCCTATGTGCATCCGAAATTGAGCGCTGTTCAGGTGGATGCAAACTTAAGCATATCTCACGAGGACGCGCTTGCAGCTCTCAAATGATGAGCGCGCTATTCGCCAAAGACTAAAAAACGACTTTCCGCATTACGCACAAAAATGCCTGCGCATTCGGCCGAAAAAAGGTGCGATTGAGCCGTTTGTATTAAATTCGTCTCAGCTTAAGCTGCATCGTATTGCTGAAAAGCAGCGCAGGGAGAAAGGGTTTGTCCGGCTTATTGTTTTAAAGGGTCGGCAGCTTGGCATTTCAACGTATGTGCAGGGTCGGTGGTACTGGAGAACGTCGCATAGTTTTGGCGTAAAGGCGTTTGTGCTCACGCATGAGCAGGCGGCTACTGATGCTCTGTTTTCAATGGCAAAAAGGTTTCACGAGAATTGCCCCGCGCTTGTCAGGCCTTCGACTAAGGCAGCAAATGCTAAAGAGCTATCCTTTGATAAGCTAGACAGCGGCTACAGCGTCGGTACTGCTGGGACTGTAGGTGTTGGCAGGTCTCAAACCATTCAGCTATTTCATGGCTCGGAGGTCGCTTTCTGGGCCAATGCGGACACGCATGTAGACGGAGTCATGAACGCCGTTCCTCGTGCTGAAGGTACTGAAAGCATATTGGAGAGCACAGCGAACGGCGTTGGCGGTCTGTTTTATTCAATGGCCATGTCGGCTATGCGCGGTGAAGGCGACTATGAACTCGTTTTTTTGCCGTGGTTTGAGCATGAGGAATACGAAGCCGCGCCGCACGAGGGGTTTATTTTTCCTGAAGAGTGGCAGGCTTACGGCCAGCTGCACAAAATAGGGCCTGATAAGCTTTATTGGGCCTATTTAAAAAATGCCGAGCAATGCCAAGCTATTTCAGGCGATCCCGACACAATTTGTTGGAAGTTTAAACAAGAATACCCTGCTACCGTAGAAGAAGCTTTCCAGACCTCTGGTGTGGCATCCTTTGTGCCGTCACGCGACGTTCTAAACGCACGCAATGCAGATGTTCGGGTCAGCGGGCATACGCCGCTCATTTTGGGCGTCGATCCAGCCAGGGGCGGAGATAAAACGCACATTATCGACCGCCAGGGCAGGCTTGCTGGAAGTTACGTCCACGCATCGCTTGATGAAGACGATCTTATGGCGCTGTGCGGTCGCATTGTAAGCATTATGCAAGGCGTTAACCCGGACAAAGTGTTTGTGGACATCACTGGCCTTGGAGCGGGCTTGTATGATCGGTTGCGCGAGCTTGGTTATGGCGGGTTGGTGCACGGTATTAATTTTGCGCAGAAGGCATCTGATCCCACGCGCTACGCTAATAAGCGAGCGGAAATGTGGGATACTATGCGAGACTGGTTTACCGATCCTGCCGGAGTTTCGGTTCCTAACGATGATCAGCTACATATCGAGTTAACTGCGCCGGTTTGGGACAAAGGCGCAACGCGGCACACGTCTAACGGTGCGCTTCTAATTGAAGACAAGCAGCACATCAAAGATCGCATAGGGCATTCGCCAGACATGGCGGACGCTCTAGCGCTTACTTTTGCCTATCCAGTAGGGGCAGCCCTTGAACACAGTCACACAATTACAGCCACAGGACACTCAGCCGTCACCGGATATTGAGCGGCTTTTAGAGCTTTCTCAAATGGTGAATATTGCTGATGACCTTGGCGCCGAACACCTTGGACGCATTTCGCAAGAATGCATGCTTGGTTATCAGATCGATTTAAATAGTCGCGCGGAATGGGAGAAGATTGCCGAAACAGCCATGAAGGCGGCAAAACAGGTCAAAGAAGAAAAAAACACACCTTGGCCAAATGCCTCTAACGTTAAATACCCATTGCTTACAAGCGCGGCCATTCAATTTGCGGCACGAGCATACCCGGCCATTGTGGACGGAAACGATGTCGCTAAGGCGCGCGTTATTGGTGAAGATCCGGACAACACAAAACAGGATCGCGCTGATCGCATAAGTCGTCATATGAGCTATCAGCTTCTTGAAGAAATTGAGGAGTGGGATGGCGATACAGATACTCTAGTTCATGTGCTGCCGATTCTGGGCACAGTGTTTCGAAAAGTGTATTACGACCCAGCTGAAGGCCGACCGGTTTGCGAGCTGATTATGCCAACCGATCTCGTGGTCAATAATGACTGCATTTCGTTTGAGCGTGCACCGCGTTACTCGCATCGATGCCACTATTATCCGCATGAAATTCAAGAGAATTTTTCATCGAGGCTTTGGCGTAGTTTTGAATACGGATTTGGTGAAAAAGCAGGCGACTCTCAAAGTTCGCATGAGTTCATTGAGCAGCATTGCCGTATCGATCTAGATGAAGACGGCTATACCGAGCCTTACATTGTCACAATCCATAAAAAAACCGGAGAGGTTGCCCGGATTGTTGCAAACTACGATCAAAAATCAATTTTTGTGCGCGGCGAGACTGTAGAAAAAATATCTGCGCAAAAATATTTTGTGAAATATGATTTTATTCCTGACCCTGAAGGAAAAGTATACAGCCTGGGGTTTGGGTTGCTGCTTCACGCGCTTGGCGAAAGTGTAAACACTGTTATCAATCAGCTCATCGACGCCGGAACGCTTTCTAACACCGGCGGTGGTTTTATCGGCAACGGTGTCAACATGCGCGGCGGTGCTCTAGAATTTAAGCCTGGTGAGTGGAAAAAAATTGATGCTTCCGGGCCTGATTTAAGGCAGCAACTTGTGCCCTTGCCAGTCCAACAGCCGTCTGCAGTGCTTTTTTCGCTACTCGGCCTGCTAATAGACGCAGCGCAGGACATTACAGCTGTTAAAGACGTCCTTACAGGTGGCAATGAGAACGCGAACGCGCCGGTTGGGACAACGCTTGCACTGATTGAGCAGGGGACAAAGGTGTTCTCGGCAATTTACAAGCGTGTCCGTCGTTCGCTGCGCAAAGAACTGAAGCTGCTGTATGACATAAACGCGGAATATTTGCCGCCTGAAACCTATTTTGATTTTCACGATGATGAGCAGGCCATCAAGCAAGAGGATTATGCGCAAGGTGGCATGAATGTTGTGCCGGTATCCGATCCTAATGCCGTCACAGACATGCAAAAGCTGGGGCGATCGCAGTATCTTGGTCAATTTGCTGGCGATCCGTATTTAAACCAGATGGAAATACGCCGGCGTATGCTTGAAGCGGCAAATATAGAAGATATTGACAGTTTGCTTGTTGAGCCCAGTCAGGGTCCTTCGCCTGAGCAGCTTCAGCAGCTCGCTGAAATGGATCTCAAAGAGCGTAAAATGGACCTTGATGAGCGCAAAGCTAGGCTCGAGGGTATGGAGCGCATCACCAAGGCGCTGAAAAACATCGCCGATGCTGAAGCAATTGAAGCTGGCGTGCAGCTAGACCAATACAAAAGCGATTTAATGGGCGTGAGGGCTCTTTTAGAGGAAATGCATGTTCGAGAACAGCGAGCACTTAATTCAATGGAAAACCAGCAAGGAAACCCAATCCTTTCTGGACCACCTCAACCGAACATTGGCGGATTACCGCGCGCAATTTGAAACGCTTTCTGGTGAACGGGATTTTCACACGCAGCAAGGTCGTATTGAGGCGTTGAAAGCGGTCATTGAATTTGATTGGGACGATTATGAAGCAAGGAAAAGATAGTGAACGACACATCGGGCATTAAATCTTTGGACCTTCGGCTTTTGGTGAAGCCGGACAGCGTTCAAGAAAAGACTGCAGGCGGCATTTTTCTGCCGGATGATCACAAAGAGCGAGAAAAATTTGCGGCGTGCAAAGCGACAGTCGTGAATGTCGGAGATTTAGCTTTTTCTGAGTGGAAAGAAGCTGTGGAGCCAGGTGAGCGTATTCTTATTGCCAAATACGCAGGGACTATCGTCAAGGGTGCTGACGGCGAAGAATACCGCATTATTAACAACGAAGATGTTCTAGCGAGGTTAGACCAGTGAGTGAAGAAGGCACGCAAACGACTGAAAAGTCACAGGAGCGCGATTACGAAGCGGAGGCGCGCGAACAAGGCTGGGTACCAAAAGACGATTATAAGGGTGATCCTGAAGCCTGGCGAGACGCCAGAACGTTTGTGAAACGCGGCGAAGAGTTTCTCCCGGTTGTGAAATCGCAAAATCGTAAGCTTCAAAAAGAACTAGAAGAAGCAAAATCCGAAATTGCTGAAATGAAGGCGACTGCCAAAGAGTTTCAGGACTACATGTCTAAAACTGAAAAGCGCGCTTTTGATAAGGCGCTCAAGGAAATTGAGGCTAAACAGCGCAAAGCTGCTCAAGATGGAGATGTTACGGCTTTTGACGAAGCTCAAAAAGACGCCGAGAAATTGCGTAAGAATCAAGAAGAACAGGTTAAGCCTGCAGAGCCTAAAGACGACCCGGTTTTTAAAAAATGGGTGGAAGACACGGGCTGGTACGGAACGGACAAGAAGAAAACTGCACAAGCTGAGGCCATTGCAAGCGGATTGCTTGCTGAACAAACAGCATTACGCGGCCGCGAACTGCTTGATGAAGTTGCAAAGCAGGTTGCTGAACTAAACCCCGAACCGAAGAATACAAAGCGCGATGCTCCGCCTAAAGTTGGTAGCGGCGGTTCAAAAGGTGGCACAGCTGGCAAGACTTATGCGGACCTTCCGGCAGAGGCCAAGGCGACATGTGATCGCTTTGTACGCAACGGATATTTTAAGGGCGATACGCTTGAAAAGCAGCGCGCTGAATATGTGAAAAACTTTGATTGGGGTGCAGCATGACCGACGTAAAACGCACACGCGGACGCCCGCGTAAAAATCCTGAAGCGCCTATTCTGGAAAATGAAGTTAAGCCAGAGCCGCGCAGACGTCGCAAGCCTGGCGCTACAGGTGGCTTTAAAATGAAGCTTCAGGCTGAGCAGCGCCCCGGATATGTGCGCTATTGGGGCAATGACGACGGTAACGGTCGCATCGAACACTTGGCCGGTGATTTGGCTTATGATTTTGTAACTGAAGGAAACAAGGACGGGAGTAGGGTTCGGCAGCGCGTTGGCACACAGGCCAATGGCGAGCCGCTTTACGCCTATCTAATGGAAACGCCTGAAGAAGACTATGCTTTAGGTGAGCAAGAGCGCGAAGCTAGGGCGCGTGAGATTGATGACGTTTTACGGCAGCGCAAGCCTGTCGAGGGCATTGACCAAGACAAGGTCTATGCCGATCAACGCAAGATCACGGGCTAAACCCAAACACAATTAATGGAGGGCCATTATGGCTAATTCTGACACACCGACCGGCCTGACGCCGGTGCGGTACATGTCCGGTGCGCCCTATACTGGGGCTACCGAACGCTTTTATGTTCCCGCTTCTGACAGCACTGCAATTTTTGTTGGCGATCCTGTTCGCTCGGCGGGCTCCGCGGATGCAAGGGGTGTAGCGTCTGTGCAGCGCGCGGGAATAGGCAGCACCATCCTTGGTGTTGTGACATCGGTTGTGCCTGTCACCCGAGACTCAGAAACATATCGCCCAGCAAACTCTGAGCGATATGTGAATGTTTGCACTGCAAAAGACGTTGTTTACGAAGTGCAGTCGGATGCGACCGGAGCCTTGGTAGCTAATGACGTCGGCTTGAACGCCGATATCGTTAACGGCACAGGCAGCGCAATAACAGGCCTTTCTGGCGTTGAGTTGGACTCTTCCAGTGCAGACACTGCAACCGCTCAATTGCGCATTATTGGTTTTGTTCAGCGAGAAGACAATGAAATTGGCGCGAATGCCAAGGTCGAGGTCATCATCAACGAGCATGAGCGCTCTAGCGCAGTCGGCGTGTAGGAGAACAATCACATGACTGGTGTAATTACAACTGGCAGCGCCGCAAAGCTCTTGTGGCCTGGCCTAAATGCCATTTGGGGGCGCGAGTATACCGAGCACCCGCTTCAGTGCAACGACTTGTTCGACACCTTTACGTCTACTATGGCGTATGAAGAGGATGTTGAAATGACAGGGTTTGGCCTTGCGCCGATCAAGGCCGAAGGTGCTTCTGTGACCTTTGGCGGCGAACAGCAGGGCACGACTGCACGCTATACGCATGTGGCCTATGGCTACGGCTATATCGTGACGCGTGAAGAGATTGACGACAATCTGTATGAAGCGCGCGGCACGCAACGGGCGCAGGCCTTGGCGTTCTCTTTTCGTCAAACGAAAGAGAATGTTGCGGCCAACGTTTATAACCGCGCTTTCAATTCAGCCTATCCGGGTGGTGATGGTGTTGAGCTTCTCTCAACAGCGCACCCGACCTTGGACGGAACGCAGTCAAACGAGCTTGCGGTAGCGGCTGATTTGTCTGAGGCGTCCTTAGAAGATTTGTGCATTCAAATTGAGAACGCCAAAAATTCTAAAGGCCTTCGTATTTCGCTAAAACCGCAGTCGCTTCATGTGGCGCCTGCCAACATGTTTAACGCTGAACGTATCTTGAAATCCACTCTGCGCAGCGGGACGGAGAACAATGATATCAATGCGTTGAAGGCAATGAATGCGTTTCCACAAGGCATCAAAGTAAATAATTATTTTACTGATCCTGATGCGTTCTTCGTTCGCACAAACACGCCGAATGGCATGAAGATGTTTTCTCGTACTGCCGCTGAATTTACCGACGATAGCGACTTTGCAACATCGAACCTTCAGTACAAAGGGTATGAGCGTTACAGTTTTGGCTGGACAGACTTTCGCGCACTTTATGGCTCGCCAGGCGCGTAAATCAAAGGCGGGGGTCGTGGCCCCCGCCTCCCTCACAATGCATCGTAATAATGTTGCGCAGCGTAAGCAGAAGGCCTTGCGCTCCGATATGATTAGCGACGCAAAATACGCGGTCCGTCACACTAAAGATCTAAACGGGTACGCGCTTGTTGTGTGGGACGACGAAAAAACAACAATATCGTCTTGGCGATGCGGCGACATGCCTGGGCTTGTTTTGCCTGAGCTATGCAAAAACGCAATTCTGCGCGCGATGATCAATCAAGATGACTAAAGGCTATAAGCACGGCGACCACTGGGTTTATTGCGATCGCAGCGGCTATAAGGTGCGCGCTTCAGAAACCATTGTTGAGTGGACGGGCCTCAGGGTGTGGAAGCGCTTTGCCGACCATCAGCAGCACCCACAAGACTTCCTGCGCGGCAAAAAGGACAACACGTCTGTGCCTAACCCACGGGCTGAGCCCCCGCCTGTTTTCGTGGACTCCAATGAAGTCCAACCATCGGATTTATAATGACGACAAGCGGTTCAATTGATTTTGACCTTAGCGCTGCGCTCATAGTTCAAGAAGCGCTCGAAATGTGCGGCATTGGTCAAGAAGGCGAAGATATTACTGCAGATATGGAGGCACGCGGGCTACGGTCGCTAAATCTAATTTTAAAAGCATGGCAGGCTGACCCGCGTTTGTGGCTTAAGACGGAGGGTACCGAGACGATGGTGCAGGGCCAATCAGCGTATACACTGACGCCGCGCCCGCTTCGTATTTTGAGTGTGCGCCGCCAAATTGGTGATGCTGAAGTACCAATGTCGGAAATGAGCCGCGACGACTACTTTTCGCTACCAAACAAGACGTCTCAAGGCTTGCCGGTGCAGTGGTATTATGACCCGCAACAAAGCACTGGCGTTCTTTATGTGTGGCAAAACCCAAACGCCACGGCCATGACGCTGAACTATACCTATGTGCGGTCGATTGAAGACATCGACAGTAACGCAAATACGGCAGATGTGCCTGCCGAATGGCTTGAAGCATTAACACTGAGCCTTGCAGCAAAACTGGCCATGAAGCAAGTGTCTGACCTTCAGCGTCGTTTAGAACTTAAACAAGACGCCGCTATAGCCGTTGAGAACGTGCGTAAGTTAGATCGCGACACCGCTTCGGTGTTTCTGCAGCCATGCGCCTAGAGCAAGCACTGCAGTCATCTGTAGGGCGGTTTAGGCCGTTTGCAGGCGCAGAGACTGTCAATTGTTTTGCGCAGTTTGAAGAAGGCGACGCAAAAGAGCGTTTAAGCTTAGCGGCGGCACCTGGTTTGAAAGCGTGGGTAGAAATTGGCACCGGACCATATCGCGGGAGTATTAAGGCGCACGGCGTTTTGTACTTTGTCAGCGGGTCTGCGCTATACCGTGTGCGCACTGATAAAACCTTTGACGCAGTAGGCGCTATTCCTGGCGTTGGGCCTGCTCAAATGGCTTCTAACGGCATTCAGGTGGCCATCGCAGCGAACGGACTAGGGTTTATCGCGACCGCTACGACCTTTGGGCAAATTACTGATCCTGATTTGATATCGCCAGTGACCAGTGTGGCTTATGTTGACGGCTACTTTTTGTGGAGCGCTGCAGGTAGCTTTCAAGTTTCGAGATTGCTTGATGGTGAAAACTACGACGCTTTAGACGTGGCTTCCGCAGAAGGAGCGCCAGACGACATTGTCGGCATTGTTGTCGATCATCGCGATGTCTATTTGATTGGTGAAGAGACCATTGAAGTCTGGTACAACTCCGGCAACTTAGACTTTCCGTTTGAGCGTCAAGGCAATGCGTTTATTGAACGCGGCGCTATAAGCCGAGACACTCTTGTAAAAATTGATAATTCTATATTTTGGCTTGATGAAGCTGGCGTCGTGTTTCGCATTGCAGGTATGGCGTCGCCAGTCCGTATATCAACGCATGCCATAGAATTTTGGCTGCGAGGCGCTACTGACTTTGTGGCCTGGACCTATCGACAAGAAGGTCATGAATTTTACGTTTTGTCTTGTTCTGCAGGGACACGTATTTTCGATGTAGCAACTGGCGTCTGGCATGCTCGTGAGAGCTATAAATTGCCGCAATGGCGTGCGCAGGGCTTTGTTCGCTTTGCGGGCTTTGAGCTTGTGGGATGCTTTAGAACCGGGAAGCTATATGAACTGTCTCTTGATGAGTTTCTAGACGATGAAAACCCCATGATTTGGCGTATTCAGCTGCCGCCAATTCACTTTGGGCGCACGTTGCGCACGCTAATGGCTTTCGAGGCTGATATCGAAACCGGGGTTGGGCGCTCTTTTGGGCAGGGTCAAGACCCGCAAATCATGCTGCGCTATAGCAGAGATTACGGCGCCACGTGGTCAAGACAGCTTTGGCGATCTTTGGGGCGCACCGGCGACCGTTTACGGCGCGCCATCTGGCGCAATTTGGGGCAGTTTCGCCAAATGACAATTGAACTGGTGATTTCTGATCCTGTGCAGCGCGCGTCTATTGCTTATGACGCTGATATCGAGTGACTGTACGACTTAATCCGCCGACATCACCGATATCTGAACCAAACGGTAACATCACGTCTGAGTGGTACCGCTATTTTGTGTCCGTGACCTCAATGCTTGAAGGCGACAGCCTTGGCAGCGACGCAATAAATCTTGCTAAGGCAGCAGAGCAGATCAACCACCAAAGAGAAGATATTTCTTTGGAGTTTTTAAGCGCGCAAGAACACGGTCCTGTTTTTCAAACTTTTACTGAAAGCCGAAAAACAACTGCGATAACGGCCATTTTGGCAAACGTTCAAGAGGATGATTTCTTTCCAGGAGGACTGCTTGATGCGGATATCGTTAGGCTTGACCCGGCAGAATTGGCCCGCGCCATTACAGGCTTAAAGCGAGGCTTTGCGGCTCAAAAAATTGCGCTTGTAAACGTTGGGTCGCAGCCCATCACTATAGAGCATGAGAGCGTTTCCAGCGATCCTGACAACAGGTTCTTGTTGAATGCTGCGACTGATACGGACCTCTTGCAGAACGGTTTTTTACAAGTGTTTTACGACGAGGCGTCAACGCGCTGGCGTCAAATTGGGGGCGTGACATGACCACCACTTTACGGCCGTTTAACGCCGGACAGCAGCTCACGACTTCTGTGGCCACTTATTACACTGGGGCTGCATCAAGCCGATCTGTCATTTATAACGCGACAGTGACAAACACATCAGCGTCAGACGCGACGTTTGATTTGCACTTAGTGCCCGTTTCTGGGTCTGCGAGCGATGCAAACTTAATTATCAAGGACAAGCTTGTGCCTGCTGGGCAGACCTATCATGCGACAGAATTAAGCGGCAAAATTATTTCTAACAACGGCACAATCCAGGCCTCAGCAAGCGCTGCAACGACGCTTTCCTTAAACATCAGCGGCGCTATCCAGAATTGATCCGCGAGGCGACGATAGACGACATTCCGGCGCTTCTTTTTATGGCTAGATCGTTTGTAAAGGCGGCCTACGGGGACAGTTCTTTTTACGACATTGAGACGTGCGCGGAGCTTGGCGAAAAACTCATTGAATCGCCGGATAGCGCGATTTTGGTTAATGAGGCTGCCTCCGCAATGATTGGCGTTTGCGCTGTTAATTTATGGTTCAATAAAAACCTGAAAGTGGCTCAAGAGCTTTTTTGGTGGGCAGATAAAGGCGCTAAAAGTGCGTTTGACCTTGTTAATGCTGCTGAAGACTGGGCGCGTCAAATTGGTGTTTCTGGGTTGTATATGTCGTCTCTGCATGGCCTCAGGCATAGGGCGCTAGGGCGCGTCTTTGAGTCTCGAGGCTATAAGTTGCGAGAGCGTGCTTATTTCTTGGAGTTTGATGGATGGCAGTAGGGTCTACCACAGCTGCAATTGTCGGTGGCGCGGGCGCTCTTGCGGGAGGTGCGGCCACCGTTATTAGCGGAAACCGCGCCGCAGATGCTCAAGTTGCTGCAGCAGATCGCGCAGCTGAAGTTCAAGAGTACATGTTCAACACTACGCGCGAGGATCTTGCGCCATTTCGTACTGTAGGTGAGCAGGCTCTATTGCAGCTAGCAGATTTGTACGGTGTGCGACGTCCTGTCGATGAGCCTGCGCAACCTCAAGTCACCAATGCCATTCCTGGGGGAATAGAATTCCCTGGCGGCGTTCCGCGCGGCTTTAACTTGCAGCAAGTTTACAATCAACCCGCTGAGCCGACGCAACAGCTAACCGAGGCGGGCACGTTTGAGACCTCGCCTGGCTATGAGTTTCGCCGTGATGAAGGAATTAAGGCTGTAGAACGCTCTGCGGCGTCTCGAGGGCTGCTGAATAGCGGACGCGCCGTGAAGGCTGTGCAGCGCTTTGGCGATGGCTTAGCGGCTGATGAGTTTAACAACTACGCCAATCGACTAGCTACCTTCGCCGGTCTTGGGCAAACTGCTGGTGCGCAAACCGGTCAATTCGGCGCCGCAGCGGCCCGGGGCATAGCCAATACTGAATTGGCAAGCGGAGCCGCTCGAGCGAGCAGCTATCAAAACACCGGCGGCGCGATTAACAGCACGATTGAAAACCTTTTGACCTTGCTGGAGACATAGCAGTGGTTGACCTCGCACGCGTTTATCAAAACGCGGAAAACATCAAGGCCCGTAGGCTGCAAAACCGAACGGGCCAATTGCAGCTTCAAGAGGCTATGAAAGGCATTGAGCGCCGCGAGAGCCTAGAAGAGCTGTTTGCAAAGCAGCAGAAGCCCACAGCGCAAGAGGTCATGGCCATCGATCCTGAAGCTGGCTTTGATTATCAAAAGTTTTTAAATGAGCAGGATGAAGCGGGGCGCACCTTAGCGACTGAAAGGGCTGGCGCCATAGGCCGCGCTGCGCTC
>JBCCLR010000101.1:0-12556 GCA_039026755.1 Pseudomonadota bacterium | reverse complement strand
TGTCAATCTTTGTAGGCCATTTTTCCCCAATAGATCGCCGATAGAAGCGTGAATTTGGTAGCCGAATGCTACCATGTAATGAGTAGTGTGGAGAACGCGTAATGACGTCCTGGCACCAGAATGGGTGGCAGTGCATGCTCCATAGCGACAGCTTGAACGAAAGCTAGCGCTATGGGAAATCCAATAGACAGTGCTGCGAAGGGCCTTGCCCAATCGCAGGCGCAGCTCGCGAAAAGCGCGCAGCGCCTGGTCGAAAGTGCTGCGCGCGGCGCTGGCGCGGGCTTTGAGCGCCAGTTGGAAAGTGCCAGCTTGGGCAGCAGCGACCGCCAAGCCAATGCGCGTACTAGCGGGGCCAAATCAACCGGTTCAAACGCTCCTAAAGGCAGACCTGCGGGCGCCGCCTTGCAAGGGCAAGGCGCTTATATCCCCTCGCTCGCGGAAGAAACCGTGCAAATGCGTATTGCCGCCAATACATATCGCGCCAATGCCCGCATGATCGAAGCAGCAGACGATGTGCTGAAAATGACCATCGATATGATGCGCAAGAGCGATAAGAAGAATAACGATCAAGCCGGTGACGCTTAAGCTTAAGACCGGCTGACAGCGATAGTGCCTATCACGTTATATACTTTGCTTTGCTCGGTTGTGCGCTTATAACATCGCGCGTGAGCCAGGTACGAGACATTGAACATAAGTTGAGCGCGCCGCTGATCGACGGGTTTGGTCGGCGCGTTGACTATGTCCGCATTTCAGTGACAGATCGCTGTGATTTTCGCTGCACGTACTGCATGTCTGAACACATGACCTTCCTGCCGAAAAAAGAACTGCTGACGCTTGAGGAGCTTGACCGCCTCGCCAGCGCGTTTGTGCTGCGCGGCGTGCGGCGGTTGCGGCTGACCGGCGGAGAACCCTTGGTGCGGCGCGATGTGATGCAATTGTTTCGCCGGCTTGCGCGCCACTTAGATGCCGGGCGACTGGATGATTTAACGCTCACCACCAATGCCAGCCAACTTGAGAAATACGCCGCTGACCTGGCGTCCATTGGCGTGCAGCGCATCAACATATCGCTCGATACGCGTGACCCAAATAAATTCACCGGCATCACCCGTTGGGGCCGGCTTGACCAAGTGATGCGCGGCATTGATGCGGCAGACCGTGCTGGCCTGAAGATCAAGATCAACATGGTGGCGCTGCGTGGATTCAATGAATTTGAATTTGACGACATGGTTGCCTGGTGCGGCGAGCGCGGCTTTGACCTCGTGCTGATTGAGACCATGCCGCTTGGCGATATTGAAGAAGACCGCACTGATCAATATTTGCCCCTGTCGCTGGTGCGCAATCGGCTCAGCCAGCATTGGACGCTAGACGACAGCGCCTATAAAACCGGCGGCCCGGCGCGCTATGTTACGGTGCGTGAAACCGGCCAAAAGCTGGGCTTTATCACCCCGATGACACACAATTTCTGTGAAAGCTGCAACCGGGTTCGCGTGACGTGCACCGGCACATTGTTCATGTGTTTAGGGCAAGAAGATCAAGTGGACCTGCGCGGACCGCTGCGCGCCTCAGATACCGATGAACTGCTGCACCAAGCCTTTGACAAGGCAATGATTGCAAAACCCAAGGGACACGACTTCGTCATCGAACGGCGCGGCGCAGCACCGGCGGTGACACGGCATATGAGCATGACCGGAGGCTAACGCCCGTGCATGCGCCGCTGACAATCAACACGCTTGCTTTCATTTCCAGCCAAACTTCTGCTGCCCAAGCCGCGCGCGGCGAATTGCTTAAACATTATGAAGAAGCCTCGCTGACTGACGCGGACGTTGTCATCGTCCTTGGCGGCGATGGTTTTATGCTTGAAATGCTGCATTCAAACATCCCAGCCAGTACGCCCATCTTTGGTATGAACAGAGGCACTGTCGGGTTTTTGATGAACGAATTCCTCGTTGAAGACTTGCAGCACCGTCTGACACGCGCCGTCCCGCAGACGCTATATCCGCTGCGGATGACCGCGCATAAAATTGGCGGCGGCAGCACAGTTTCGCATGCTTTTAATGAAGTCTCATTGCTGCGCGAAACGCGCCAGGCAGCAAAGCTGCAAGTCGATATTGATGGCAAGACGCGGCTGGAAGAGTTGGTATGTGACGGCGTTTTGGTCGCCACGCCGGCGGGTTCAAGCGCCTATAACCTTTCAGCGCATGGCCCCATTTTGCCGCTCGGGGCTGATTTATTGGCGCTCACGCCCATCAGTGCGTTTCGGCCGCGGCGCTGGCGCGGCGCTCTCCTGCCGCAAGGCTCAGAAATATCTTTAACGGTGACTGAAAGTGAAAAACGGCCGGTGAGTGCTGTGGCTGACCAAACCGAAGTGCGCGACGTTGAACGCGTGAGCATTCGTCAGGATCGCGAGATTTCAAGAACGCTGCTGTTTGATCCCGATCATACCTTAGATGAGCGAATTTTACTCGAGCAGTTTATCGTTTAGCGCTCGGCTACACGTGGCAACCGAATAGTAAATTGGCTGCCTCGCCCAATCTCACTGTCTAAAATAAGCTCAGCGCCGATGCTCTCAGCAAGCGCTGCGACCACCGATAGTCCAAGGCCGAGGCCAGGTGAAGACGACGTCAGGCTGGTCTTTGAAGACCCTTTTTCAAAGCGGCGCCAGATCAATGCTTGATCTTCTTTTGAAATTCCAGCCCCTTCATCCCAAATCGTTATGTCCAAGAGACCCGGTACGGCCGTATTTACGGAAATTCCTAACCGGCCTCCGTGCGGCGTAAATTTGACAGCATTCTCCAGCAAATTGACGCACATTTGCTTCAGCCGGCGACGGTCGGTTGCATAGTGCAGTTCAGGATCCACTGCATCGATCACCAGTTCCTGTCCATGTTGCCCCGCGGATGGCAGCAACATACGACCCACCTCATCTAAAAATCCTGCCAGCGAAAATGCGTTGGTACTGGGCGCGGTCAGGGCAGACTGCTGCGCGCCATGCGCCCCAACCAAATCATCAATTAAACCCAGCAAATGATTGGAAGCGCTTAAAATATCATCGCAATACGCAGCATATCGACCATCAGCACGGCCTTGTAAGTCGTCGCGGATGATTTGCGCAAACCCAACGATTGCATTCAGCGGTGTGCGCAGCTCATGTTGAACTTGGTGGGCAAGTTTAAGCTGCTGCGCCGTCATTTGTGCGTCGTCTTCCATGGGCTGTGCCGGCGCAACATAGCGCCGAACAACGCCGCCCTCAACACCGATCATCTGTTTCGACGCATTAAGAATGGGCACCGCAGAAAGCTCGACAGGTACGGGATGCGTTGCCGTGTTGACCGCGAACGGCACGTCCCTCAGGCTTTTCCCAGATGCAAGCGCTGCAAAATTTTGCCCTGGATGCTGATCGGCAAAGGTACCCAGCTGTTCAAGGGGTGCACCTTTGAGCATCGAAGGCAAAAGGCCGGTCATGGCTGTATAGCCTTCCGAGATATCAGTAATGCAAAGTCTTTCATCGCAGGTCCATGCCCAATCGAGACCCGCGCGGCCAAAATCATTGAGCGCAAATCCGGCAGCATTCGGCTCTGCGTGCGTCTTGGACATATGAGGCGGTGACGGCGTGGCCGGACCAATGGTCGTTGTTTGGCGGTCTTCCGGCGTGGCGCGCATCTGTTCAGCGTGCGTACGGCTCATGACATTGCTCTGCTCTTATTGCGCCGGACAATGCGCGAATCGCATGGAAGAATCAAGCGGATCGATAGGTTTTTTAAAGTGTGCCGGTAAATGCGCAGCCGATATGCGCCAAGGGCGCCACTGCGCACCGCTAATATACAAGAGGTTAACGGACCCCCTCAATGGCTTCTATTGCGGCGGCATAACCCAAATCACGCTGCCAGACTTGCAGAACATTGCGGGCTTTTTCCACCGACACGGCATTATAGACTTCAATAATGGAATTCAATACTTCAGGGCGGCGGGCAGCAGCTGGGTTTTGCGCTTCGGCAAGCAGCAGAACAATCTTGGTGGCCTCGTTGCGGTCTATTCCTGTTGCTTTTGCCGCCACGATAAAACTCTCATATCCGCGGTCAGAAATAATGCGCCAAGCGGTTCGATAGGTCACTCCCGAGCGCAGCGCCAAGCCAGCAACAAACACGTTTATGCGCTGTTGGCGTAGCGTTCGGATCAAAAAGTCAATGGTGAGCTGCCCAACTGCATCTAGCCGCTTGACCAGCTCTGTTGCCTTTACCGCCGCGCCGTTCATCTCATCGTGCTTCGCAGCAGCTTGAGCGGTGGACACTTCAATGGCCTGATCCAGCACATCATCAGCGATATCAAAGTCCTGCAAGATACGCTTGCGTAGCGCTGCACCGACCCACCAATACATCTGATATGCCAGCGGCCCAGGCAAATCATCGCGCTCCAGCAGCGGCTCTTGGAACCTGTCCTTGCGTTTGCTTTCGGCCACCAAATACTGCATGGCCCGGCGCGACAACTCGGCATCTTCATTGCGAATCAACGCTTCAAGCACATCATCACCCGCCACATCGGTCAGCGCGTCAGAGACGCCTTCACTCAGCATGTCGCGCATCGCAATGGCCATACGGTGCTCATCCGTGCGGCGTTTAATGACCTCTATGAGGTCTTCGTCTTGCAGCACGCTAGAGGCTTCCAAAATTGGGCCAGCAACGGCGATATCATCATTGCTGAGCAGTTTGATGAGCTCAGGCATGTCAGGGTCGACCTGCGCTATGGTTTTGGCCAGTGCGACGCGCACATCCATCTCAATTTCATGCACCAATTTGGTCAGAATATCCGACATGATAGCGCGCTCGCGCTCCGACAAGCGGCTTTCATCTTTCAAAAAGAAGTCTTGGATGTTGGTTACAAGTTCCGACCGGGCGCTCTTACTGCGATTTTTTGCAAGGTTTAGCAGTGCCGACACGTTAATTTCTGCCTCACTAGATGGATTGCCCTGCGACACCTAACTCTCCTGCGCTGCATCGCAACTGACTGCGACGGGATCGAACACCGCCCACTCGATCTTTCAGCTAAGCCTATAAAGGCAAAAGAAGGTTAATGCTGGCTTAGCTTGAGCCGCAAATAAAGGCCAAAATGCATTGCACTGCAAAAAATCTTAGATGAAGTCGACGATGCTCAGCCGTGTCGTCTGGCCCACCACGCGGTAACTTGCTTCCAAAGCTGTTTGGGTATTGTTTAGGCGCGAAATCGCCTCAGCGATATCGACGTCCTCAATATCGGAGATAAAGGTCTCTAGAAAAATCTTCTGCGCTTCTTGCTGGTCGGTGATGTCTTGCAGCTTTGAATATTTTAGGCCATTGAGCATCTGCTCTTTTTGGATGTTCTGAACAGCGGTATCCAAGGCAGCAATTTGCTGCGTGAGGGCGGTGACCTGTGCCGGGTTAAGTTCACCATCAACTGGCCCAAGCGCGCCGGTATTAATGTCCGCCAGATCGCGGTAAATCTGCAGCAGGTCGGTGCCGATCTCATCTGCCAAAATTCCATATTCGATGGTCACGGAATCAGCAACGCGCGCACTCGATTTTAGCTGGTCGTTATCAAACGCATCAGGCACCGTGGGCAGCGCCTGCAAATCGACCAGTTCACTGGCAACAACTGGCGGTGTTGAGGCCGCCGCACCGCCAAAAATAAAGCGATTACCAACCTTCGTATTAAGCGCATCAGCCGTAAGGCCATAGTTTTCCGCGGTAACGATATCAAAGCCAGTCGCATCATTGTTGGCAACAAATGTGAGGAGCTGCTGGCGCAAATCACGCGCGGTATCTAAAATTAACCCGAGTTGCACGTCATAGATATCCGTTGTTCGCGACACATTTTCGGCAACCGTCTGGTAGGAATCGGTGCGCGAAAATAGCGACCGGCTGGCAACCAAGGTGGTCGCTTCATCTGAAATGCCCTGGTATTGGTCGCTTTTCTTTCCCGTGTTCACTTGGCGCTGCGCTTCAAACAGCTGCTCTTGATTGCGCAAGATACCCTGCAAAAGGGCTTGGTTTTGGCCGAAGCTGGAGACCCGTGTCATTGTCAAATCCCTTTCTGGTTAAACCACTTGGAGCAGCTGGTCGAACATTTGCTGCGCCGTTGTAATGAGCCGCGCAGATGCATTGTAGGCGTTTTGAAAAACCACCATTTGCGACAATTCTTCATCAATATTGACGCCGGAAATATCTTGCCGGCGCTGCGTCACCGTGATCTGCAAAGCCCGCGTATCTTGCTCTTGTGAGGCCGCATTTTCCGCCATGACCGCCGCATTGCCGACCACAAAGGCCGCATATTGTGTGAGCGTTGTATCAAGCGCCTGCAATTCGCCAGCGGCATCAAATTGCGCTTCAGCCAGCTGAATATCGGCAAGTCGTGCTGCGCCGCGGCCATCGCCGACGGTAATTGCACGTTCGCCAACCAAGGCGGTACGATCATAAAGGCCCAATGAAAGAAATTCAGGATTGTTTTCGATCTCTGGGTTCACTTGTATATCTGTAGCGATAGCTGAGGCGGTGCCGCGACGCAGGCCAAAAAGCTCTGTAAAGCTAATGCCATTGGTGCCGCCACGCTGTGTCACGTCTTGCCGGCTGATCAGTTGTGGTTCGCCAAAGCCCGGCAGCGGTGTGACCTGCAGCTCTCCGGTGCTGGACAGCGTAAAATCATAATAGCCGCCAAGCCCTAGTGGATCGTTCAATTGCCCGAGGATATCGCCAAAGGTCGTCCCGCCAATTGTGATATCGACCGTGCGCAAGGAACGCCCATCGCGTGCGCGCACTTCAAACTGGACGGTATCACCCACCGTAAAGCCATGCGGGTCCGTGGCGCGAAAGCCAGTCTCATAATGGGTTGGAATAGCCGATGTGACGAGATCATTAAGCCCAAAAAAATGTGCAAAACCACGTCCGGCGCGCTGCGCCGGATTGGCGTCATCCGGCGCAACAACAACGCCGTTTGCAAGAGACGTTGAGGTGAGGCTAAGATTCCCATCGGCGCTCAACGCAGCAGTCGCCGCGCCGCCCAGTCCAGTGTTGATGGCCGTTATCACGTCATTCATAGTCGCGCCTGCTCCAAGCGCGGAGAAGTCGATGCTGGTACGCGCGACAACATCGCCATCGGCATTAACGACAGCAAAGTCGGCAACCCCTGTGAGATGCGCCAAATCTGTACCGACCAGGCCGGTGGCGCGGCCAGCAAGCTGCGTTGGCGATGGAATACTTACATTTGCGTTGTGCACCGCATTGATTTCATCTGCAAACACCCGGGCCAGCTCGCCAAGCGAATCTGCAATAGCGGGCAATTCAGTGTCGCGCACCTCCAGCAGGCCTTGCAGGCGCCCACCACCAAGCGCATCGTCGATGGCTGTAAGGCCGGGCTCAAGCGCGCCCGTTAACGAGTTGCGCCGCTGGATGGTAATCTGCGGAAATTCAGTAAAAGGGTCGCCGGCGCCAGGCGAATTATAAGATAGCACCCGGATGGTATCATCCAGCAACGTAATGCCGTTTGATGTGGCAATGCGCACGCTTCCGTTTGACGCGGTTGAAACGCGGATATCTACGATCTGCGCCAGCTCGCGAATAGCGCGGTCACGCTGGTCTTCAAGCGGGCCCGTCTCGCTTTGGCCAAGCTGCGCTTTGGTGATTTGCGGATTAAGCCGCGCGATCTGTTCAAGCGCTTGATTGGCAAGCGTGACCTGCTCTGCCATTTGGTTTGAGGCTTCAACACGCAGCCGCTGGATATCTGTTGCAAGCCGGCTGATGTCGCGCAGAAAGGCATCGAGGTCAGACACCAGCCCTTGCCGGCGCAAACTATCAGCAGGGTCGATGGATATGGTGTTGAGCGACGCCAGAGCGGTATCGAGGCGCGCGGTGAGCGAGGTTTCAGAATCTGGTCGGCCAAGCAAAGACTGTACACGGTCATGATATTCGCGGATGACCGTTGCCTCTGCGGCCGAAGATTGCGCATCGCCTTCTGCCGCTTCTAAAAACTGATCCACAACGCGAACAATTTGTTCAACCGTAACACCGGCACCGCGGCCACCGGCAAGCTGGGAGACGATGTCCGCGCGCTGGCGCGCATAACCTTCAGTGTTTGAGTTCGCGATATTGTTTGAAGTGACGCGCAATGCCGCCTGGTTGGTGGTAATGCCGCTATAAGCGTTGGCTAAAACTGCGTTCAGGCTCATACTGCACCTCGCAGGTCTTGCCTAGCGAATGCGGCAAATTCTGCCCAGGCGCTGGTTTGACTTTTCAAGCCTATATTTCGCCTAAGCTCATATTTTAAAAACATAAATACCTCGCACATCTGCATGCGAGACCAATTCCGCTAGCCCATTTTGGTGTGGTCTCAATACAGATAGAGCAAGGGCTGGGCCAACTGCGCAGTTGGCAGGCGAAGGCGCGCCTTTAAAAACGAAGTTGGTAGCTTATTTCAATCGCGCCTGCGAAGGATGACGTGTCAGGCGTGTTTGGCTCATCATCTTGCAAGCGCACTTCACCGCGCACATCGCCAAAGCGTGTCGGCCAGATCGTCTCGCCCTCGAGAATATTGATCGTCTCGGCATTTAGACTGATCGTATGAGGGCCTGTGCCGTCGCTGTTGAATTCAGCATAATGGTAGGTTAGCCGATAAAACCTATTTTTGGTATCCGTGAGATGCCCGGATAGCGAAATCAGCCGCGTATCGTTATCTTGGGAAGCACCAAGTGAGCGGCCGCGATAGCGCCAACCATCGCTGTATATAAAATTTTGATAGGTGATGTTCGGTCGATTTGGTCCACTCAAAGACCGATTTGCCAACGTATCGCTGTATTCCAAAATTGCTTCCCAGCGCGCACCACTATCTCCCCATGGGCCAGACAATCGCGCACCATAAAGCACTGAAAAAACAGACAGAATAGTGCCGTCTTCATCTTCAGCCGCTGAATCTAAAAAGAGGCTGTAAGCAAGTTTTCCAAGTCTTGAACCGTAGCGAAATGTGACCCCAGCCATTTGATTGCCAGGCTCATCAAGGGTACCGGTATTGTCACGATCGCCAATCGCTATCAGTGCGTCGGTCCACGTGCTAAACCCGCAGGGCCGGTCTTCACCGCATAGCTGAATACCGCGGGTAAATCCGATACTCATTCCCCGTATCGGCTGGATTTCAAGCCGAATGCCCGCGATGAGATCATTGTCAAACAGGCCGGTATCTTCGTCCTGCCGGCTGACAAAAATATCGAGGCTCCATGGGCCGATCCAGCGCAGCCATTTGCTGGTGAAAGGGTCTGGCTCATTGCGACGTATACCAATTTGCGGCTGCGGCCGTGCAGATGTGGAAAAGATTAGCGACGACGTCCACCCGGGGCCCCACCAGCGCTCAACAGTACCAGCATAGGCAATCCAATTGCCAAATTGTTGCGCGATGTAGGTGTTGTCAAAGGTGATATCGCTGCCAAAATTTTCATCTTGGAGCCCAACGGACAGCGACAGATAGGTGCCCCCAAAATTGGCTAGAACCCTGGCTTGGCTGTCATAATCGCCGCGCGACTGGGCGCCATAACCACGAATGATGGCCTGTTCGTTGGTGCCGGCCACATCCAGTTCATAGGATAATCGGTTTCTTGAAAGCTGCGAATTGGGTGCCAGCCGGCTGAGGCGCAAATGGGCATCACGAACATATGATGGCAGCTGCGTTACGTCCGCCAATTCAAGTGCGCCGCGAAGCTGCGACCAGTTGATCGGCCAGGTTGCGATCGGACCACGGATGACGCCGTAGTCCGCAAGCAGCTCGACATCAGAACGCATTTGACGATCATCCACAGCGCTCCAAAGCTCAGCCGAAGCGAGTGCGGGAAACAAAGCAGCAGCAATTACAGCAATCATTATGCATGCCTGATTTAGGGCATGTGTTGCGCTATATGTCATTGTGTCGTCTCGCGCGTCTTTACTGCGGGCTGTTAAACCGGAACCATGGAGAACACAACAAACATTTGCCGATTATGTGGCCGGGCGCTTGGCGACCGGTCCGAAGCGCATCATGTGGTGCCGAAATCAAAAGGCGGCAGGCAGACTGTGTTGCTCCATCCCATATGCCACCGAAAGATCCATCGGGTGTTCACGAACAAACAGCTGGCCGACTTTGCTGGCGATCTAGACGCCCTAAAAACACATCCAGAAATCGCTGCGTTTATCAAATGGCTGCAACGCAAACCGCCGGATTTTCATGCACCAACGCGCTAATCAATCTGCTTCACACTGCCGGTCGGGTTCACATCAAAAGTTTCGACAAAGCTGCCGTCTTGCACTTTGCCTGCCATGTAGCCCGGCACGTCAATCTCGTTATAGACGGTAACCAAATAGTCGCCCGCATCATTGTCGACGCGCAGCGGCTTGACTTGTTTTTGGTAGATTTCTGAATACCAAAACGCTTTGGCGTGCGCAAAACAGGGGAAGCGAACCAGCAGCGTGACGTGGTTTTTCGGCAGATCGCCTTCAAATACAGCAATCGGCGCGGGATTGTTGATATAATATCCTCGCAACGTGGCATAGATGCCTGAATCGGCAAGCGCTTTTGCATACTGCCGCATGATATCACGGTTTTTAGTAACACCTGAGACCGACATGATGACTGGCTTGTTGTCACAGGTACCAACCGCCATTTTATGGTCGTCAGCCCGGGTGGGCCCGGCGAGTACGAGAACCGCAATCGATACAAGGACTGCAAATTTCATATCAAACTCTCCATACTTTGGTGCTTCCACCACAAAATGTTAAGCGTTGGCTTCATCGAAGGCAGCAATGGGCGCTACAGGCCCGTCATTGATCAAAATTGCTTGCTTGCGCAAAAACCGAGTAAGCCCAGATTGGCCCATGCGACTGGCACCAAGACCTGACAGCTTAAAACTGTTTTTCTCCGCCTCAAACATCATCGAGGTCAGCGATGCATCATTGATCGAAACAGCGCCCACATCCAGCCGCGCGGCGACACCCTCTGCTTCTTCCGCAGTTCCGGCAAACACCGCACCTGACAATCCAAACTTGCTGTCATTTGCCATCTCAACGGCCTGATCAATGTGATCAAACCGGGTCAGCGGTAGGACTGGGCCAAAGGTTTCTTCCTGAATAACGTCCATGTCGGATGTTACGTTGGTCAGCACCGTTGGCCGCAACCATTTGCCGCCATGGTCCTCAATCTCGCCGCCAGCAAGGACTGTTGCACCTTTTTCCTTGGCTTGCTCCAGTTGCCTACCAACCAATTCCGCCTGTTTATCAAAAATGAACGGTCCAATTTGGCCCGTTGTCATATCTTGTGTGTTCAGCGTGACGGCTTTCGCCTGTTCAGCCAGCTTCGTTTCGAACGCATCGGCAATGCCTGCGGCGACGTAAATCCGCTCAATTGACTGGCAGGCCTGGCCGGTGTTCACGATTGAGCCGCGCAGCAGCGCTGTGACGGCCCGGTCAATATCCGCACTTTCAAGCACAATGGCCGGGTCTTTGCCGCCAAGCTCTAAAAACGCTGGGATAAAATGCTGCGCCGCCGCTGTCGCCACTTTTTTGCCCGTTGCAACAGAACCGGTGAAACAAATTGCATCCACATTTTCAATCAGCGCTGCGCCCGTCTCCCCGCCGCCCAGCACGATATCAAAAACCGCTTCAACCTCAGGAACTTCGGTCAATGCCGCTTGCAAAGGCGCCGCAAAACGCGAGGTCACTTCGGAGGGTTTGAGCAATACCGCGCAGCCGGCCATAAGCGCCGGAACTGCATCGATTAGACTAAGTGTTAGCGGGAAATTCCACGGACTAATTGCGCCAACAAGTTCATAGGGCCGCAGATTGGTTTTATAGCGCAAATTTGGAATGCTTGAGGAGGCACCGCTCTCTCCGTGCAAAAGACCGGGCGCACTGGCCGCCCACCGCTTAATGCCGCCAATCGCACCGTTCACTTCAACGACGGAGATGTGATAGCGCCCAGTATCATTTGCAAGGCAGGCCGTTAAGTCTTCACGCTGGCGTTCCAGCGCATCGGCAAAGCGCAGCATCGCTGCGCCGCGCGCCTCAACCCCCATGGCCGCCCAGTGCGGCTGCGCTTTGCGCAGGCGCCGGGCGATAGCCGCAATTTCCTTCGGTTCCGGTGGCATAATTTCATAGTCAAATTCGCCACTGCGTGGGTTCTTAATTGGAATAATCGTCATTTGGGGACCTAATTTGCCTCAAGCCAATCAACAACCTCCTGGACGTTGACCACATCTGCATATTTGAGCTGCAGATCAGTCAGATTGGCAAAGTGATAGCTCTCATGCTTATCCGCGCAGGTCTCTATGGGAACGATGGTGCGATAGCCACGGCTCAAGCTGTCAACCGCCGTCGCGCGCACGCAGCCACTGGTCGAGCCACCGGTGACCACCACCGTGTCCACTTTGTGCCAAACTAGCAAGCTCTGCAGCGGCGTTTCAAAAAAAGCGGATGGCATGCGTTTATCATAGAGATAATCGGCGTCATAATCGGGTGTGCAGCGATCATCAAATTCGTGCCGCGGTGAGCCATATTTGATGTTCTGTAGACTGTCTGGC
>JBCCLR010000100.1:0-12736 GCA_039026755.1 Pseudomonadota bacterium | reverse complement strand
GGCTTTGGAGGTGATGGCGGCACTGGCGGTGACGGCGGGCAAGGTGGCGGCGGCGCTGGCGGCACGGTGAAAGTGTTTGGCTCCGTCGTTGACGCATCAGGCTCCGTTATAAATGCGCAAGGCGGCGGTTTGTCGCCATTTAGAGGCGAACTCGGGCGATTTGTTCTCGGCAACAATACTTCAAGCGACGCGCCTATTGGCATTGCCGCTGTAACCCAGTCGTTTGATGGTGCGCGCGGCATGAACATCTTTACCCAAGATTTAGCGGAGACGCCGTTCATTCCTGATCTTGTCGATGGCGCTGAGCTATTTGGCCTGTTGGACGACGTTACAGCGCAAGACACATTTTTCTCAGCCCTCCAAAGCGGCTCGCCCAACAATGCGATCGGCGCTGTGTTGCGCGTCGATATTGGGCCTGGCCCGGGCTATAATGACGACTACACTGGCTTTGATATGCTGCTCATGCTGGCACTTGGCGATACGGCGATTAACGCGCCAACACTTGGCTTTGATCCGCACGGCGGCGTTTATCAGCAGCCGCTGACGATTGGCGGTTATACGCGGGACCTGGTGTTTGGTGGTGCTGGTGACATGGTTCTACCCTCGCTGCTCGGCAATACGATTTTCGCAACGTTAATTCCTGAAGTGGATGGGTTTGTCTCTGCAAGCGGTGCTGATGCGTTTGGAAATCTCTTGCTGTTTGGCGATCAGCAGTTGGCCAATGGCGAAGCTTTCTATTTGGTGTCGCAAGTCCCACTGCCGGCATCTGGTGTCTTTCTTTTAAGCGGGCTGAGCGGCCTGGGCCTGTTTCGCCGCGTGCGAAAAAAAGCGCTAAACTTGTGAACCGCCGCTAAAAGCGTAGCGTCGTTGCTGACGACTTGGTCATGCTGCGCCTGAAAGAGTTCGAAGCCATTGAGGCGATTGCGTCAAAGGTTGAACGGCTTACGATCTCGAAGGTCACTGAGGGCCTGCTTAAAGACCTGGTGAAACGTCGAGATTGAAAACTGCTAGAAAAGGACGCGTATCGTCGGGTGTTCAGCCTTTTCGCGATGGGTTTTGTAGATTTTGATCACGCTGCGCACATAAGTCGGTAACAATCTAGCGTCCTCGTATTGCATACAAAGCGACACTATCACATTCATCCATAGTAAAACGGCTCCACTCGGTGTTTCACAACGTGCAAGACGTGAGTGGAGCGATATATGAAAACAGTGCTTATCACCGGCGGTGGCAACGGCATCGGGCGCGAGCTTGTGCGTTTGTTTGCCAAAGCGGACTATGAGATTGTGGTCTTCAGCCTGGTTCAAGAGGAGCTAGACGCGCTCAAATCCGAGCTGGCGCAGTCGCTGCCAGCTGAACGCATCCATTTGTTTCAAGCCGACCTGTCCGAGCCGGGCGCTGCGGCAAAGGTGGTGGAGACCTGTGAGACGCAGGGCCTCGAAATTGATATCCTGGTGAACAATGCCGGCTTTGCCCTGTGGGGCGAGGTTGTTGAGCAGGATGCGGACAAACTCGCTACCATGATGCAGCTGAACACGATCACGGTGGCGGAGCTCAGCCGGCTGTTTGGACGCAAGATGAAAGCACGTGGGGCGGGCAAAATTCTTAATGTGGGCTCAACGCTGGGCGTGTCTCCTGTGCCAATTTCTGCCGTTTATGGGGCGACCAAGGCGTTTGTAAACTCTTTTACAGTGGCTCTCGCGGTGGAACTGGCGCCCTATGGCGTTCAGGTAAGCTGCGTTGAACCCTTCTTAACGCGCACCAACTTCCTGAATTATTCGCTCAGCAACTCACCGACCACATTGTCCAAGGCCGAGCAAGCCGAGAACATCGACAAGGCCGGCAAATTCGCACATGCACCAGACAGAGTGGCGAAAGAAGCTTTTGATGGCTTGATGAACGGCAAGACGATCATCATGCCGGGCCTCATCATTCGCCTGCTCTTCTGGTTTAACCGTGTGCGTTCGCAAAAGGCGGTTGCCAAAACATTCCACAAAGCGTTTGGTAAAGAATTTGTCGCGTAACCATGCGCGGCTCGCTCCTGTTCCGGCGCGATTGACCGGCTTTTTTATCGCAGCGACAGCAGAATCTGCATCTGCCGCGCATCGAGCCCTTTGAGCAGGTCGTGCTCGTTTTGATTAAGCGTCTTGCTTGTTGCCACATAGTCCTGGATGGCGCGTGCGATCTCGACTGTTGGCATGTAATAAAACTGCGGATTTTCGCGGCCGAGCTCCTGTACGATCCGCTCCAGCAACTTGCGCTGTTTCTCCGCCTTTAGCTCGCCGCGTTTGTCTTCCATGTCAATGCTCTCATATGGGCTATAAGACTTGTATATAGGGCTTTAAGTGGGCTTTGAAGGCGGCTAAAGCTACCGCGCAATGCGGCGCAGCAGCTGTTTGATGCGCGCGCTATAGGGCGGTAGAATGAGATTTGTCCAGGGGCCTGATACGGCGGTGAACACAGTTCTTTGGTGGCTGAATTCATCAAAGCCGCGCCGGCCATGATAGGCGCCCATGCCGCTGGCGCCGATGCCGCCAAAGGGCATATCCGGCAATGCGATGTGAAAAATTGTAGCGTTGATTGCAGCGCCGCCAGAGCGGATGTCGGTCAACACGGCGCGGGCGCGCGCTTTATCAGGGCCAAACACATAGGCTGCCAAGGGGTTGCTGCCGCGCTCGGCGGTGATGACCTCTGCGATATCGCTGTATGTGCGGATTGGCAAAACTGGCCCAAAAATCTCTTGTGTCATCAAGGGGCTATCTGGCGCCGGGTTGATGACCACGCGCGGGGCTGCGCTATTGCTCTCTTCAATGGCAAGTGTGTGTTCAGCGTCGGTGTGTGCCAGCATGTCGGCTAGTCGCGCCTGAGCGTTTTCATCGATCAGGGCGGTGCTATCGTTGGGCATAAACCGCTTTGCCACAGCCAGCAGGGCTTCGGCCCAGTGATGTGCCGTGCCAGCGGGCACCCAGAGATGGTTCGGCGCAATACAGGTTTGCCCGCCGTTTAACCATGCGCCGTAGCCAATCATGCCGGCATGGCCTTCTGGCTCTGCGCCTTCCAAAGCAATAGCCGGGCAGCGCCCGCCTAACTCTAATGTGACGGGCGTTAAAGTTTGCGCAGCTGCCCCGGCGACACGCCGTCCTGTTGCGGTAGAACCGGTAAAAAACAAGTGCCCAAGGGGCAGGCTCGCCAGCGTTTTTGCGGTATCCGCCGCCCCCTCAACCACGACGACGTCGTCGCTTGGAAATACAGTCGAGACCAATTCGGCAAGCACGCGAGCACTTTCCGGCGCCCGTTCAGATGGCTTTATAATCACCTTGTTGCCGGCAGCGACCGCCGCAATTGCGGGCATGAGCGATAGATAAAACGGATAGTTCCAGGGCGCTAAAATTCCCACCACGCCTTTCGGTTCCGTCCATAGCTCCGCGCGCCCGGGAATGGGCTTTAGGCGATAAGATGTTTGGGGCCGGGTCCAGCGCTTCAAGTGCCGCACCGTATGGCTGATGGCTTCACCCAGCGGCATGATTTCCGCCATTAAGGTTTCAACCTCTGAGCGCGGCGCAAAGTCTTGTTGTGCGGCGGCAACGATCCGCGCCTGAAAGGTGCCCAGTGCGGCCTTAAGCGCCTTGAGCCTTAAGGTGCGTGTTTGCACGCTGGGTATCGTCGCTAATGAAAACGACTGGGTTAACCGCGCATGGGCGTCGCGCATGTGTTCAGCGCTCATTTTTTTACGCTCACTGCTGTCCTTATTGCATCGAATAGCTGCGGCCACGCCACTGCGCTTTGCGCCCACGAAGCGCTCCGACAAGTGCACGCCATTGGATCCATAAGTTTACTCCAACACCAGCAAAGTGCAGCGGTACGCTGCTTAAGTCTTGCCTCACGCGCAGTGCCAGTAGTGCGCGCACCACAAGTAAAGCACCGCATGCTCCACCTGACAGATAGAGCGCGCTCGTTTGGCCCAAAAGGCCTGCGATCGGCAGCAAGAGAAGGGGAAGAAGATGGCCGCCGCCCAGGAGCAGCGTCCAAATTGGCAAACCAATCGGCGTTGCCATACCTTCGGTGGCATTTTTGCTAAAGCCTTCCAGGAGCTCGGGCCAGGTTTGATACATGCGGCACGTGGCAATCGGCGCCGCATCAATAATGTCGGTCTTGTCGCCTGCTTTACGCAGGTTGCGCGGCAAATGCAGGCCATCGTGCATTTGGCTTTTAAAGGCGCTGTGGCCGCCAGCGCGGTTATAGCTGTCTGCTGCGACGAGCATGAGTTGGCCGCAGCCGGTAGCAAACATTGGGTGGCCAAACAGCTTTGCAAAAGGCACCGGCAAATATCCCAGGAGCACAACCATGATCTGCGGCACGATCAGTCGCTCAGCCCAGGAGTTTGTGAGATGGCGCGGGAAACCGGAGACGCAGGCCAAATTCTGCTTTCGCAGCGTCGACGTCATGGCCGCCAACGCATCGGGCACCAGCCGTACATCGGCATCAAGGAAGAACAACAGCTCATAGCGCGCTGCCGCTGCCAGCTGCGCACAGGCGTGCTGCTTGCCGTTCCACCCCTGTGGCAGGGCTTTGCCGGTGATCAAGCGTACGCGGGTATCGCGCTCAGCGATTTCTCTGGCAATTATAGATGTGTCATCGGTTGAGCCGTCATCGCATACAACGACTTCAAGCGTGATGTTGCGCTGTGCCAGCACTGTGGCAAGCACATCCGCAATGTTGCTCGCTTCATTGCGGGCGGGAATGAGAACAGAGATGTTTGGGAATGCATCGCTGTGCTGCATTTTTGGGGCGCGGAACACCGTTAGGTTGATCATCACCATGATGCACCACAGCCCAGCAAGTGCAGCGCCGATAAGCGCTAAGGTGTAAAGCATCTACAGCCCTCTCATCATGCGCTATGATCGGGGCGATAGGCCTGGCCGGTGGCCAGCGCGCTTAAGCGCTGCCACAGGGCAAAAACACCGCCGACACCGCGCCTGCCTGCTGCAAGCGCGCGAAACTGCGTGGCATCTTGCGCCATCGATGCGGCGGCCAGCCGATCTTGGGTCTCTTCCAAAGCGTGGCTTAATATCTGATTTGCTGCTTCACGATCGGTGGGCAATTGTGTGGCGGCTATGGGCTCGCCAAATCCCACGAGGGCTTCTGGCCGCTTTTCCTTCCAAAACGGGTACTCAAAGGCCGTTGGGACAGCCAGCGCGCCAGGCGTTCTGGCAAGCACACGGCTTGCGCCAGGGCGAAGCACGACAGGGCGCGTTCGTACGTCCGTAAATTGCCCCTCCGCAGTGATCCAGAGGCAGGTTTTTGGCTGCTGCAAGATGGCGGTGGCCGTGCGCATGAATGTGGCGGCCCCACGCGGTGTCTCGAGGTCAAGGCCGAACACGCCAATGCGGCGCATAAAGCCATAGCGCTCAAGCGCCTCTGCCTCCATGGGGCCAAACGCCTTGCGGTGCGGCAGGATCATGCGGCTGAGCACAATGAAGAATGCCGGGTCCCACCAACTTGGGTGATTGGTATACAGCATGAGCGGCGTGTGATCAGGCACGGGCGGCAAGCCTGGCTCAAGAATGCGAATGGCGCGAAACGCGCTGCGCATCTGCCGCGTCATAATGAAGGCAAAAAACCAGAATAGGGCCGCAGAGCGCTCAGCTATCGGACCATCAGGCCGTATGGGCGCGGCTGTGTCCGTCGCCTGCCTCACGGGATCATTCAGCTGCGATGGCTGGCATATCGTCTTGCGCGAGGCTGTCGGCAGCGATCCAGCCGGACATCAATGCCATCGGCATGCCGGCGCCGGGGTGCGCGCTGCCGCCGGCGAGATACAAGTCTTTTACCGAACGAGAGCGGTTCCCTGGCTTAAACGCACCGTTCACCCGGCCATGACTGGCGAGGCCGTAAATGGCACCATTCAGCACCCGGTAGCGGTCATGGATATCCTGCGGCGTTAAGCAGCGCTCGAATACGATACGCTCTTCTAAGTCTTCCATCCCGGCCGCTTTTGCAAGCTTGTCAAAAATAACTTTTCGGTAGCCTGGCAGCATTTCTGACCAATCGTGATCTGGCCGCAGGTAAGGCGTGTGCACGAGGATATAGAGCGCCTCGCCGCCTTCCGGTGCCACGCCGTCTTCAGTGCGCGAGGGCGCGGCGAGGTAGGCGGTGGGGTCGGGCGCCGGTACACCCTGTTTGTAAATCGCGTCAAACTCTTCTTTCGGGTCACGCGAGAACACAAAATTATGATGTGCCAGATGCTCATAAGCGCGGTCGAGCCCCAAATAAAGCACCACGCCGGAGCATGCTGCAGGGCGATTTTTGTAGCCAAAGCTCTGCCAAGCCTTGCCGCCGATCAATTCTTTGTAGGTCCGAACGGAATCCATATTGGAGACCACTTTATCGAACACGAAGCGCTCACCATCGGCAATGATGGCCGTAGCGCGCCCGCTGCTTGTTTCGATTTGCGAAACATCGCAGCCCGTGCGGTAGGTGACGCCCAGCTTTTCGCCAAGTTTGACCAAGGCTTCGGGCACCGCTCTAGTTCCCTTAATCGGATACCAGACGCCTTCGCCCTGCTGCATCTGCGCAATCCCGCATAGAACAGCGGGGGAGGCGAGCGGGCTCGACCCAACATATTGAATGAAATGCTCAAGCATTTGCGCGACCCGCGGGTCGGAGATGTCGCGGTGGATCTGCCCGCTCACCGTGCGCGGCATGCGCAGTGCGAGCACGTCAGATAGCGTGCTCAGGCTCATATTTTCTTTAATGTTGATGGTGTCGCGCAGGTCTTCCACAGAGCGCCAGAAAAAGAATTTGTCTGATACATCGGCCAGCCGTTCAGCGACCGCCATGAAGCTTTTAAAGCCATCTGCATCGCTGGGTGAAAGTTCGCCGATGGCCGCCGCGGCGCTGGCCGGGTCATCGCGCAAATCCAGCACTGTTCCATCGTCATAAAAGCAGCGCCATTGCGGGTCGAGGCGGCGCAGATCGAGGAAACTTGCAATGTCTTCACCCGCCTCGCCAAAAATGCGCTCTAAGACGCGCGGCATGGTGAGGATGGTTGGGCCCATATCAAAGCGAAAGCCTGAGGCCTTTAGCTCTGCGGCTTTGCCGCCAAGCCATTCATTCTTCTCAAATACGGTGACGTCATACCCGCGCGCGGCGAGTGTTGCCGCTGCCGCGAGGCCGCCGAGACCCGAGCCTATGATACCGACTGATGTCATTCTGCAGCCTCCAAAAACTCCCCATCGCCCTGCGCTTGGTTGTCGCCCAATCCAAGATCTTCGGCAACCAAATTCGCAGCGATCTTCGCACTTTCAAAAATTGTCGGCAGTCCAGACCCAGGATGCGTACCGCCGCCGGTGAGATACACACCATCAACGTCCTCAAACCGGTTCTGCGGGCGCCATTGCAGCATTTGGCCCAGGTTATGCGCCAGATTGAACGTGGCGCCGCGATAAATCCCCATTTGTGCTTGCCAATCGGCCGGCGATAAGACCCGCTCTGTGCGAATAAGCGGACGGATATCGCGGCCCAGCAAGTGCGTCAGCCGGTCTAAGATCCGCTCGCGATAAACGGGCGCAAACTCTGCCCAATCTTCTGGACCCGACAGATTGCCAGTGGGCACCAGCACATACAGCGTCGAATGCCCTTCCGGCGCTAAGCTGGGGTCTGTCACACAGGCATTTTGGACGTAGATGGTGGGGTCTTCCGGGGCTTTACCTGCCTCGATTTCGCGAATGTTGCCCAGATAGTCTTTCGATAAAAAGATGGTGTGATGCGAGATGTCATCGAAACGGCCTTCAATGCCCAGATAGAGCATGAAGGTGGAACACGAATATTTCTTCGCTTCGATTTTCTTGTTGGTCCAATTGCGCCGCAGCGTGTCGGGGATCAGCTTTTGGATGGATGAGGCAAAGTCCGCATTGACCACCACCGCATCGGCCGGCAGCTGAGTGCCGCCGGCACGCACGCCGCGCGCTTGGCGCTGGGCAAATTCTATTTCTTCCGCCGGCGTATTCAGCCGGATATCAATCCCCATTTCGCGCGCTACCCGTGCCATCGCTTGCGGAATAGCGTTGCAGCCGCCGATAGGGTGAAACACGCCGTAGCCATATTCCACATGCGCGACAATGGTGAACAGGGATGGGCATTTAAATGGTGACATGCCCAGATATTTTGATTGGAAGCTAAACGCCAACCGCAGCGCTGGATCTTTGAACCAGCGCTTGAGGTCTTGATCGACGGTGAGCCAGGGCCGAAACAGCGGCAGCGCCTTCAGCATGTCCATCTTCAAGAAATCGAGGAAATTTACAAACGGACGCTGGAGCAGCGGCTTAAAGACGTCAAACTTCGCCTTATTTTCGTTCAGGTATTTGGCGACGTTAGGCGCATCCTCGGGTGATAAATGCGCGGCTTGCCGCGTTAGCTCTTCAACATCAGGCGTTGCATCAAATGTTTTGCCATCTTCAAATTGCAGGCGGTACATGGGCTCAAGCCGGCGCAAATCTACCTCATCATCCAGGCTGCGTCCACATTGTGCAAAAATCTCGCGCAGTACGTCCGGATAAAGATAGAATGTCGGGCCATAGTCGAACGTATACCCATCCTGGCTAAAGCTAGCGGTGCGCCCGCCGACCCGGTCTTGGCTTTCAAGCACGGTGACGTCTGCGCCTTTAGCGCGAAGCAACAGTGCAGTGGCAAGGCCGCCAGGACCAGCTCCAATAACAACGACTTTTTTATCAGCGTCCAAGTCTCAGATGTCCTTCAATAATAAATGATAGTCAGTTCGAGAGATGTATCGTCTTCAATTTGGATTGCCGCATCGGCAAACTTTGGCGGCCCGCGCCGCATTTTCGCATCATTTGAAAAGCCGATGCCTTCTTTGAGTTTGAAGAAAAATCGATTGATTTTGCGGTCATCATTCTCATCGTGATACGCTTGAACCGCATAGCGCCCCGCAGGTACATCTTTAACCACCACGGCGCCCTCGCTGGCCGGTGCATTGCCGCGCAGCGTGCAAGCGGGCTTGGTAAAGGTGTTTTCCGTGCATATGGCGACGCGCACCGTGCCTTCCTCAGACCGTAAATTTTTGACAGAGACTTCCACGTCTGCCGCTTGGGCGAGCGGTCCCGCGCCCAACACTATCATTACGATGAGTACCGTTATCCGGGTCATTTCAACATTCCTGCTGCCTTAGCTGGGGAGGTAGTGCGCTGCTCTCGCGGAGCAAACTAGAGCAATTTTAAACGCCCATAGTGCGTAATTTCACCGCAATTCAGGCGAAATCGAGACAAAGCCGTGCACGGTCGCGGCGCGGCTTAAACGCGCGGCATCCGAAATGGCAGCAAGCAGCGCACCCACGGCTTTGAAAACCGGTCGAGGTCGAGGCTTTCATGCACAGCAAGCACATCTTCACCGTCAAAACGCGCGGTGATATGCGAGCGGGTGTAAAACGGTGTATCTTCCAGCATTAAGTGGGTTTTTGGCGTATAGCCCTCTGGTGCTGGCACGCTGCGTTTAACCCTCCATATAGGCCCGGGCGTGAGTGGGATGGACGCTGGGCAGTCGGTTTTGTGGGTGCTGCCTTGCGTATCATAGTGCAGCGCAAAGCGGTTGCGCTGCCCATCACGATCAAGCGCGTCATAGTAAATCGCCGCGCCATCGGTGAGCGCGGATCGGCACCAATCCCAATATTGAAAGCCGTCTTGCAACATTTCAGAACCCCAGTTGGAATCAAAATAGCCACTGCCCGACCACGCCAGCTTGGGATGGTCAAAGGCCACATCTACGCGCGAACTGGGCGCGATTGGATGCCAGAAATGGCGGCCTTTATGGTCAAGTTGGTGGCCTTCATGGGTGCGCCAGTTGGGCGTCAGGCGCACCGTCCCAATGACCTTGCGCGGCAGCGGCGCGCCGCGTTCTTTAATGTCGATCCGCAGCTGCTTGCCGTCCCAAACGGCGCTGCTCGGGCCAATGCTGATTTGGTTTTGGCTCTGCGATATCGTATCGCGGCGCCGCTCGGTAAACGCCCAGCGGTTTGGGCCCGCGCCATACAGCGCAACATTAACGCCCACATGATTGTAGGGGTCGCGATATCCGGCCCAGCCGTAATAGGGGGAAAACACCCCGCCAATCATGATAATGATGGTCAGGCCATGCACGCCATCATCACTGACCGCATCGACATACCACCAGCCATAGCCGCCGGACGGCACTGTGAGATCAAAGCGTGGTCCGGATGCATCCGCGCCCCCGCCAGCGTCGCCAAACGCATGATGTGTCACGGCCTATCCCCCCATGCTTGGACGGCTCGCCCGCCGCCGCGCTGGTGTTACGATGTTGCGGCGACCCTGGCAATGGCCCGCGCGGTATCTTTTTTACAGCGCGTGCTATGAACGAGCCGTCTAAACGTGTATCGACGCCGCATGTGAAGATGATTGGCCGATAGACCCCATGACACCTCAGTTTCTCTGGATCTTTGTAGCGCCAGTGCTCTTCACAAGCGCGTTTTATGCCCATGCTGAGGAGGCGCCGCTGATTACCGAGCGTCCCGGCTTTAGCACCAGCCCGCAGGCCCTGCCACAAGGCAAAATTCAGGTCGAAGCTGGCGTCGACTTTGATCTGGACGTGGAAGGTGTGACGCTGCCAGTCAGCTTGATGCGCTACGGTGTGGCTAAAAAGCTGGAAGTGCAAGTGGGCTGGGGCGGTATCAGCTTTGTGCCGGGCGATGACGCGGTCAATGATCTGATCGTCAACGCCAAATACGCGCTGAGCCCGCAGCAAGGCAATCGACCGAATATCGGTATTATCATCGGCACAACGATCCCGCTTGATGACGGACGTGGCTTATCAGACACGCAAACCACCCTTGGCGCTTTGTGGTCCTACGACTATGCAGACGGCATAGGGTTATTTGGGACAGCAACGCTTGTGACGCAAAACGTCGCCGATGATCGGGACTGGGCGCTCACCAATGCCGTGGGCGTGGCAAAAGCGCTGCCAGAGGACTTTGGCACATTCATCGAACTCTTCAGCCGCTTTGATGACAAAGCTGGCGATGCGCATATCCTGGACTTTGGTCTCACCTATCTGTTCCAGCCAGAACTGCAACTCGACGTATCGGCCGGCGTCGGTCTTGCTGGCCGCAGCGCGTTTGATTTTGTTAGTTTTGGTGTTTCCACCCGTTGGTAAAAGCCGGTACAGACAACGCTATGACCTATTTTCTGCAGAGACCGAAGCTCACGCTAACATTGGCGTTGCTCATTTTGCTTATCATTTTCGTGCTGCAAAATACGCAAGACCTCAGCGTCCATTTCCTGATCTTCTCCTTTACAATGCGCCGCTTTGTGCTGATCTTTCTGGTTCTACTGATCGGCTTTTTCGCCGGTTGGACGTTCCGTGGGCAGTTTATCGACAAAAAAGATATCACGCCGGCAGAGGATGATTTCACCGACGTTTAGCGCTCTGCATGTCCCCGGCGTGAGAACGGTTCTCATTCTATACGTTCTGCCTTTCTATCCGACGGCGTTTGTTTGACCTCAGGCTTAGTGCTTGCGGCGCATATGCCGCATTGTCCGCGCGTCATCTGTCCCCATTTCAGCGAAATAGAGGAGCGTCATATGCCTGCAAACAGCCAACACTTCGAACCGCAATCGATGCGTGACCGTGTTGCCTTTGGCTTCGTCAAAGGCCTTCGGTTTTTCGCGGATATGTTTTTTCGAAAGCGGTATGGCCACCGCGCAGTCGTGCTGGAAACGGTTGCCGCTGTGCCCGGTATGGTGGGCGGTCTGTTGCAGCATTTGCGCAGCCTGCGCCGGATTGAAGATGACCGGGGCTGGATTCGCGAACTGCTTGAAGAAGCGGAAAACGAACGCATGCATTTGATGACATTCGTGGAGATTGCTCAGCCCAGTGGTCTCGAACGGACACTGATCATGATTGCCCAGGCGATCTTTTATAATGTCTATTTCTTCATCTATCTGCTGGCCCCCAAAACCGCGCACCGCATCGTTGGCTATTTCGAAGAAGAAGCGGTGATTAGCTATACCGCCTACCTCGCAGAGATAGACGCCGGCAAGCTGGATAACGTACCAGCACCGCAAATCGCCATTGACTATTGGCAGTTACCGGCTACCGCGCGGCTGAGAGATGTTGTGATTGCCGTGAGAGCCGATGAAGAAGGTCACCGTGATCGTAACCATGAGATGGCAGATGAGCTCATCGCCGACGCACCCATTGTGCCGCAAGACACACCCACCGCAGTTTAACGGCGCGCGGTTTATACTGCGCAGCTTTGCGTACGCCGCGTCATCACGCCAAGCGCCACAAGCCCTGAGAGGAACAGCGGAAAGGCCGTGGGCACAGGGATCTCAGATGGGCTGCCCTGCGCACCGATGGGGGGAGATTGAAAATCTTCGCCGTCATTCAGAATATCATCGATGATCATCGCTTCAAAAAGCGGTGACAGCGAGAAGGACGAAACGGTATCATCAAACCCCTCAAGCCAATCGATATAGGGTGAGACATAGGCCCAGGTCGCAGTTGTGAAATAGGATCCTATTTCCTGGTCTTCAAGAAACGTCGTGCCATAAGAGGTCACCCCGAGGACAAACAACTCATCCAGCACATCGCCGGAAAAACTGTTGATATCCGCACGTTCCAGCGCGATATCCAAACTTGTCTTCGGGTTGTAAAATGCCGGCCCTCCGGAATCCCCTTGGCCCGGAATAACCTCCAAAATGCCGGT